>DAOTEJ010000048.1:0-19927 GCA_035454085.1 Burkholderiaceae bacterium | reverse complement strand
GCAGCCAGGCAGGCAACTCGCGACCGCGCGCGATGCGCCACACGCCGCTGACCAGTGTCACGGCCGCCAGCGTGGCCAGG
This sequence comes from Burkholderiaceae bacterium, assembly GCA_035454085.1. Lineage (GTDB taxonomy): Bacteria > Pseudomonadota > Gammaproteobacteria > Burkholderiales > Burkholderiaceae_F > DAOTEJ01. The sequence goes on along the minus strand of DAOTEJ010000048.1, from coordinate 19,847 downwards.
CCACCCAGCGCCCACACCGCCCACACGACCACCACGCCCAGGCGCTCGCCCCACGCCAGCGCCGTGACGCTCAGGGCTTCCCACTCGGGCGCGAGCACCGGCGCAAGCCACTGCCCTAGCCAGTCGCCGCCGCCCGCAACCAGGGCATGAATGCCCCAGGCGAGCAGGGTCCACAGCGCAAGCGCGAGCAGGGCGAAGGTCCACATCCACTTGTTCATGGGGTTGCTCCCGGATAGTCAGTGCAAGACTCGGCGCGCGCCGTCGAGGCCGCTGCCGATCTCCCAGCGCTCTTGCAGGCGGTGCACCAGGGCGAGTTCGACCGGACGCACCTGCCCGTCGGCGGGGAGCAGTTCCATCACCAGTTCAAAGGCCAGCCGCCGCTGTGCGCCGTCCTGCACGGTGTCGAGCACGAGATCGACTTCCTCGCCCGTGAGCAGGCCGTAGGGGCCGGGCCGGCGCAGGCTGGTCATGAGCGTGGTGAAGCTGTCGCGCGCAATGCCCAGGAATTCCTCGCGGCTCAGCCCGAGGCGCTCGAAGGCGCGGGCATGGTCGAGCGCCGACACTTCCTTGGGGTGGTAGCTCGCGTCCACGAGCATGGCGATCGAGACCACGTGCGCGACCGCCTGGGGGCTGTTGCAGGGATAGGTCTTCATGTCGGACTCCGGGTGACCGAGCGCACGCCTGCGCGCGTGTGCCTGCTCGGATTCGGGGGAAGGAGGGGGTGCGCCTGGGGGTGCATATCGGGGCCTCGCTGCGTGTCGTCGCTGCGCCGGACGACATCGCGAGCCATGCGCTCGCCAGAGGGGCCCGTCCAGGCGAACGCATCTTGCGATGCGCGCCGCGGCGCGCGCGATTGGGACTATCCCGCGCGGTGCGGCGCCGCCCTCGTGTGCGAGCATCCAGGCAAGCTCCGGGGCTCGCGCATGCCGCACGACATCGACCTCATCACCACCCTGGTGGCCGCGCTCGGCCTCGCGCTGGTGTTCGGACTCGGCGCGGCCCGCCTGGGCTTGCCGCCGCTGCTGGGCTACCTCGCGGCCGGCATCGCCATCGGGCCGGCCACGCCGGGCTTCGTTGCCGACATCGGGCTGGCTCAGCAGCTGGCGGAAATCGGCGTGATCCTGCTGATGTTCGGCGTAGGCCTGCACTTTTCGGTGCGTGACCTGCTGCGCGTGCGGCGCATCGCCGTGCCGGGGGCGATGGTGCAGATCGCGGTGGCCACCGCGCTCGGCGCCGGGGTGGCGCTGGCCTGGGGCTGGGAGATCGCCGCGGCGCTCGTGTTCGGGCTGGCGCTGTCGGTGGCGAGCACCGTGGTGCTGCTGCGCGCACTCGAGGCGCGTGGCGTGCTCGACTCGGTCAATGGCCGCATCGCGGTGGGCTGGCTGGTGGTCGAGGACCTGGTGATGGTCTTCGTGCTCGTGCTGCTGCCCGCCCTGGCCGTGGCGCTGCAGGCCGGCAGCGCGAGCTCGGGTGGCGCGGCACTCGGCGCCGTGGGACTGACGCTGGCCAAGGTGGCCGCCTTCGTGGCGCTGATGCTGCTCGTGGGCCGGCGCCTGCTGCCGCGCCTGCTGCTGTGGGTGACGCGCACCGGCTCGCGCGAGCTCTTCACCCTGTGCGTGATCGCCGTGGCGCTCGTGCTTGCCTTCGGCGCGGCGAGCCTGTTCGGGGTGTCGTTCGCGCTCGGCGCCTTCTTCGCCGGAATGATGCTGCGCGAGTCGCCCCACAGCCGGCGCGCGGCCGACGAGTCGCTGCCGCTGCGCGACGCTTTCGCCGTGCTGTTCTTCGTGTCGGTGGGCATGCTCTTCGACCCGCGCGTGCTGGTCGACGAGCCGCTGCGCGTGCTGGCCGTGGTGGCCATCGTGATGATCGGCAAGACGCTCGCGGCCATCGCCCTGGTGCTCGCCTTCCGCTATCCGCTCAACACCGCGCTCACGGTCGGGGTGAGCCTGGCGCAGATCGGCGAGTTCTCGTTCATCCTCGCGGCGCTCGGCGTGTCGCTGGGGCTGCTGACGCCGCAGGCACAGAGCCTGATCGTGGCCGGGGCGCTGGTGTCGATCGCGGCCAACAGCGCCTGCTTCCGCGCGATCGCGCCGCTGCAGTCCTGGTTGCGGACGCGCTCGGCGCTGGCGCGGCGGCTCGAGGCGCGTCCCGATCCGCTGGCCAGCCTGCCGGCCTCGGTGCCGAGCGAGGCGCTCACGGGGCACGTGCTGCTGGTGGGCTACGGACGAGTGGGGCGGCGTGTCTTCACCGCACTGCGCGACCGTGGCGAACGCGTGGTCGTGGCCGAGCGTCTGCGCGAGCGCGTCGAGCAGCTGCGCCAGGCGGGAGTCGCCGCGGTGGTGGGCGATGCGGCCGAGCCGGCGGTGCTGATCCAGGCCCACGTGGCACGCGCCGCGCTGCTGATCATCACCGTGCCCGACATGCTGGCCGCGCGGCACATGATCGAAACTGCGCGCGCGCTCCAGCCGGCCATCCGCGTGCGCATCCTCGCCCCCGAGGCGGCCGAGGCAGAGCGCCTGCGGCGTGAGGGCTGGGGCGAGGTCCACGAGGCCGATGCGGCGGTCGCCGCGGCGCTGGCACGGCGCGACGACGCGGCCACGGCCTGAGGCGGCCGCGTCAGGCGCCGAGCGGCACCGTCTGCGGACCCGCCTCGAAGGTCGCTTCCACGCGATCGCGGCCACTGTGCTTGGCGCGGTACATCGCCTCGTCGGCGCGACGCAGCAGCACGCTCACCGTGTCTTGCGGGCCGGCGAGCGTCAGGCCGATGCTCACGGTCACCCGCCTGCCGGGCAGCCAGCGCGAGACATCGAGCGCACGCACTTCGCTCACCACGCGCTCGGCCAGGCGGCGCGCGCTCGCCGCGTCGGCCCCGGGCAGCAGGATCACGAACTCCTCGCCCCCGAGGCGGCCGAGAGCCGCGGGCTCGCGCACCACGCTGCGCAGGACCTCGGCGATCGCCCGCAGGATGTCGTCGCCCACCAGGTGGCCGAGTTCGTCGTTGATGGTCTTGAAGTGATCGATGTCGACGATCATCAGTGCCAGCTGTACGTCCGGCGCCGAGAGCATCTCGCTCGCGCGCCCCAGCGCCCGGCGCCGGTTGGACATGCCGGTGAGCTCGTCGGTGTGCGCGAGCTCGTGCATGGTGCGGCTGTCGCGGCGGTGGCGCCAGGCCAGAGCGCCGGCGAGCAGCGCGAGCAGGACGGCGAGCACGATCACCACGGCCTGCAGGCGCGCCATGCGCTTGCCGGCCGCGAGCTCGCGGTCGGCCGCCTCCTTCTCGCGCGTGAGCAGGGCGTTCTCCTTGTCCTTGGCGGCGCTGTCGAACTGGATGCGCAGCGTCGCGAGCCTCTGATCGAGCTGGCGCCGCAGCAGACCATCGGAGGCGGCGTGAAACTGCACCTGCTGCTCGTGCGCGCTCTTCCAGTCGCCCATGTCGACGTAGCAGGCCGCGAGCGCCGAGTGCGCTGCCGCGCGCTCGGCGAGCGAGTCGGCGCGCACGAACACCTCGATCGCCTCGTTGAGCGGCGCGAGGCTCTCGCTGGGTCGGCCCAGCAGGCGCAGGGCGATGCCGCGCTGCACCTGCAGGTTGGCACGCAGGCGCTCGTCGGGAAGGTCGCGCTGGATCGACGCCGCGCGGTTGATCAGCACCAGGGCCTCGGCGGGCGCGCCGCGCGCGTTGCGCACGCTGGCCAGGCCGCGCAGCGCGTAGGCCTCGCCGCGCGGGTAGCGCAGCTCGCGCGACAGGGCCAGCACCTGCTCGAAGCCGCGCTGGGCGGCGTCCCAGTCCTGCAGGTTCTCGAGCACGCGCGCAAGGTTGTGCTGGGTGATGGCCTGCTCGCGCAGCATTCCCGCCGCCTGCTGCTTGCGCAGCGTGGCCTCGAAATACTGGCGGGCCTGTTCGTAGTCGCCGAGCCGGTTGTAAACGATGGCAATGCCGTTGACCGGCAGCATGGCCTGCTCGGTCAGGCCCAGGCGCTCGAAGAGCGCGTTGGCGCGCTGAAGATCCACCAGACCGGCGGCAAACTCGCTCTGCAGGCCGAGCAGGTAGCCGCGGCGGTAGAGCGCCTCGGCCAGGAACTCGTCGTCGCGCTGGGCCTCGGCCACCGTCACGGCCTGCACGTAAAGCGCGGCGGCCTGGGCGTTGTCGCCCGCGTACTCGTGGATCTCGCCCTCGCAGGCCAGCACGCCCGCGCGCAGGGCCGGTCGGCGCAGCGCGGCAAGGTGCGGCTGCGCCAGCTGGATGTGCCGCAGGGCCTGTTCGCGGCTGCGCTCGGAGTGGTACTCGCACAGCTGGATGTGCGCGAGCACGAGGAGGTCGGGGTCGGGTTGGTCGGCCAGCCGCCCCAGAGCCTCTTCGGCCAGCCGCCGGCTCTCCTCGGCGTCGCGGCGCAGGGCCGAGCGGCTGCGCTCGAGCAGCGGCGCCGCTTCGTGCCGGGCGGCGGGGGGGGCGGGCGCGTCGGCCGCGCGCGCGGCCGCCGCAGCGCCGGTCACCGCCAGGGCGAGAATCAGAGGAGCCAAGAAGAGCTGCACGACGGGCGACGTGACGGATGGGGCGGCCATTGTGAGGCCGGGGCAGCGGCGCACCTGCCTGAAACGGGAGCGTCGCGGCGGCGACGCCACAGTCTCAGCCGTCCGACTTGGCGAGCAGCGTGAAGTGCTCGACCTGCGGAGGCTGGGCGAAGTAGGGACCGACGATCGCGCGCCACTGGCCGAAGGCGGCCGATCCGCGAAAGTCCACGGTGTGGTTTTCGAGCGTGTCCCAGAAGATCATGAGCACGTAGCGCTCCGGGGATTCGACGCCGCGATTGACCTTGTAGCCGCGGAAGCCCTGGGCGGGCGCGATCGCGGTCTGCACGCCGTGCACGATGGCGGCGTCGAATTCGGCCTGCGTGCCGGGGCGGATGCGGATGTCGGCGATTTCAAGGATCACGGTCGGGCCCTCCTGCAGCGCATCCTAGCCGCCGTCCGCCCGCGCGGCTATCGTGGACGCCCGCTGCCGTCTCGAGCATCGCCATGACCGACCCCGCCGCCGGCACCACCCTGGCCCACCGCATCTGCCCGCTGTGCGAGGCCTGTTGCGGCCTCGAACTGAAGCTCGCCGGGGGGCGGGTGGTGAGCGTGCGGGGCCACGATGAAGACGTGTTCTCGCGCGGCTACCTCTGCCCCAAGGCGGTGGCGCTCAAGGAACTGCACGACGACCCCGACCGGGTGCGCACGCCACTCGTGCGCCAGGGAAATGAGTTTCGCGAGGCAAGCTGGGACGAGGCCTGGGCCCTGGTCGAGGAGCGCCTGCCCGCGCTGCAGGCCGCGCACGGCCGCGATGCGGTAGCGCTCACCGTCGGCAATCCGGTCGTGCACAAGGCCGGGCTGCTGCTGTATGTGCCGCGCCTCGCGCGTGCGCTGGGCACACGCAACATCTACTCGGCCTCGACGCTCGACCAGATGCCCAAGCAACTGGCCTGCGGGCTGATGTACGGTGACTGGCTCTCGATCCCGGTGCCGGACATCGAGCGCTGCGACTGGCTGCTGATCCTGGGCGCCAATCCTGCCGTGTCGAACGGCAGCCTGTGGACCGTGCCCGACTGGCGCGGCAAGGCGCGGGCCATGCGTGCGCGCGGCGGCCGCATCGTCGTGCTGGACCCGCGCCGCACCGAGACCGCGGAACTCGCCGACGAGCACCACTTCCTGCGGCCGGGCGCGGACGCCTTCCTGCTCGCCGCGATGGTGCACACGCTCTTCGCGGAAGGCTGGGTGCGCCCGGGGCGGCTCGCGGATTGGCTCGAGGGCGTGGAGGCGCTGCGCGCCGCAGTTGCGCCCTATGCGCCCGAGCGCGTGGCTGCGCGTTGCGGCATGACGGCCGGCGTGATCCGCTCGCTGGCCCGCACCCTCGCCGAGACCCCCCGCGCCGCCGTGTATGGCCGCATCGGCACCTGCACCCAGCGTTTCGGCAGTGTGGCGAATTGGCTGATCGAGGTGCTCAATGTCCTGACCGGACACCTCGATGCCGAGGGCGGTGCGCTGTTCCCCAAGGCGGCGGCCTTTGCCGCCAACACGCTGGGGCCGGCGGGCAGGGGGCGCGGCATCGTCACGGGTCGGCACGCCAGCCGGGTGTCGGGTGCGCCCGAGGTCTTTGGCGAGTTGCCCATGGTCTGCCTGGCCGAAGAGATCGAGACGCCTGGGCCGGGCCAGGTGCGCGCGCTGGTGAGCATCGCCTCCAATCCGGTGCTGTCCGCGCCCAACGGTCCGCGGCTGGCAGCGGCGCTCGAGGGCCTGGACTTCATGGTGAGCGTGGACGCCTACGTCAACGAGACCACCCGCCACGCCCAGCTCATCCTGCCGGCGAGTTCGCCCTTCGAGGACTTTCACTTCGACGTGGCTTTCCCGCAGCTTTCGTTTCGCAACCATGCACGCGCGAGCCGGGCGGTGTTCAGTCGTGCCGCTGCTCAGCCGGCCGAGTGGGAGATCCTGCTGCGGCTCGCGGCCATCGCCACCGGGCGCGGCGCGCGGGACGAACTCGCGGCCTACGACGACGAACTCACGGCCGCCGAGGTGCGCAGGCTGGCGGGCGAGCACACCGACGCGGTGCTGCGCGCCGTGAGCCGCTGGCGTGGCCCCGAGCGCCTGGTGGACCTGGCGCTGCGGGCCGGGCCTTACGGCGACGCGTTCGGTCTGCGGCCGGGCGGGCTCACCCTCGAGCGCCTGCTCGACACGCCCGAGGGCATCGACCTCGGAGCGCTCGAGCCGCGCCTGCCCGAGGCGCTGCGCACCCGCAGCGGCCGCATCGAACTCGCGCCGCCGAGTCTGCTCGCCGACCTCGCTCAGCTCGAGGCGGCACTGGCCGAGCCGGCGCCGGAGTTGGTGATCGTCGGCCGGCGCGAGGCGCGCACCAACAATTCGTGGATGCACAACCTGCCGGTGCTGGCCAAGGGGCGCGAGCGCTGCACCCTGCAGGTCCACCCCGAGGACGCTGCGCGTCTGGGGCTGGAGTCGGGTGCTCGCGCGCGCATCGAACGCGCCGGGCGCGCGGTCGAGGCGCCCGTCGAGATCAGTGCCGCGCTGATGCCGGGCGTGGTGAGCCTGCCGCACGGCTGGGGACACGACCTGCCGGGTGCGCGACTGCGCGTGGCGGCGCAACAGCCCGGCGCCAATCTCAATGCGCTGCTCGACGATGCGCTGCGCGACCCGCTGTCCGGCAACGCGGTGCTCTCGGGCGTGGCGGTGCGGGTGCGCGCGGTCGCCCGCGCCACGGCCCCGCCGGTTTCAGCCATGACGATCAAGGAGGATGCGCCGTGAGCAGCCTGCGTGAGCGACTGATCCGCAACTTCAACGAGGTGGCGCTCGAGACCTCGAGCCGCGCGCCGCTCTACGACGGCGGCCAATGCGGCGGGGTGCAGGGGCCGCGCGAGGGCACGGCGGCACGCAGGCTCGGCGCGGGCATCGACATCCTGCCGCCGGGCAAGCGCGCCTGCCCCTATCACTTCCACTACGCGCAGGAGGAGATGTTCGTGGTCCTCGAGGGCGCGGGCACGCTGCGCGTGGCAGGCGAGATGATTCCGATCCGCGCGGGCGACGTGATCGACATTCCGCCGGGGCCCGAGTACCCCCACCAGATCATCAACACCTCGGACGCCCCGCTGAAGTACCTGTCGATCAGCACCCAGGAGCTCCCCGAGGTCTGCGAGTACCCGGACTCGGGCAAGTACGTGGCCTTCGCCCGCACCCAGGGCACGCTGCTCGAAGGCGGGCGCATGCACCGGCCCGATACCGACCTCGACTACTGGGACGGCGAGCCCTGAGGGCGCGGCGCACCGGACGCCGCTCATTGCTCACCGCTCACCGCTCACCGCTCTAGGTACCCGTGCCCTATCGTGGTGCGCGGGCGGCGCCCACACTGATCCTCTGTCGTCCCGGACGGAGGGTCCCATGAGTGCCAGCGCTGCCACAGCCCGCAATTTTGTCTCGACCACTGCCCTGCCCGACGCGCCCGCCAGTCGCGACGGCACACCCGCAGCGCCCGCCGCCCTGGACTTCGACTCCTCGCGCAACGAGGCCTGGGTCGTGGGCAACCAGATCTTCAGCTTCGTCGAAGGCGTGACTGCCGAACGCCGGCGCGCCATCACCAACTCCGCGCTCTTCGCCAGCCTGGTGGCCAATCGAGCGCAGGGGCAGGGTCAGACCGAGGACTGGTTCCTGGCCTACGCCGACGCCCTGAACCGGCTGGGCTGGGTGGCCGAGGAACAGATCCGGCGCGAGTTCGCGCGCGGCGGCACGAGCGCCGACGTGCACGAGGCGGTGCTCGAGTTCGCCGGCGCACTGGGAGTGGGCGGCGGGGCGCTCGCCCTGGTGACGGCGGCGCTGAGCGCGATGAAGAAGGTGTCGGGCAATCAGCCCTGGATCACGATGTTCGAGAAGCAGACCCACGCGCAGGAGGTGCAGGGCTTCCAGATCGGCCTGGTCGAGCAGGCTCCCGACAGCCGCTTTCAGGTCAAGCTCATGAGCTTTGCCCTGAGCGTGAAGCAGACCAACGTCCAGGTCCTGTTCGTGAAGTTCGCCAACTTCGACCTGCGCATGAATTCGATCGGCCGGCGCATCACGATCGACGAGGACGTGCTCGGCGCGGTGACTCCCGACCTCGTCAAGCGCCTGGCCGCCTATACGCGCAGCTACATCGCCGAAGTCGAGCTGCCCGAGCTGCCGCTGCCGGGCTGAGCCACCGGGCTGCGGCCCGCCGCATTCGCGTTCACGGAGGATCGTCATGGCCCAGGACCCGCCCGCTACAAGCCGCATCCGCTTTGTCGTTCCCGGCCAGGCCGAGGGAGGCACGCGCGGTGCCGGGGTCGCGGCGCACACCCAGGACGTGCGCATCCGCCTGGGCGCGCGCCGTGGCGCGGGCGAGGAGGTGCGGGTCGAGGCCGACCCGGCGGCCGATCTGGTGGTGCTCAGCCTGGCCGACGGGCCGCAGTTGCGCCTCAACCCCGCCACGGCGCAACTCCTGTTCGAGGCCCAGACGGGCGGGCAGACGCGCGGCGCGGCCGATGGCGTGACCGTGCCCGCGCGGCTGGCCTGGGCGGGCGCGCCGCAGGCGGCCGGCGGCACCCGGGGCCTGCTCGGCGAAGTGCTGCTGCAGACCTTCGAGATCCTGCGGGGCAAGGCGGCGGATGTCGCCGCCGACAAGCTCGCCGCCAAGGTCGACGGCCAGGTGGACGAGGGCGTCTACGCGCTCGAGCCCGGCGGGCTGCCGCGACTCAAGGACAGCGGCCGCAAGCTCGCGGCGATACCCGCACCGGCGCAGGTGGACGCGCCGATCCTGGTGCTGGTGCACGGCACCTTCGTCGAGACCACCAGCACCTTCGGCAAGCTCTGGGCGCAGCACCCCGAGGCGGTGCAGCGTCTGTTCGATCACTACGGCGGCCGGGTCTACGCGCTCGACCACCGCACGCTGGGCGCCACGCCGCTCGACAACGCGCTGAGCCTCGCGCAGGCGCTGCCCAAGGGCGCGCGCGTGCACCTGCTCACCCACTCGCGCGGCGGGCTGGTGGGCGACGCGCTGGCGCGCGCCTGCGCACCCGAAACCTTGGGCCCCGATCCGGCCGCGGGGCTCGCGGGCAAGGACTACGCAACGCACCGCGCCCAGCTCAAGAAGCTGATCGAGCTGGCCGCCGCCAAGCAGTTGCGCGTGGAGCGCATGGTGCGCGTGGCCTGCCCCGCGCGCGGCACGCTGCTGGCCTCGAAGCGGCTCGACGCCTACCTGTCGGTGTTCAAGTGGCTGCTCGAGCTGGCGCGCATCCCGGTGCTGCCCATGCTCGTCGAGTTCCTCGACGACGTCGCGCGCAAGCGTCTGGACCCCGCTGCGCTGCCTGGGCTGGAGGCCATGCTGCCCGACGGCGCCTTCGTGAAGTGGCTGCACGGCGCCGAGGACGCGCTGCCCGGTCAGTTGCGCGTGGTGGCGGGGGATCTCGAGGGCGACACCCTGGGATCGTGGCTCAAGACCCTGCTGTCCGACGCCTTCTACTGGACCGACAACGACCTCGTGGTCCAGACCCGCTCGATGTACGGCGGCAGCCCGCGCGCCGCCGAGGCGAGCTTCTTCCTCGACCGCGGGCGCGCGGTCACGCACTTCAACTACTTCGTCAACGCCAGCACGGTCGAGGCGATGGTCGCGGGCCTCACCCAGGACCGTCCCACCGCCTTTCGCACCATCGGGCCGCTGTCGTGGAGCGGGCAGGACGCCAGCGGCATCCGCGGCGGCGCGCGCGCGCCGGGCGTGGCCGCGAGTGCGCGGCCGGCACTGTTCCTGCTGCCCGGCATCCTGGGCAGCAACCTGGCGGTGAACGGGCGCCGTGTGTGGCTGTCGTGGCGCTTCTTCAACAACCTTGACCGCCTGCGCTGGACCGGCGCGCCGGACGCCGTAACGGCCGACGGCCCGATCGAGCGCATCTACGGCGCGCTGGGCGAGTACCTCGCCGACAGTCACGAACTCATCGCCTTCGGCTACGACTGGCGCCGCCCGGTGGAACACGAGGCACGCCGCCTGGCCGAGGCGATCGACGCCGCGCTCGAGGCCAGGCGCGGCTCGGGGCAGCCGGTGCGCATCATTGCGCACTCGATGGGCGGGGTCCTGGCGCGCACCGTGCAACTTGAGCGGCCCGAGGTCTGGCGCCGCTTCATGAGCCGGCCAGGCGCGCGCCTGCTGATGCTGGGCACGCCCAATGGCGGCTCCTGGTCGCCCATGCAGGTGCTCAGCGGCGACGACACCTTCGGCAATGCGCTGGCGTCCTTCGGCGCGCTGTTCCAGGACAGTGAAGCGCGCCGCTGGATGGCCGAGATGCCCGGCTTCCTGCAACTGCAAGCCGCGCTGACCGACCCGCAGCTCGGGCTGGGCCGCGCGGCCGAGTGGCAGCGCCTGGCCGACGAGGACGCGGCCGCCGTGCAGCGCCACGCCGCGTGGCACAGCCTCGGCGTGCAGCGCCTGGCCACGGCCTGGGGCGTGCCGCCGCAGGCGGTGCTCGACGCCGCCGCGGCGCTGCGGCAAAGGCTCGACGCGCAGGCGCGCGCGCCCGAATTCGCCGCCGACATCGCGCGCATCCCTCTGGTCGCGGGCCTCGCCGAGCGCACCCCGGTGGGCATGCGCCTGACCCCCGCCGGCCTGCAGTATCTCGAGGCGCTCGACGGCGATGGGCGCGTGCCCTTCGACAGCGCCGTGCTGCCCGGGCAGCGGACCTGGCAGGCGCGCGCCGTGCACGGCGACCTGCCCGGCGTGCGCGCCGCCTTCGCGGGCTACCTGCAACTGCTCGAGACCGGCGAGACCAACTGCGAGGCGCTGCGCCCGCTCGTGGCAGCGGGTGGCAGCCGGGGGGCCGCAGCTGCGCCGGCCGAGGCCCCCATCGAAGTGCGGCCGGCCCGCCTGCCGGGCGCGGCGTTCGTGCCCCCCGAGCTTGCCGACGACCTGTTCTCGACGCCCGCGACGGCGGTCGTCGCGGCGCCGCCCGACCGGCGCCTGCGGGTGAGCATCGACAACTGCAACCTGCTCTTCGTGCGCGAGCCGCTGCTGCTGGGTCACTACCGCTCGCTCGCGCTCACCGGCACCGAGCGCGTGGTCGACGGCCTGCTGCGCGGCGCGATGAACGCGGCGCTCCAGGCCGGGCTCTACCCCGATCCGCCCGGCGCGCACCAGGTGTTCGTCAACACCGTGCGCAACCCGGAGTTTCCGCTGCAGCCGCCGCGCCCCGAGGCGGTGATCGTTGCCGGGCTGGGCGAGGAAGGCACGCTGCGCCCGGCCGAGCTGATGCGCAGCGTGCGCCAGGCCGTGATCGCCTACGCGCAGCGGGTCAGCGAACAGACCGCGGGCGGCCCGACGCACTTCGCCCTGGCGGCCGCTCTGGTCGGCAGCGGGGGTTCGGGCATCACGCCGGGTATCGCCGCCCAGGTGATCGCCCAGGCCGTGCGCGAGGCCAACGAGCGCCTGGCGCAGTGCGAATGGCCGATGGTGTCGCATCTGCGTTTCATCGAGCTGTACCTGGAGCGCGCGGCCGAGGCCTGGCGGGCGCTGAGCGACCAGCTCGCCGCCACGCCGGGGCTGTTCGAGCTGACGGCCGAGATCCGGCTCGGCCGCGGCGCCCTGCCGCGCCCGGTGGACTCGAGCTACCGCGGTGCGGAGTACGACCTCGTCACCGCGATCAACCCCGAGGAGGAGCAGCGCGAGGCCGATCGCCGCGCGGGGCGGCCGGCGGCCCAGGCCGCGGCGCCCGATGCGGGCGGCACGGAGGCGGGAGGGACCATCCAGTACAACCTGGACTCGCGTCGCGCGCGCAATGAGCTGCGCGGTCAGTCAGTGCAGCTGCGCCTGATCCGCCAGCTCGTGAAGGCCGCTGCCAGCGACCAGAACAGCAATCCGCACCTGGGGCGCACTCTGTTCCAGCTGCTCGTGCCGGTCGAGCTCGAGCCCTTCCTCAACGGCTCTCCCGCGCTGGTGATGGAACTCGACCGCACCACGGCCGGCGTGCCCTGGGAACTGCTCGATCTGCGCAGCGACGGGCAGTCCGGCGCCACGCCCTGGGCGATCCGCTGCCGCCTGCTGCGCAAACTGCGCACGCGCGAATTCCGGCGCCAGCCGGTGGGCGCGGGCGAGGACGGCGGCGTGCTGGTGATCGGCGCACCCCAATGCGACGACAAGAAGTACGGGCCCCTGCCCGCCGCGCGCGAGGAGGCCGAGTGGGTGGCCAAGACGCTGCGCGACGCGGGCCTGCGCAGCGCGCCGGTGCTGCTGCTCGATGCCGAGCCGCTCAAGATCATCAACGAACTCATGGCGCGGCCCTACCGCATCATCCACGTCTCGGGTCACGGCGACGTGGGCAAGGAAGGCAACGGCGTGGTGCTCGACGACGGCCTGATGCTGGGCGCGCCCGAAATTGAGGGCATGCGCACCGTGCCCGACCTCGTGTTCGTGAACTGTTGCCACCTGGGGCGCGCTGAGACGCTCACCGACCCGGCCGCCTTCGCCGCCGGCGTGGCCGAGGCGCTGATCGGCATAGGCGTGCGCTGCGTGGTGGCCGCCGGCTGGGCGGTCGACGACGCCGCGGCGCGCCACTTCGCGGCGAGCTTCTACGAGGAGCTGCTGCGCGGCAGCCGCTTCATCGATGCGATCGGCGTGGCGCGCGAGTCGACCTGGCGCGAGTACCCGGCCAGCAACACCTGGGCTGCCTACCAGTGCTATGGCGACCCCGACTGGGTCTTCAGCGCGGGCCGCGCCGATGTGCCTGGAGCGAGCCGTCGGCGGCGCGACTATGGACGCTCGATTGCCTCGCCCTCGGGGCTGATGCTGGCGTTGCAGACCATCGCGGTGGAGAGCGAGTTCGACCGCTCGGCCAACGGCCCCGCGCAACGGCGCGAGACGATCGCCCGACTCGAGGCGCGCTTTGCCCCGGCCTGGGGCGCGCGGGGCGATGTGTCCGCGGCCTTCGGCGAGGCCTACACGCGCGCGCGCGACGCGGCTGCGGCCATGCGCTGGTACGAGCGCGCTCTGGTGGCGCTCGACGGCAGTGCGCCCATGAATGTGGCCGAGCGTCTGGCCAACCTGCGCGCCCGCTTCGCCTACGAGGAGATGACACGCACCTTGCGCGACCCGCAGGCCGACAAGGTGGCGGCCGCTGCGCGGGCGCACGAGCAGATCGACCGGGCGATCGAGCTGCTGCAGCGGCTCGCGGCGATCGACGCCTCGGTCGAGCGGGCGAATCTGCTGGGCGCGGCCTGGAAGCGGCGGGTCCTGGTGGCGCGCGCAGCCGGGCAGTCCGAGCTCGAGGCGCAGGCCCTGGCCAAGGTCCTGGAGCACTACCGCGAGGCCGAGATCAAGGCGGGGGCGGCGGGCTCGGACGAAGTCTTCTATCCGGGCATGAATCGGCTGGCCGCCGAACTGGTGACTCACTTCGGCGAGCCCGCCCCGCGCCCCGTGCCGGACGATGAGGCGCAGCGCCTCGAAGCGATCCTCGCGCGCCGTGCCGATCTCGATCCGAGCTTCTGGCCTTTCGTGCAGACCGTGGAGCTGCGGCTTTACGTGGCGCTGGCCAAGCGCAGCCTGGCGGAGGTGATGTCAGGTGCGCGAACCCAGTTCGAGATCCTGCGCGAGCGCGTGATCACCCCCGAGGAGTGGAAGACGGTGCGCGACCAGGCGAACTTCGTCCTCGGGGCCTACCTGAAGACCGGTCTCGCATCCGCCGAACGCGAGGCCGCGCAGTCCCTGCTGGATCTGCTCACGGGCTACGCCGGCGACTGAACGCGGCGCGCGGCGGGAGCGCTAAGCCCGCTGCGACGCCTTGCCCCGGCCCGGCGCTGGCGGCGCTGCGCGCCCCGATGCAAGCGGGCGCGCCGTCGAACCGAGGCCCGCCCGGGGCTGCGGGATAATCGCGGACCTCGCGCGCGGCGCGGCCTTGCTCGAATTCCGTGTCGTCCTTCCTGCACCACCTCGCGCTTGCCGCGCCGCTCTTTCTGCTCGTGCTGCTGGGCTATTTGCTCGCGCTCTGGGGCGGCTGGACCAAGCCGGTGAGTGACGCGCTGGGGCGCTTCGTGTTCGGGGTGGCGCTGCCGGCGCTGCTGTTCCGCTTGATGAGCGACCTGTCGCAACTGCCGCCGGTCGATGCGCGCCTGCTGATCGCCTTCTTCGGCGGCTGCCTGATCGTCTTTGTGCTGGGCCGGTTGATCGGCGCGTTCGCGTTCCGGCTCGACGGCGTGGCGCAGTCGGTCTTCGCGCTGGGCGGCGTGTTTTCGAACAACGTGCTGCTGGGCGTGCCGCTGGCCAAGCTCACGCTCGGCGAGGCTGCGATGCCCACGGTGGCACTGGTGCTCGTGTTCAACGCGCTCGTGCTGTGGACACTGGTGACGGTATCGGTCGAGTGGGCGCGGCACGGCTCGCTCTCGCTTGCCGGCCTGGGCAAGACCACGCGCAGCGTGCTCACCAATCCCATCGTGGCGGGCATCCTCTCGGGCGCCGCTTTCGGGCTCACGGGTTGGCAGCTTCCGGGGGTGATCGACGAGCCGCTGCGCCTGATCGGCCAGGCCGCGGCACCGCTGGCCCTGGTGGTGGTGGGCATGGGCTTGGCGCAGTACGGCGTGCGCGCCGGCTGGCGCGAGGGCGCGGCGATCAGCCTGCTCAAGCTGGTGGTCCAGCCCCTGGTGGTGTGGCTGCTGGCGCAGGCACTGGGGCTGTCGATCGTCGAGACCCAGGCCGTGGTGCTGCTGGCGTCGCTGGCGGTGGGCGTCAACGTCTACCTGATGGCGCAGCAGTTCGGGACCATGGAGGCGCCGGTGGCCACGAGCATGGTGCTCACCACGGCGCTGGCGGCGCTCACCGTGCCACTGGTGCTCACCCTGCTCGGGGCGGCGCCCCTGGCCGGGCCGTGAGCCGGCGGGCCGCGCCTCGAGGCGCTATCGTGCGCCCGAGCAGATTGATTCCACCCGGAGTTTCTTGATGAGCATTCTCGTTGCCGGTGCCCGCGGGCACATCGGTTCGGCCGTCCTGCAGGCTCTGAGCGGCACGCCCGACGTGATTGCCGGCGTGAGCCGCGCGGCCGACGCCGAGGCCTTGCGCGCGCGCGGGCAGGAGGCGCGCGCCTTCGACTATGCCGACTACGAGCAGATGCTGCGCGCCTTCGCGGGCATCGAGACGCTGGTGCTCGTCTTCCCGTTCGCGCCCGCGATGCTCGAGTACGCCGACCGCGCCACACGCGCCGCGCAGGCCGCGGGCGTCAAGCACGTGGTGCGCTCCTCCGGCCTGGGCGCGAGTCTCGCCTCGCCCTACCTGTTGTCGCGCGAGCAGGGCGAGATCGACGCCCTGGTGCGCGACCGCTCGCGCGCCTGGACCCTGGTGCTGCCCGGCTTCTTCATGCAGAACATGGTCGATCACCCCGAGCCGCTGCGCGCGACCGGCGTGTACCGCTCGGCGCGCGGCGGCGGACGCACGGCGGCGGTGGACGTGCGCGAGGTCGGCGCGGCCGTGGCTGCCATCGCCCGCGAGCCCCGGCCGCACACCGGCGCGAGCTACCAGCTCACCGGCCCGCGCGCCGAGAGCGACGCCGAGGTCGTGGCGCACATCGCCGCGGCCACCGGCCGGGCGCTGCGCTGCGAGCCCGTGTCGGCCATGGACCTGCGCATGGCGCTTGCGTCGGCCGGGATGCCGGACTGGGCGATCGACCGGCTCGCTTCGCTCGACACCATGGTGCGCGAGGGCGAAGCCGCCGAACTCAGCCCCGACCTGGCGCGTCTGCTGGGGCGCGCCCCCACCGGCTTTGCCGACTTCGCGCGTGAGCACCGCGCGGCGTGGCTGGCCTAGGCGCGCATGGCGCTGCGCGCGACCATCCACAAGGCCGAACTCGACCTCGCGGACCTCGACCGCCAGCACTTCGAGTCCGCCAGCCTCACCCTGGCGCGGCACCCTTCCGAGACCGAGGAGCGCCTGATGGTGCGCCTGCTGGCCTGGGCGCTGTTTGCCGGGCCGGGACTGGCTTTCGGGCGCGGGCTGAGCGCCGAGGACGAGCCCGCGCTGGCCCTCACCACCGCGGACGGGCGCATCTCGCTGTGGGTCGAGGTCGGTCTGCCCGACGCGCGCGCCGTGCGCCGCGCCCTGGGCCGGGCCGAGCAGGTGGTCGTGCTGGCCTACGGCGCACGCCGCCTGCCGGTGTGGTGGGCCAGCGAGCGCGAGGCGCTGGCGCTGCCGCGCCTGACCGTGCTGGCCCTGCCGGCCGAGCCCAGCGCCTGGCTCGCCGCGCGGGCTGCGCGCAACATGAGCGCGCAATGCACGATTCAGGAGGGGCGTGTGTGGTGGACCCTGGGCGACGAGACCCTCGAGTTCGTGCCCGAGGCCTGGTGGGTGGGCGAGGGCGGCGCGCCCTGGCCGCGCCACGGCTAGGCGCGCGGCGGCGATGCGGGAGCGCTCGCGTATCGTTCGGCGCGACAGGCGCGCTTGACCTGCCGGCCGCTTCCGCCACCCCTTGCCATGACCACCCTGCACACCTACACCCTGGCCATCACCTGCCCCGACCGGGTGGGGCTGGTGGCCGCCGTGAGCGGCCTGATCGCCCGGCGCGGTGGCTGGATCCTCGAGGCCAACCACCACGCCGATGCCGACACCGGCCGCTTCTTCATGCGTAACGTGATCCGCGCCGACTCGCTGCTGCGCGACGGCGCGCGCATCGAGGACTTCTGCGCCGAAGTCACCGAGCTGGCCGGCCGCTACGGCATGCAGTGGCGCCTGGCGGATTCGGCCCGGCGCAAGCGCATGGTGCTGCTGGTGAGCCGCCACGACCACTGCCTCGTCGACGTGCTGTCGCGCTGGCGGGCCGGCGAGTTCAACTGCGAGATCCCGCTGGTGATCAGCAACCACGAGGAGCTGCGCGGCTATGTCGAGTGGCACGGCATCGAGTTCCAGTGCGTGCCGGTCCCCGCCGAGGGCGCGGATCGGACGGCCGCCTACGAGCGCATC
The DNA here is from genome assembly GCA_035454085.1 of Burkholderiaceae bacterium. Taxonomy (GTDB): domain Bacteria; phylum Pseudomonadota; class Gammaproteobacteria; order Burkholderiales; family Burkholderiaceae_F; genus DAOTEJ01. The sequence goes on along the minus strand of DAOTEJ010000048.1, from coordinate 2,377 downwards.
GAGCGCCTGTGCGAGCAGGCACAAGCCGACGTGATCGTGCTGGCGCGCTACATGCAGATCCTGCCGGCGGCATTCACCCGGCGCTGGCCGGGCCGGATCATCAACATCCACCACAGCTTCCTGCCCAGCTTCGCGGGCGCGCGCCCGTATCGCCAGGCCTTCGAGCGAGGCGTGAAGCTGATCGGCGCGACCTCGCACTACGTCACCGAGGATCTCGACGAGGGCCCGATCATCGAGCAGGACGTGGTGCGCATCGACCACGGCGACGCCGAGGACGACCTGGTGCGCTACGGCCGTGACGTGGAGCGCATCGTGCTCGCGCGTGCCCTCAAGTACCACCTCGAGGATCGCGTGCTGCTCAATGGCGCCCGGACCGTCGTCTTCCGCTGAGGGACCGCTGCCGGGCGAGGTCGAGCGCGTGTGCGCCCGGCCCGACGGCGCGGTGCGCTACCGCCTGCGACGCGCCGACGAGCGCCCGGCCCGAGGCTGCGTCGTCCTGCTGCATGGACTGGCGAGCAATCTGACGCGCTTCAGCGAACTGGTCGAGCGCACGCGCTTGCGCAGCGACTGGGATCTGCTGCGGCTCGACCTGCGCGGCCACGGTGGATCGCCGGGGAGCGGCTCGGTGTCGATCGAGACCTGGTGTGCGGATCTCGACGCGGTGCTAGCCGCGGCCGACGCGCAGCGCGTCGTGCTCGTGGGACACAGCCTGGGAGGCCAGGTGGCGCAGGCCTATGCGCCCTTGCATCGCGGGCAGGTGCTGGGGCTGGCGCTGCTCGACCCGCTGCCAGGGGACGCGCTCAACGCGCGCGCCCGCCGCTGGCAGCGCGCCGCGCCCGCGGTGCACGCGCTGGCGGTGGCGGCGCGGCTCGCGCGCCGGCTGGGGCTGGCGCGGCGGGCGCTACCCCTGCGCGACCTGCGCGCCGAAGACCAGCAGGCGCGATCACTGCTCGCGGCGCATGGTGACGTGGAGTCCTTCGTGCGCGAGTACTCGTCCACGCGCGCCGACCTGCGCTACATGTACCTCGACCACTATCTCCAGGCGCTGCTCGAGCTGCTGCGACTGGCGCCGGCGCCCGAGACGCAGGCTTGCCCGGTGCTGGTGCTGCTGTCGGCCGCGGGCACCTTCGCCGAGCCGGCTGCGGTGGAGGGCTGGGCCGCCCGTTTCCGGCAGGCGCGCTGCGAGCGCATCGACTGCGAACACTGGCCGCTGACCGAGCGTCCCGATGAAGTGCGCGCCGCGTTGGAGGGGTGGATTGCCGGCCTCGCTCAGGCGGCTGCCTGAGGCGGGCGGGTCAGGGCATCGGCCGGGGCTGGAGTCAGACCATCGCCAGGCGCTGCTTGCTGCGCGGCGGCTGGAACACGCGGTCGAGTTCGGCGGCGTCCTGTGGCGACAGGGTGATGCGCGCTGCGGCGAGGTTCTCGTTCAGGTGTCCGGGATGCGCGGCCTTGGGAATCGCGATCACCTCGGGGTGCGAAAGCAGCCAGGCCAGGGCGAGCTGCGCGGCGCTGGCGCGGTAGCGCCGGCCCAGCGCCGTCAGCGCCGGATGAACCGCCAGCCGGCCCTCGTCGAGCGGGCAGTAGGCCATCAGCGGCAGGCGGCGCTCGCGCTGCCACGGCAGGAGATCGAACTCGGGGCCGCGCGAACCCAGGGAGTACCAGACCTGGTTGACGGCACAGCGGTTGCCGTCGGGAATGCTCCAGAGCTCCTTCAGATCGGCGGTGTCGAAGTTGCTCACGCCCCAGCGGCGGATCTTGCCGGCAGCGACCAGCCGCTCCATCGACTCGAGCACCTCGGGCAGCGAGACCTGCTCGCGCCAGTGCAGCAGGTACAGGTCGATGTAGTCGGTGCGCAGCCGCTTGAGGCTGCGCTCGCAGGCGGCGCGCGCGGCCTTGACCCAGGAGTTCTGGGGCAGCACCTTGGAGACGATGAAGGCCTCGTGGCGCCGGCCGGCGAGCGCCTCGCCCAGCAATTCCTCGGCACGGCCGTCGGCGTACATCTCGGCGGTGTCGAACAGCCGGTAGCCAAGGTCGAAGGCGGTGCGCAGGGTGTCGAGCTCGGCGGCGCGGCGCTCGGGCGCCTCACCCAGGCGCCAGGTGCCCAGGCCTAGAGCAGGAACCTGGGTGCGGTCGGGCAGTGATACGAACTTCATCTGATACGGGGCGGAAGAGCCGCGCGGACGTGGCGGCGAGCGTGACCCTATGCTAGCCGCCAGGGCCGGGCAAGCGGCCGACGCAGGCAGGCGCGACACGCGTTTGTGGGGCGCAAGAACAACAAGCGCGGAGGAACGACGCGCGCTGCCCCCCCGGGGGGGCGACTACCCTCAGCCGCCGTAGCCGCGCAACCCGGCCAGGTCGGTGATGCGGATGCGGCCGT
>DAOTEJ010000047.1:15695-20363 GCA_035454085.1 Burkholderiaceae bacterium | reverse complement strand
TTGGCCACCACGACCACGATGCCGAGCGAGGCCACCGCCGAGGACAGCGCCAGCGGCGCCAGTTCGCCGCGGGGCAGGTCGCGCCGGTACAGCCAGGCGGGCAGCCCGCGGGTGAGCAGGAACAGCGCGAGGAACGTCGGCACCAGCAGCATGGTCTGCAGGTCGCGGCCCAGCGCGGCGACGTCGAAGGCCACGCCGGTGCCGACGAAGAAGAAGGGCGCGAACCAGCCGAAGCACACCGCGTCGATCTTCCTGCGGAAGTCCTCGCCGTCGGGGCCGCGCGCCGCCACACCGACGATCATGCCGGCGGCGAAAGCGCCGATCGCCGCCTCGAAGCCGAAGCGCTGCGACAGGAAGATCAGCGTGGCCAGCAGCAGCAAGGCCAGCCGCACCGGCAACTGCGTGCTGGTGTGCATCGTGCGCCCGAGCAAGGCGAGCAGCCTGGGCGGCCGCAGCCCGGCGCCAACGGCGACGGCCAGCGCGACCATCCCCAGGAAGGCGGCAAGCAGCGCGAACTCCTGCCAGAGGCTGAAGCGGGTGGACAGCACGAGCGAGGCGGCGACGATCGGCCCGACCTCGCCGATGGTGGCGGCGGCGAGCAGCAGGGCGCCGAAGGGCGATGCCAGCAGTCCGCCGTCGCGCAGGATCGGCAGCAGCGTGCCTAGCCCCGTGGTCACCAGCGCGATGATCAGCATGCCCGGCAGCGACAGACCCAGCAGTGGCTGCAGCACGAGCACCGCGGCCGCTCCCACGGCCAGCGAGGCGAGCCAGCCCGCGGCGCCCAGCGCCAGCGGCCGGCCGCGGATGCGGGCGAAGTCGATCTCCATGCCGGCCATGAACATCACGGCCACCATGCCGACCTCACGCATGGCGGCCAGGAAGCCCTGGTCGGCCACCAGCTTCAGCACCTGGGGGCCGATCAGGATGCCCAGCACCACCTCGAACACGACCACCGGCAGGCGGCTGCCCAGGCGCGTCTGCGCAATCAGCGGCGCGGCCACCGCGGCGAGGAGGACAACGAAGATCGGATAGCCGGAGAGCATGACCGCCGGATCGTAGCTGCCGCCCAGCGGCGGCATCGCGCGGCGTGACAGGCGCGCGCCGGCTCGGCGGACGAGAGGCGTCGCCTGTCGAGCACGGCCGCGAGCTTGCCATGCCTTGATGCCAGGTCGCCTATCATGTTCAACTTGCGCCGCGCGGCGATCGCGCGCGCCCTGGTTTTTCTTCTAGCGAGGCTCCCCCATGACCCGCACTACCCTTGCCCGACTCTCGAGCGCTGCCGTGCTGGCGGCGCTGACCCTGGTTGCACAGTCCGCGTACTCGCAGGCCCGCGTGCAGTACGGCCGCATCACGGCGGTGAACCCCGTCACCGTCAACGACACCACCGCGACCAACGTCGGCCGGGTGGTCGGCGGCGGCATCGGACTGGCCACCGGCAGCGGGCAGTCCGGCAGCAACCGTGCCTTGCGCACCCTGGGCGGCGCGGCCGCGGGTGGGGCGGTCGGCAACATGGCGACGCGCTCGCAGGCCTTCGAGTACACCGTGCTGGTGGGCGGCACGAACACCGTGCGCATCGTCTCCGACCAGGCCGGCAAGCGGGTCGGCGACTGCGTCTCGATCGAGCAGGGGCAGTTTGCCAACATCCGCCTGGTGGCCGAGTCGCGCTGTGCACCGCCGCCGGCCCGCCCGGCCGCGGCCGCGCCCGCCCCGACTCCGGCGCCCGCCCGCGCACCGGAGCCCGCGGACATCCAGGCCGCCAACGCCTGCGAGCAGGCCAAGCGCCAGGTGCTGGACGCGACCACCGACGACGCCTTCACGCTGGCAGAGCGGCGCATGCGTCTGCTGTGCGGGGAGTGAGGACGGCGGTCGGCGCGAGCCTTGCCCCTCGAGCGGCGCGGGATGCAGGTCGCAGACCGCGCCGCAGTTAGTCGAGCACCGCCTTGCGCGCGCATCGGTGCGGCAACGGTCGCGCTTCCTTCGTTGCGGCTGGCGTGCTCGCTGCGCCTGTCGTGCCTTGCGTCCCGGTAGCGTGGATCGAGGTCGTGGCCCTCCAGTGAAGCCGATGCGCTGCCTCGGTGCGGTCGCGCTGTGCCTGCTGCTCGGCCTGGGCGGGGTCGCGCCCGCCTCGGCGCAGCCGGCAGCAGCCTCGGCCGAGGTCGGGGCCGAGCGCGCAGCCGCGATCGCGCCGGCCGACATCGCCTCGCGCGCCGATGCCGACGAGAAATTCGTCCGCTCGGCGCAGCGCTACGCCCAGGTCACCGGACGGGCAGCCGGCATCGAACAGGCGCTGGGGGTTCGGGCCGAGGCCATCGACCGGCTGACCGAGGCCACCGAGGGCACCGATCTTTCCGTGCTGTCGGTGCAGCGCCTGGAGAGCCTGGAGCGGCACTGGCTGCTGCAGGAGCGTCTGCTGAACCAGACGCGCGCCGAGCTGACGCGGGCCACCGGTGCCGCCTCCGAAGACGCCGCCGAACTGGCCGCGCGCCGCGCCGCGTGGCAGGCCACCGCGCTGCAGCCCTATTTGTCGCCGGCGCTGCTCAAGCGCGCCGAAGAGATGGTGGCCGACATCGACCGTGCCCAGTCGGCGCTCGCCGATCCCCTGGCCCGCCTGATCGACCTTGGCCGCCGGGGCAATGCCCTGTCGGCGCAGGTGCAAAAGGGCGTGGCCGAGGTCGCCCGCCAGATCGCCGAAGAGGACCGCCGTCTGACCACGATGGACAGGCCGCCGCTGTGGCAGGCGCTGCGCCACGGCGAGCGCCTCGACCTGGCCACCGCCCAGCTGCGGAGCAACCTGGAGCTCGAGAACTCGTTCGCCCACGAGTTCGACCTGTCGCGTGCGCGCCTGCTGCCAGCGCTGGGCATTGCAGGCGCGGCGCTGCTGCCGCTGATGTTCTGGCTGCGACGCCGCGCCCGCTCGCTGGCGGCGGCGGACCAACTGGGTGCTGCCGCGCTGCAGGCGCTGTCGCGCCCCTGGGCAGCCTGGCTGCTGCTGCTGGCCGCCGGGGCGATCGTCTACGGCCTGCAAGGGCCCGGTCTCAGGCAGCAAGTGGTCATGCTGCTGGCCTGGGTCCCCGTGCTTGGGCTGCTGCAACGCCAGTTGCTGAAGGTGGTCGGCCCCTGGGCCTACCTCAGCGCTGTCTTCTACTTCCTCAATGTCGTGGTGTCGCTGCTGGTCGGCAGCCCCCTGCTGTACCGGGTTCTGCTGCTGGGCCTCACGCTGCTGATGCTGCTGACCCTGGCCTGGCGCCTCTGGCCCTCGGGGCGCCCCGACGAGGCCGACGGCAGCCGCTTCCAGAGTCGCACCTGGAAGCTCGTCGTCTGGCTGGCCTGCATCGTGCTGGCGGTGGCGGCTGGCGCGAACGTACTGGGCAACGTGTCGCTGGCGGGCATGCTGGTGACGGCCACGCTCGACAGCAGCTACGCGGCGCTGGCGCTGTATGCAGGCAGCCGGGTCGTGCTGGCGCTGACCCAGGTGCTGCTGGCCGGGCCGACGGTGGCGCGCTTCTCGGCGCGCTACGCCGCCTCCCTGGTGCCGGCCGCGCTCAACGTCGGCCGCACCGTGCTGGTGCTGGCCTGGGTGCTGTTCACGCTGCAGTCGTTTCGCATCTACCGGCCGGTGTCGACCTTCGCGACGACCGTGCTGACGCACGAGTTCAAGATCGGCGAGCTGTCGCTGAGCCTGGGCGGCATGGTGACCTTCGCACTGGCGACCTGGGGCGCGTTCTGGCTGGCCAAGACCATCCGGCAGGTGCTGGCAGAGGACATCCTGCCCAGCCTGTCGCTGCCGCGCGGGGTGGGCAACAGCGTCTCCTCGCTCAGCTATTACGTCGTGCTTTTCTTCGGGCTGCTGGCGGCGCTGGCGGCGGCGGGTTTCCAGGTCGGGCAATTGACGCTGGTGCTGGGCGCGCTCGGCGTGGGCATCGGCTTCGGCCTGCAGGACGTGGTGCGCAATTTCGTGGCCGGACTGATCCTGATGTTCGAGCGGCCGATTCAGCGCGGCGACACCGTCGAGGTGGCCGGCATGACCGGCATCGTGCGCGAGATCGGCCTGCGCGCCACGACCGTGACGACCTTCGACGGCGCCGAAGTGGTCGTGCCCAACGGCATGCTGATCGCCGACAAGCTGGTCAACTGGACGCTCACCGGCACGCGCCGCCGCATCAGCATCGAGCTGAGCACCGTCTACGGCGCCGATCCCCAGCGCACGGTCAAGCTGCTCGAGGAAATCGCCCGCTCGGTGGATGGCGTGTCCCTGAGCCCCGCGCCCAACGTGATCGTCACTGGGCTTACCGCCGGCACGCTGGACTTCAGCGTGCGCGTCTGGACCCGCGAACTCGCCGACTGGGTGCAGGTGCGCAGCAACCTGGCGATGCGCATCCGCGAGGGCCTGGCCGAGGCCGGCATCCAGGTGCCGCTGCCGCAGCGCGAACTGCTCGTGCGCAACGCGCCGGGCGGGACTGCGCCAGCCGCGCCGGCCACTGTTCCGCAAGGGCCGAGCGACGCCGACCCGGCGGGCACCTGAGCGGACCTGGCCTTGCTCGGGGCGATCCGCGCCGGCCGATCTGATCGAGCCTCTTTCACGACACTGCGGCGCCATGGACATCGAACTGCTTCCTCGCGATCTTTCGCCCTACCGCCGCGGCAACACGGGCGTCGACTACGTGCATC
>DAOTEJ010000047.1:0-15595 GCA_035454085.1 Burkholderiaceae bacterium | reverse complement strand
CCTCGCGATCTTTCGCCCTACCGCCGCGGCAACACGGGCGTCGACTACGTGCATCGCTTCGACAGCGGGCGCCCTGGCCCGCACGTGCTGGTGAACGCGCTGACCCACGGCAACGAGTTCTGCGGCATGGTGGCGTGCACCCACCTGCTCGACGCGCAAGTGCGCCCGCGCATCGGCACCCTGACCGTGAGCTTTGCCAACGTGGCGGCCTACGAGTCCTTCGACCCTGAGCGGCCGCTGGACAGCCGGCAGCTGGTGCACAACCTCAACCGCATCTGGAGCAGCGCCTGGCTCGATGGTCCGGAGCACAGCCCCGAGCTCGCTCGCGCGCGCGAGTTGCGCGCCGTGGTGGCCGAAGCCGACCATGTGCTGGATCTGCACAGCACCTCCACCGACGTGCAGCCCTTCTGGGTCTACCCGAACCGTCCGGCCAACGCGTCCGTGGCGCTTGCCATCGGCCGCCCTGCCGTGCATCTGGTGATGCCGCAGGGCCTGGGCTCCGGCACGCCGCTGGTGGAGCACGGCCGACTGGCTGATGCGCAGCATGCCGGCGCGGGCCTGGTGGCCGAGTGCGGCGGGCACTTCCGCCGCGCCAGCGGTGAACTGGCCACCGAGGTGGCGCTGGACTTCATCGCGCACTTCGGCCTGATCGAGCGCGAGCCGCTGGCGGCGCCCGTCGCCCCGCAGCGCTACGAGCTGCTGCGCGCCGTGGTGATCCAAAGCCAGGACTGGCGCTTTGCGCGGCCGGTGATCGGCTTCGAGGACTTCGCACCGGAAGAGCTCATTGCCACCGACGGCGAACTCGAGATACGGGCACCGGACGGCGGCTGCACCATCCTGATGCCCACCCGCAAGCCGGTGGTCGGGCGCGAGGGCGTCTACCTCACGCGCGCCTGCTGAGGCGGCGGCCGCGGCCGGGCACTCAGCCTCGCGCGCACGGCCCGGCTGGTAAAATCCACGCCTGCCCGCCGACGAGGTCGTGCCGGGCGTTGCCAGATCCCCCACTACGAGCAAAGCAAGCAGCATGTCAGGCGCACTCAGCGGCAAGGTCGCACTCATCAGCGGTGCAGCGCGCGGCATCGGCCGGGCGACTGCCTTGAAGCTTGCCGCGGCGGGCTGCGACATCGCCGCCAACTACTACAACAGCGCCGAAGAGGCCGAGGCGCTGTGCGCCGAGATCCGCGCCCTCGGCCGTCGCGCCGTGGCCATCCAGGCCAGCGTGGGCATCCCCGACAGCGTGGACGAGCTCTTCGCCGAGTTCGTCAAGCACTTCGACCGCATCGACATCGTCGTGAGCAACGCCGCCAGCGGCGTGCTCAAGCCGACCACCGAGATGACGCTCAAGCACTGGCGCTGGTGCATGGAGACCAACGCCCTGGCGCTGAACCTGCTGACCCAGCGCGCGCTGCCCCTGATGAAGGACGGCGGGCGCATCGTCGCGCTCTCCAGCCTGGGCGCGCAGCGCGCGATGCCGGGCTACGGCTTCATCGGCGCATCCAAGGCCGCGCTCGAGGCGCTGGCGCGGGCCCTCGCGCAGGAGCTCGGTCCGCGCGGCATCCGGGTCAACGTGGTGAGCGCGGGCGTGGTCGACACCGACGCGCTGGCCTACTTCCCGAACCGCGAAGAGGTGCTCGCCAACTACGCGGCGCGCGCGCCGGCCGGCCCGGTGCTGACCACCGCCGACGTGGCCGATGCGATCTACCTGCTGTGCCTTCCCGAGGCCAGGATGATCAACGGCCACACGCTGGTGGTCGACGGCGGCTTCGCCATCTCGGGATGAGCGCAATGTCCAAGGACTCAGGCATCGCCGGCAAGACCGCCATCGTCACCGGCGGCAGCCGCGGCATCGGCCGGGCAATCGTCGAGCGCCTCGCCGCCGACGGCGCAGACGTGACCTTCTTCTACCGCGGCAACGCGGCCGCCGCCGAGCAGGTGCTCGCCGCTGCCCGGGAAGCGGGCTGGACGGTCGCCGCCGAGCAGCTCGACGTGCGCGACAGCGCCGCCTGCGCCGCGGCCGTCGAGCGCATCGCCGACCGCACGGGGCGCGTCGACATCCTCGTCAACAACGCCGGCATCACGCGCGACAACCCGCTCGCGGCCTTCGAGGACGCCGACGTCGACGAGGTGCTCGCGACCAACGTGGGCGGCGTGTTCAGCGTGTGCCGCGCGGTCGTGCCCTACATGACCTCGCAGCGCGCCGGCGCGATCGTCAACCTCTCGTCGGTGGCCGGCGACAAGGGTGGCCGCGGCCAGACCAACTACGCGGCGAGCAAGGGCGCGATCAACGCCTTCACGCGCGCGCTCGCCGTCGAGCTCGCGCCGCGCAAGGTGCGGGTCAATGCGGTCGCGCCGGGCGTGATCGACACCGAGATGTCGGCCGAGGTGCGCGAGCTCGCCGGCGACACGGTGCAAAGCCGCATCCTGATGCGCCGCTGGGGCAAGCCGGAAGAGGTTGCCGATGCGGTATGGTTTCTCGTTTCGTCGCACGCGAGCTACGTGACCGGACAGGTCATCGCGGTCGACGGTGGATTCAAAATGGAGTGAAAGCACGATGACGACCCCCATCACCAAGGAAGAAATCGCCGCGGTCTTTCCGACCGTCGCCGAGACCATGGCCGACGCGCTCGGCTGCGACGTCGAGGACATCAAGCTCGACGTGTCGCTGATCGAGGGCCTCGACGCCGAGTCGATCGACTTCCTGGACATGGTCTTCCGCCTCGAGCGGGCGTTCAAGATCAAGATCCCGCGCGGCAAGATCGTCGAGAACGCGCGCGGCGCGCTGTCCGAGGCCGAGTTCGAGAGCGGCGGCGTGGTCACCGACGCCGGCATGGCGCAACTGCGGGCCTACCTTTCCGAGATCCCCGCCGAGCGCTTCAAGAACCCCATGAAGGCGAAGGACATTCCCCGCCTGTTCACGCCCGAGACCTTCTGCAAGCTCGTGATCACCGCGCAGCGCGAAGCGGCGTGACCACCCCCGCGCTCGGAGCGTTCGCCGCCGGCCGAGGAGGCGCGCTGCGTCCCCTGGGCGGCGCGGCGGCTGCCGCGGGCGCGCGCAGCCGATGAGCGACCCGCACTTCGCGGCGTTCTCGTTCGTCGACCGCATCACCGCGTTCGAGCCGGCGCGCCGTGCGCGCGCCGTGTTCGCGGTGCCGGCTGCGATCGATCGCTTCCCTTCGTGCCTGGTCGCCGAGGCCGTCGGCCAGCTGGCGGCGTGGGTGGCGATGGAGGCCATCGGGTTTCGTGGCCGACCGGTCGCGGCACTGGCCAACGAGACCCGCTTCCACGCCGAAGTCCGTCCAGGCGAGCTGCTCGAGCTCGCGGTCGAGATCGAGCAGTGCGACGACGAGGCCGTGGCCTACGCCGGCACGGCGCAGGTGGGCGGCCAGCTGGCGATAGAACTTGCCGATTGCCTGGGTCCGATGCTGCCCGTGGCCGACTTCGACGACCCGGCGGCACTGGCCGATCGCCTCGCGCTGCTGCGCGGTGCGGGCGCGGCGCCGGGGCGCTTCGGCGGCGTGGCGCCGGCGCAGGTCGAGCCCATCGCCGGCGAGCCCGGCGCCGCCTGGCTGCAGGTGCCCGCAGCGGCGCCTTTTTTCGCCGACCACTTTCCGCGCCGGCCGGTGTTTCCGGCGACGCTGATGCTCGACGCGCTGATCGGCCACGCGCTGGGCGTCGCGCTGCCGGGTCACGTGCCGGCCAGCCTGACGCACGTGAAGGTGCGTTCGTTCACCGAGCCTGGCACGCGCCTGCGCATCGAGGCCGTGCCCGCCACCGACGACCCGTCGCGCATCGCGCTGACCGTGCGCGGCGCCGAGCGCCCGGTGGCCACCGCGCGCCTCAGGACGCGCCTGGAGACTGCTGCATGAGTTCGAATCGAAGACGGGTCGCCATCACCGGCCTGGGCCTGGTCACGCCGGTCGGCAACGACGTGGAAGCCACCTGGGCCGCGCTGCTGGCCGGCAAGAGCGGCGGCGCGCCGATCAGCCTGTTCGACGCCAGCGGCTTCTCGACGCGCATCGCCGCCGAGGTCAAGGGCTTCGACGACGCGCTGATCGAGCCGCGGCTGCGCAAGCACACGATGCGCGCACACCGCTTCGCGCTGGTCGCCGCCGAGCAGGCGCTGGTCGATGCCGGCATCCGCCCGACACCCGAGACCGCGAGGCGCTGGGGCCTGTCGGTGGGCGCGGGGATGATGACCTCCGAGTATGTCGATCTGGCCGCGCTGCAAGTCCACTCCGCGCCCGACGGAGAACTCGACGCGGCGCGACTGCTCGACGACCCAAGCGCGCTGGACCCGATGATCTTCGCGCGCAGCAACGCCAACAACGGCGTCGCGCTGCTCGCCAAGGTGCACGGCATCCGCGGCTACGCCACCGCGGTGCACACCGCCTGCGCCTCGGGCGGCCAGGCCCTGGGCACGGCGCTCAAGCTCATCCGCCGCGGCGCGGTGGACCGCGTGCTGGCGGGCGGCTTCGACTCGATGATCAGCCCGGTCGGCCTGGCGGGCTTTTGCCTGCTCTCGGCCGTGTCGGCCGACAACGACACGCCCGAGCGCGCCAGCCGCCCGTTCGACGCGACCCGCAACGGCTTCCTGCTCGGCGAGGGCGCGGGCTTCCTGGTCCTCGAGGAGTGGGAAGCGGCGCGCGAGCGCGGCGCGCGCATCTATGCCGAACTCGCCGGCGACGGCAATTCGCTCTCGAGCTACCGCATCACCGACTCGCCGCCCGACGGCGACGGCCCGATCCAGGCGATGCGGGCGGCGCTGGCCGATGCCGAGGCGACGCCGGCCGACATCGACTACCTCAACGCCCACGGCACCTCGACCGGCATGAACGACCGCAGCGAGAGCGCGGCGACGCGCGCGGTGTTCGGCGCCGAGGTCGCGCGCCTGGCCGTCAGTTCGACCAAGAGCAGCATGGGCCACCTGATCGCCGCCGCGGGCGCGGCCGAGATCGCCGTGTGCGCGCTCGCCATCCAGCGCGGCGAGATGCCGGTCAACGCCAACTACCGCGTGCCCGATCCTGACTGCGAACTGAACTTCGTGCTCGGGGCACCGCGCCGCCAGCGCGTGCGCATGGCGATGTCGAACTCGTTCGGCTTCGGCGGCTCCAACTCGTGTGTCGTGCTGCGCCATCCCGAGCTGGTCGATGGCCTGGCGGGGAGCGCGCGATGAGCCGGCCGCGCATCGTGGTGACCGCCAGCGGCGCCGTGTGCGCCGCGGGCATGGATCCGCAGGCCATCCTGGCGGCGCTCGTCGCGGGCCGCAGCGCGATCGGTCCGATCGGCCTGTGGGACACCAGCGGCTGGCCGGTGCGCGTGGCCGGCGAGGTGCCGGACTACAACCCCCGCGCGCTGGTGGAGGACCGCAAGCTGCACAAGCTCATCCGCCGCACCGACCTGTTCGGCCTGTACGCCGCGGGCCAGGCGATCGAGCAGTCGGGCCTGCCGGCGCACCGCGCCACGCTGGCCGACGACGCCGCGGCGGTCTACAGCGACCGCAGCGGCGTATACGTGGGCTCGGGCGGCGGCAACCACCAGAACCAGTACGACTACCTGCCGCTGCTCAGCGCGGCCAAGGGCAGCCTGCCGGAGTTCGGGCGGCAGCTCAACGACTCGGTCAACCCGATGTGGCTGCTGCGCACGCTGCCCAACAACGTGCTTGGCCACATCGGCATCCGGCATGGCCTGAAGGGGCCGAATGCCTGCATCACGAACCACAGCATCGGCGGCCTGCTCGCGGTGATCGAGGCGATGGAGGCCCTGCGCCACGGCGAGGCCGACCGCGCGGTGGCCGTGGGCCACGACACGCCCATCGAGCCGCAGCTGGTGCTGTACTACCACTGCGTCGGCCTGATCGCCAGCGAGGCGCTGCGTCCCTTCGATGCGCGCCACGACGGCAGCCTGTTCGGCGAGGGCGCCGCCGCGCTGATGCTCGAGACCGAGGCCTCGGCGCAGGAGCGCGGAGCGGCAGTGCTGGGCGAGGTGCTCGGGGGCGCGGCGAGCTGCGAAGCCGAGGGCCTGCTCGCGATCCGCGAGGACGGCGAGGGGGTGGCGCGCGCCATTGGCGATGCGCTCGCCGACGCCGGCATCGCGCCCGAGGAAGTCGGCATGGTGGTGGCGCACGGCAACGGCACGCCGGCCTCGGACGCGTCCGAGGCCGCTGCGCTGCGCGAAGTGTTCGGCGCATCGATGCCGCCCGTCACCGCGTTCAAGTGGGCCTTCGGTCACCTCATCGCCGCGGCCGGCATCCTCGACGCGGCGCTGGCCTTGCACGCTCTCAGGCAGGGCGTGGTGCCCGGCGTCGCGCCGCTCGAGGCGCTCGCGCGCGACTGCGCCGGGCTGGCAATCTCGGCCCGGCCGCAGGCTCCGCGCAGCAAGATCGCGCTGGTGATCTGCCGCGGCTTCGGGGGCACCAACGCCGCGCTGGTCGTGCGCGCGCCGTAAGTTGCACACTCGCCCGACCCCTCGTGAAGTTCCGCCACGCCGCCGCCCCTGGCGCCTGGCGCTAGCCGCGACGCGAGCTCTCCGATGCGCATGCGCGACGCCGCAGACCGATGAACCAAGCGACCGCAGCGTCCGCGCCTGAGGGCTGCGGCATCGACACCGTCGAGATCGCGCGCATCGAGCGCCTGTTGCGCGAGACGCCGCCCGACGGGCTGACGGCATTTTTCTCGGCGCGGGAGCTCGCCGATGCCGGCGACGGCCCGGGGCGCGCCGCCAGCCTCGCGGCCCGCTTCGCGGCCAAGGAAGCCTGCCTGAAACTCTTTGCGCGCGAGACGGCGCTCGGGCGCATCACCGCGAACGACTTTTCGGTCGCGAGCGACGCCTACGGCGCGCCGCAGCTGGTGTGCAACGCGGCGGCGCAGTACGCGCTCGACATCAACCGCGTCGGCAGCGTCAAGCTCTCGCTCACGCACGACCGCGCGAGCGCGTCCGCGGTTGCGCTGGCCGTGCCCGCGCGCATGCCCACGAGCCGCATGGGCCGCTTCATCGCGCGCTGGCTGCCGCTGCGCGGCAAGGTGGTGCGCGAGAACCTGGAGCGCGTCTTCGGGGGCCGCGTCGACGGCGCCGAGATCGCGCGCATCGCCGCGGCGCACTACGCGCACCTGTGGCGCCTGGCGGGCGAGTTCCTGCGCTTTCGCTGGATGAGCAAGGCGCAGAAGATGGCGCTGGTGCGCGTGGAGGGGATCGATAACTTCATCGCCGCGCGCGACCAGGGCAAGGGCATCCTCATCCTCACCGGCCACTTCGGCAACTGGGAAGTCTCGACGACCGCGGGCATCGCACACTTCCCGGAGTTGCACGGGCGCATCCACTTCGTGCGCCGGCCGATCAAGCCCGAGTGGCTCGATCGCCTGGTGACGCGGCGCTTCGAGGAGGCCGGCTTCGGCGTGTTTTCCAAGCGCGAATCGCTCGACGCCATGCTCGAGGCGCTGGCGCGCGGCGAGGCGGTGGTCCTGCCCTTCGATCAGCACGCCGCGCCGCCCGACGGCATCGCGGTCGAGTTCCTCGGCCATCCGGCCTGGACCTTCAAGAGCCTGGCGATCATCGCCCTGGCCACGGGGGCGCCGGTGCTGCCAGGCTCGAGCTGGCGTGAGCCCGACGGGCGCCACGTACTGCGCTTCGAGGAGCCGCTGGCGCCGATCGAGCATCGCAGCACGACCGAGGCCATCCGCCTGAACACGCGGGCCTACAACCAGGCGCTCGAGCGACTGGTGGCGCGCCATCCCGAGCAGTGGTACTGGGTGCACCGGCGCTGGAAGCACGTCGAGCCCCGCGTGCGCAAGCGCGGATCCGCCGCCACGCCGCCGGCCTAGGGTCGGCCCTGCGGCGCAAGCGCGCGCCAGGTGCGGGTGCGCGGTGCCCGATCCCGATCACCCTCCCGGGCCGCGGCGCCGGGGCTGGGTGCGCCTCGCAGCCGCCAGGTGCTGGCTACGACCCGCTACGAAGAGAGCTCGGCAGCGAGCACGCTGCGCGGCAGCACCGACAGGGCCATGTCCTCGGCCACGCCATGGATGCGCCGCAGCCGGTCGACGAGCTCGAGCTGCAGGCGGTGCTTGATCAGGCGCTTCGGGTCGTCCTGGGTCAGGCGCGAGGCCTGCAGGCGTTGCAGCTCAGAGGTGAGGTCCAGGATCGTGCCGCGCCTGGCCACCACCGCCTGCGCGGCGCGCTCGTCGCTGTCGACCAGTGCCCGCAGCGCGGACTGCGCCATTTCCTGCGTCGTCAGCAGCAGCCGCCGCAGCAGGTCCACCGCCTCCGGCGAGGGCGTGAGGTCCGCGTCCTTCGCCGCCCCGGCAAGCGGCGCCAGTTCGCGGCTGATGGCCGTGCTCATGGTGTCGATCTCGCCCGCGGCGGCGACCAGCCGGACGTACTCGGCGGACTCGGCGTCGCTCAGCTCGCTGCGCCCGACGTGCGCCAGATAGTCGAGCACGGCTTCGCGCAGCACCCGCACCTGATCGCCCTGGCGGGACAGCTCGCACGGCGTCATGGACTCGAGGGCCGATCTGGCCTTGAGCAGCATGTCCTCGGTCAGTTCAGCCATGTGCCCCAGTTCCATCCGCGCCCGCTCCAGTGCCATCGACGGCACCTGGATCACCTCGTCATCCAGAAAGCTGGGCCGGATGAGTTCCTTCGGTTCGGCCGCGCGGTCCGGCACGATGCGCGTTGCCAGCCGAGCAAATGCAGAGGCAAAGGGCAGAAAGAACACAGTGTTGGCCACCGCCCAGATGGTTGCCGCGTTGGCGATCTGGCGCGGCACCTCGGCGGCGAGCCGTTCGACGCCCTGCAGATCGGCCGCGACCGGCGAGACCGCCTGGGCGAGCGCGGCAAGTTGCGGGATGAAGGGCAGCCAGAGCACGGCCCCCAGCAGGTTGAACAGCACGTGCACCACGGCGGCGCGCTTGGCGTCCTGCGGCTTGCCAATGCCCGCCAGCACGGCGGTGATGCCGGTGCCGATCTTGGCGCCGAACAGGATGGCGATGCCGGCCGGAAGCGACAGCAGCCCCTGGGTGGCCATGACCACCGCCAGGCCGATCGTCGCCGACGAGGACTGCACCAGCGCGGTGAACACCGCGCCGGCCAGCATGCCCAGCACCGGGTTCTGCAGCGACTGCAACAACTCCGCGAAGCTCTGGTTGGTGCGCAGCGGCGCCATGGCCTCGCCCATCGCCCCCATGCCGTAGAAGAGCAGGCCCAGCCCCATGAGCATCGCGCCGTAGTGGCGCGCCACGCCCTCCTTCCAGACGAAGCCCATCACGAAGCCGATCGCGATCAGTGGCAGCGCAAGCGCGGTGGTGTTGAAGGCCACGATCTGCGCGGTCATGGTCGTACCCACGTTCGCGCCGAAGATCACGCCGACCGCCTGCACCAGGGTCATGAGTCCGGCACTGACAAAGCCCACGACCAGCACGGTGGTCACGGACGAGGACTGGATCACCGCGGTCACCACCGCACCGGTCAGGGCGCCGAGGATGCGGTTGCCCGTCAGCCTGGCCAGCAGCGTGTTCATCTGCTTGCCGGCGGCCGCCTTCAGGCCGTCGGTCATCTTCTCCATGCCGTAGAGAAACAGCGCCAGCCCGCCCAGCAACTGGACGGTCATGGTCAGGGGTGAGAGTTCAGTCATGTTCAACCTCTATGGCGCACTGCCCAGTGGAGATGTTCGCGAGCCATCGTAACTATTTGCTGATCACTCTGTCGGATTGGGGGGAGCTGCGCGCCGGGACACGAATCGATCCGCGCAACCCCCGCAGACCGCCCGTCACTGAAGCGCCAGAAGACGGCGTTTGGAACCAGGCTCCCGATTAGAGCCGATGGCGTTCGAGCGTTCGCTCGGTCGGGCGCGCGTGAAACGCACGCGCCGGCGCACTATCGCCCCGAGGGTGGACCGAAGCCCGGCAGGTGCTAGCCTGAATCACAGCAAGTCTCGGGGTGCCGACGGCAGTGCCAGCCGACGCGGTCGGACCCTCCTGCACAGCCGAGGAGGCTGCCAATGAAAGTGACGCCTTCTGCCACGCGACGGGAACGCGACAGCTTCGGGTACATCGAGGTTCCCGCCCATCGCCTGTGGGGCGCGCAGACGCAGCGCTCGCTCGAGAACTTCGCCATCTCGGGCGAGCGGCAGTCCGCCGAGATCATCAAGGCCTTGGCGCAGGTCAAGCGCGCGAGTGCGGTGGTCAACGCATCGCTGGGCCTGCTCGACCAAGCGAAGGCGCGCGCCATCGTGCAGGCCGCGGACGAAGTGATCGAGGGCCGGCACGCCGAAGAGTTTCCCCTGGTCGTATGGCAGACCGGCTCGGGCACGCAGACCAACATGAACCTCAACGAGGTGCTGGCCAATCGCGCCAGCGAACTGCTGGGGGGCGAGCGCGGCGAAGCCAGGCGGGTGCATCCCAACGACGAGGTCAATCTCAGCCAGTCGTCCAACGACGTGTTTCCCACGGCCATGCACGTCGCGGCGGTGGACTCGATCCAGCATCGCCTTCTGCCCCCGCTGATCGGACTTCGCGGGACCTTGGAGCGCAAATCGCGCGAGTTCGCCGACATCGTGAAGATCGGGCGCACCCATCTGCAGGATGCCACGCCGCTGACTCTGGGCCAGGAGTTCTCCGGCTACGTCGCGCAGCTGCAGCACGGCCAAGCGCACCTGGAGGCGGCGCTGCCGCACCTTTGCGAGCTGGCGCTCGGCGGCACCGCCGTCGGCACGGGTCTGAATGCGCCCCGTGGCTACGCAGAGAAGGTGGCCGCGGAACTGGCCCGGCTGACGGGCCTGCCGTTCGTCACGGCGCCGAACAAGTTCGAGGCGCTGGCCGCCATGGACGGCATCGTCCATGCCCACGGCGCCCTCAAGACTCTTGCCGCGAGCCTCATGAAGATCGCCAACGACGTGCGCTGGCTGGCCAGCGGGCCGCGCAGCGGTATCGGTGAACTGAGCCTTCCGGAGAACGAGCCCGGCTCTTCCATCATGCCCGGCAAGGTCAATCCCACGCAGAGCGAGGCGATCACGATGCTTGCCGCACAGGTGTTCGGCAACGACGTGGCGATCAACTTCGGCGGTGCTTCGGGCAACTTCGAACTCAACGTCTTCCGCCCGATGGCCGCCCACAACTTCCTGCAGAGCGTGCGGTTGCTGGGCGATGGCATGCGCAGCTTCGACGCGCATTGCGCCGCCGGCATCGAGCCCAATCGCGAACGCATCGATGAGCTGGTGCGGCGTTCGCTGATGCTAGTGACCGCGCTGAGCCCTCACATCGGCTACGACCGGGCGGCTGCCATTGCCAAGAAGGCGCACCGGGAAGGCAGCAGTCTGCGTGACGCGGCGATTGCTTCGGGCCACCTCACCGCTGACGAGTTCGACCGTTGGGTGGTGCCGGGAGACATGGTGGGCAGATGAACTCACGCAAGCTGCCTGCTGCCGCAGCCGCTTGACCGCAAGCGAGCTGTCCGCCGTCGCGGGGCCGGCGGTGGACCCGGCGCGAACGACAAGGGCGGCCGCAGCCGCCCCTGGATGCTCGTGGAACCGGACGCTCAGCGCACCTGCTGGCTCAGCGCGCCGCTCTGGTACTTCTGCGCCATGAGCGTCAGCGCGATGGGCTGGATCTTCGCGCCCTGGCCCTCGCAGCCGAACTCGAGGTAACGCGCCTTGCACACCGCCTTGGCGGCCTCGCGAGCGGGCTTGAGCCACTCGCGCGCGTCGAACTTCTCGGGGTTCTCGGCCATGAACTTGCGCACCGCGCCGGTCATCGCCATGCGGATGTCGGTGTCGATGTTGATCTTGCGCACGCCGTGCTTGATGGCTTCCTGGATCTCGGACACCGGCACGCCGTAGGTCTGCTTCATCCTGCCGCCGTACTGGTTGATGATGTCCAGCAGGTCCTGCGGCACCGAGGAGGAGCCGTGCATCACCAGGTGAGTGTTGGGGATGCGGCGGTTGATCTCCTTGACGCGGCTGATCGCCAGGATGTCGCCGGTGGGCTTGCGGCTGAACTTGTAGGCGCCGTGGCTGGTGCCGATGGCGATGGCCAGCGCGTCGAGCTGCGTCTTCTTGACGAAGTCCGCGGCCTGCTCGGGGTCGGTGAGCAGGGCGCTGTGGTCGAGCTTGCCGACCGCACCGACGCCGTCCTCCTCGCCCGCCTCGCCGGTCTCGAGGCTGCCCAGGCAGCCGAGTTCGCCCTCGACGGTGACGCCCACCTGGTGCGCCATCCCGACCACCTTGCGGGTGACCTCGACGTTGTAGTCGTAGCTCGACGGGGTCTTGCCGTCTTCCATCAGCGAGCCGTCCATCATCACCGAACCGAAGCCCAGGTCGATCGCGCCCTGGCAGATCTTGGGGCTGGTGCCGTGGTCCTGGTGCATCACCAGGGGGATGTGCGGATAGGCCTCGGTGGCGGCCTGGATGAGGTGCTTGATGAAGCTCTCGCCCGCGTACTTGCGGGCGCCGGCGCTGGCCTGAAGGATGACCGGCGCGCCGGTCTCGTCGGCCGCGGCCATCACGGCCTGCACCTGCTCGAGGTTGTTGACGTTGAACGCCGGGATGCCGTAGCCGTTCTCGGCCGCGTGATCCAGGAGTTGACGCATCGATACCAGCGCCATGAGGGCTCTCCGCAAGGTTCGTGTGGGAATGGTGCGATTCTAAAGGCCGCCGGCCGCCCCGCCTTGGCCGGGCGCAATCCGGGGCACCGGACGGTCGCGGCCGCCGAGCCTAGGCGATGGGCTGGCGCGGCTGGGGCGGGTGCCTGGCGAAGTGGCGCTTGATGCCGCGCAGGATGGCGCGGGCCACTTCCTCCTGGTAGGCCTCGTCGCGCAGGCGCGCCTCTTCCTCGGGGTTGCTGATGAAGGCGGTCTCGACGAGCACCGAGGGAATGTCGGGCGCCTTGAGCACCGCGAACCCCGCCTGCTCGACCCGCGGCTTGTGCAGGCGGTTCACGCGCTCGAGTTCGCGCAGCACCGAGTTGCCGAACTTGAGGCTCTCGTTGATCTGCGCGGTGGTCGAAAGATCGAGCAGCACGCGCGCCACCTGGGCGTCCTGCGACCCGAGGTTGATCCCGCCGATCAGGTCGGCGCCGTTTTCCCGCCGCGCCATCCAGGCCGCCGCGGCCGAGCTTGCGCCGCCGTCCGAGAGCGCGAAGACCGACGAGCCGCGCGCGTCGGGCCGGATCCAGGCGTCGGCGTGGATCGACACGAACAGATCCGCCTGCACCGCGCGTGCCTTGGCCACGCGCCGGCCCAGGGGCACGAAGTAGTCGCCGTCGCGGGTGAGCGCGGCGCGCATGGTGGGCTCGGCTTCGATCAGCGCATGCAGGCGCTGCGCGATCGCCAGCGTCACGTCCTTCTCGTAGGTTCCGGCACTGCCGATCGCGCCGGGATCCTCGCCGCCGTGGCCCGGGTCGATGGCGATGGTGACAAGCCGCGCGAGCAAGGGCTCGGTGCCGCGCTGCGTGCCCGGCGCGCGGCTCCTCGACTCCTGCTCGAGCAGGCGGCCGATGTCGTCGCGCCGCGCGTGTTCATCGCGCAGCAGGGCGAGCAGGGGATCGACGGGCACGGCCGGGTACAGGTCGAGCACCAGCCGCATGCCGTAGGGACCCACCGGCGGCAGGGCGAAGACCTGGGGCTTGACCTCTTCCTTGAGGTCGACCGAAAGCCGCACCACCCCCGGGCGCAGTTGCGCGACGCGCACCGCGGCGACGTAGGGGTCGTTGGGCGTGACCTGACCCACGAGCTCCTTGAGGCGCGGCGTGAGGTCCATGCCCTCGATGTCGACCACCAGCCGCGGCCGGCCGTCGCGCAGCAGCGAGTGCGTGAAGCGCAGTTCACGGTCGTGCTCGATCGTCAGGCGGGTGTAGTCGCGCGCCGGCCAGATGCGCACTCCCACCACTTGCGCGCCGTGGGCGACTTGCATGGGGCCGAGCGCGAGCACCAGCGCGCCCCCGGCCGCGCCTAGGAGGCGTCGGCGGTGGCTGTCCAGTGGTGCATCGCGCTGATCCAGCATGCTTGTCCGATGTCGCTTGGGGCGCGGATCCGGGCCACGCGGCCCGCTGCGCCGTCGCTCAGGAGTTCGATGTCAAGGTCCGCGGGCGGCAGGCGGGGGCCGGCCTTGTCCGGCCACTCCACCGCGGTGATGCAGCCGGGCCCGAAGTGCTCGCGAAAGCCGGCGGAAGCAAATTCCGCCGGGCTGGCGAATCTATAAAAATCAAAGTGATAAAAGTCTAAGCTCGAAACTTTATAAGGTTCAAGCAGCGTAAAGGTGGGGCTTTTCACAGGGCCTTGGACGCCAGCGGCCCGCAAGCACGCGCGCACCAGCGCCGTCTTGCCCGCACCGAGCTCGCCGGTGAAGCGCAGGTTGAGGCCGCATTGCGCGATCGCCGCGGCGTGCTCGAGCAAGGCGCGGCCGAGCGCGGCGCCGAGGCGCGCGGTGGCGGCCTCGTCGGGCAGGGCCAGGAACTGGGGCAGGGACACCTAGAATCGGTCCATGGATGCAAGCGCCTGCGAGGATACCGGCAGCGCCGCGGCCGACCTTGGACGCCTGGCCGCTGACATCAAGCGCTGGGGCGCCGAGCTGGGCTTTGGCGCCGTGGGCATCGCCGACCTGGAGCTCGCCGCCGCCTCGGCTCGGCTGCGCGACTGGCTCGCCGCCGGGCGGCACGGCAGCATGGACTACATGGCGCGCCACGCCGAGCTGCGCGCCGATCCGCGGCACCTGCTGCCCGGCGCTCTGCGCGTGATCAGCGCGCGCATGGACTATCTGCCGGCAAGCACGCGTGCCGATTGGCCAGGCCGCGAGCGCGCCCGCCTGGCCGAGCACGGTGCCGCGGTGGTGTCGGTCTACGCCCGGGGGCGCGACTATCACAAGGTGCTGCGCACGCGGCTGCAGGCGCTGGCCGAGCGCATCGGGCAGGCCGCGGGCGCGCACGGCTACCGGGTATGCACGGACTCGGCGCCGGTGCTCGAGGTCGAGCTCGCCGCGCGTGCCGGCCTGGGGTGGCGCGGCAAGCACACGCTGCTGCTGTCGCGCGAGGCGGGGTCGATGTTCTTCCTGGGCGAGATCCTCACCGACCTGCCCCTGCCCGTGGACGCGCCGCTGGCCGAACACTGCGGCACCTGCCGCGACTGCATCGACGCCTGCCCGACCGGCGCCATCGTCGCACCCTACGAGCTCGACGCGCGCCTGTGCATCTCTTACCTGACCATCGAGCACGCGGGCGAGATCCCCGAGCCGCTGCGCCCGCTGATCGGCAATCGCGTCTATGGTTGCGACGACTGCCAGCTCGCCTGCCCGTGGAACAAGTTCGCGCGCCGAGCCGCGCTGCCCGACTTCGACGTGCGCCATGGGCTGGACGCAGCGACTTTGGTGGAGCTCTTTGCCTGGACCGAGACGGAGTTCCTGGATCGCCATGCCGGCAGCGCGATCCGCCGCATCGGCCACGAGCGCTGGCTGCGCAACCTGGCGGTGGGACTGGGCAACGCACTGCCCACGCCCGAGGTGATCGCCGCCCTGCGCAGCCGCGCCGACCACGCGTCTGGCGTGGTGCGCAGCCACGTGGCCTGGGCCCTGGCACGGCTGGGGGCGAGCCCCTAGGCGCGCCATCGCGTCGTGGGCGCA
>DAOTEJ010000046.1:0-20373 GCA_035454085.1 Burkholderiaceae bacterium | reverse complement strand
CCCGCTCAGTCGGCGATGCGCCCGTCGACCAGGTGCAGCGTGCGGTCGCAGCGCGCCGCGAGCTCCGGGTCGTGGGTGACGATGGCGATGGCCGTGCCTCGGCCTCGCGCCAGATCCACCAGCACCCCGAACACCGCGGCCGCGGTCTCCCGGTCGAGATTGCCGGTGGGCTCGTCGGCCAGCACGCAGGCCGGGCCGGTGACGATCGCGCGCGCGATCGCGGTGCGCTGGCGCTCGCCGCCCGACAGTTCGCCGGGAAAGTGGCGCAGCCGGTGCGCCAGTCCCACGGCCTCGAGCGCCTCGCAGGCGCGGGCGCGCGAGGCCTCGGGCGCGAGCCGCCGGATCGCCAGCGGCATGGCCACGTTGTCGAGCGCGCTGAACTCGGGCAGCAGGTGATGGAACTGGTAGACGAAGCCCAGGCGCTCGTTGCGCAGGCGGCCGCGCTCGGTGTCCGAGAGCTGCGCCAGCTCGCGACCCTCGATGGCGATGCTGCCGCGGTCGATGCTGTCGAGCCCGCCCAGGCAGTGCATCAGCGTGCTCTTGCCCGAGCCCGAGGCACCGACGATGGCCACGATCTCGCCCGCCGCGATGGCGAGGCTGGTGCCCTTGAGCACGTCCACCGCGAGGCTGCCCTCGCGGTAGCTCTTGTGCACATCGACCGCGCGGATCGCCTCACTCATAGCGCAGAGCCTCGGCGGGACGGGTGCGCGCGGCGCGCCAGCTGGGGTAGAGCGTGGCGGCGAGCGACAGCACCAGGGACAGCACGGCGATGGGCACGATGTCGCTGGCGCGCGGGTCGGAGGGCAGCGAGGAGATGAAGTAGATCTCCTTGGGCAGCAATTGCGCGCCGACGATGCGCTCGATCAGCGGAAGGATCGTGTCGAGGTGGTGCGCGATAGCGAGTCCGGCGCCCACCCCGAACACGACCCCCAGGACGCCGATGATCGCGCCCTGGACCACGAAGATGCCCATGATCGAGGCCGGGCTCGCGCCCAGGGTGCGCAGGATGGCGATGTCGCTCTGCTTCTCGGTCACCGTCATCACCAGCGTGGACACCAGCCCGAAGGCGCCCACCAGCACGATCAGGAACAGGATGATGCCCATCATCCGCTTCTCGACCTGCACGGCCGCGAACCAGGTGCGGTTCTGGCGCGACCAGTCGCGCACCAGCATGCCCGGCGGCAGGGTCTTGGCCAGATCCGCCGCCACCTGCGGCGCGCGCTGCATGTCGGTGAGCTTCAGGCGCACGCCGGTGGGGCCGCCGGTGCGGAACAGCCGCGCGGCGTCGTCCAGGTGCACCAGTGCGAGCGAGCTGTCGTACTCGTAGTGTCCCGACTCGAACACGCCGGTGACGGTGAACTGCTTGAGCCGCGGCACCACGCCGGCCGGCGTGACCTGGCCCTGGGGTGCGATCAGCGTGACCTTTTCCCCCGGACGCACGCCCAGCGCGCGAGCGAGCTCCGAGCCCAGCACCACGCCGTACTCGCCCGAACGAAGGTCCTCGAGCTTGCCGCCGCGCACCCGCGCGGCGATGTCCGAGACCTGCGGCTCGGCGGCCGGCTCGATGCCGCGCACCAGAGCGCCGCGCACCACGTCGCCGCTGGAGAACAAGCCCTGGGAGTTCACGTAGGGAGCGGCGGCCTGTACCTCGGGGTGGGTGCGCGCGGCGCGCTCGACCGCCTGCCAGTCGTCGATCGCCCCGCCCAGGGCCGAGATCTCGACGTGCGCGAGCACCGAGAGCATGCGGTCGCGCACCTCCTTCTGGAAGCCGTTCATCACCGACAGCACGACGATGAGCGCCATCACGCCCAGCGCGATCGAGGCCATCGAGATGCCCGAGATGAACGAGATGAAACCGTTGCGGCGGCGGGCGCGACGGCCCGCCCGGGTATAGCGCAGGCCGATGGCAAGTTCGTAGGGCAGCTTCAAGAGCAGGCGCGGCGGAGCCGATGAGGTCGAGCGGCGATTGTAAGCGGCGCCCCGCCGACGACCCGAGCTTGGAACGATGCGGCCCGTGGCGCAGTGCTTTGGCAAGGCCCGCGCCCGCGGCAGGCAGCCTCGGGCGCACCGATAAACTGCCGCCATGACCTGTGTTCTCGTCCTGCCCGGCGCCCTGTTGCCCGCCGACCTCGCCCCCGAGGTACTGCGCGCGGCCAATGCAAGCGTGCTGGCGGGCCTGGCCCGCGGCGCAAGGCTGGCGCCGCTTCAGGTCCTGCCCTGGGAACTCAGCCCCGGCGCGGCTCATCTGCACTGGCTGTGGCGCTACTTCGGCGGCGACGGCCTGCCGATCACGGCGCCCTACGCATGGCGCGCGCTGGGCGGCCCGGCGCTCGCCACCGAACTGTGGGCCTGCCGCCCGGCGCACTGTGCGCTGGCGCGCGACCACATGGCGCTCGCGGCGCTGGATGGCTCCCCACCCTCGCCCGCCGAGCTCGAGGCCCGCGTCCCCGCGGTGCGCGAGGCGGCCGCTGCCGCCGGCTGTGTGCTGCAGGAACTCGACGAGCACTGGTTCCTGTCGCGCACCGAGCCCTGGGACCTGCAGGTGCGCGCGTGGGAGTCGCAGCTCGACCAGGCCATCGGCCCGGAAAGCGCGAGCGGCGCCGCGGTGCTCGCCTGGCGCCGCCTCACCAACGAAGTGCAGATGCACTGGGAGGTGGCCGGGCTGAATGCCGAGCGCGAGGCAGCCGGGCGGCTGACGATCAACAGCGTCTGGATCGAGGGTGGCGGCGTCTGGCGCAGGCTGCGGCCCGCCACGGTGCGCGCCGTGATGAGCGACGAGGCCGCGGTGCGCGGCTGGGCCCTGGCTGCCGGCCTGCCCGATGCGGCGGTCACGCCCGTGCGCGAACGCTGGCCCGAGGCCACGCGCGGCGATCGCCTGGCCGTGCTGTCCGAGTTGCTGCCCGCCTGGCGCCTGCGCGACTGGGGCCAGTGGCTGGCGTGCCTGCCGGCGCTGGAAGCGCGCGTCGCGGCGCTCGTCGAGCAGGCGCGCGCCGCGGGTCATGCCGAGGTGAGGCTCGTCGCCACCGGAGGCGAGCACGCGCGCGAACTGATCCACACCCCAGCTGGCTGGCGTGTATGGCGAAGCTGGCGCGCGCCGAGCCTCGCCCTGTGGCTCACCGAACCGGAGCTCGCGCCATGACACGCTTCGTGCCGCGCGACTTCGATCCGCGAGTGGCCGCGGCGCTCGCCGCCAGCGGCCTGCCCCGGCCCCTGGCGCGTGCCATGGCGGCGCGCGGCGTGCGTTCCGCTCAGGAACTCGTGGCCACGCCGCTCAGTCTGGTCGAGCCCGCCCAGCTCACCCAGGCGCAGCGCGCCGCCGTGCTGCTCGCCGATGCCATCGGCGCGGGCGAGCGCCTGCTGGTGGTGGCCGACTACGACTGCGACGGCGCCACCGCCTGCGCCGTGGCCCTGCGCGGACTGCGCATGATGGGCGCACAGGTGGACTACCTCGTGCCCAACCGCCAGGTGCACGGCTACGGGCTCACGCCCGCGATCGTCGAACTGGCCGCGGCACGCCGGCCACACTGGCTGGTGACGGTGGACAACGGCATTGCCAGCGTCGAGGGCGTGGCGCGGGCCAACGAACTCGGCCTGCGCGTGCTGGTGACCGACCACCACCTGCCCGGCGACAGGCTGCCCGAGGCCGCCTGCATCGTGAACCCCAACCAGCCGGGCTGCGGCTTTCCGAGCAAGCATCTGGCCGGCGTGGGCGTGATGTTCTACGTGCTGCTCGCGTTGCGCGCCGAGCTGCGCGCGCGCGGCGCCTTCGACGCGGCCAGCCAGCCGCGGCTCGACGCCCTGCTCGACCTCGTGGCGCTGGGCACCGTGGCCGACGTGGTGCGTCTGGACCGCAACAACCGTCTGCTCGTCG
Source organism: Burkholderiaceae bacterium (assembly GCA_035454085.1). GTDB lineage: Bacteria > Pseudomonadota > Gammaproteobacteria > Burkholderiales > Burkholderiaceae_F > DAOTEJ01. The sequence continues at coordinate 16,502 of DAOTEJ010000046.1, read as the reverse complement.
GCCTGGGCCTGGCGCGGGTGCGCGCCGGGCGCATGCAGCCCGGGCTGGCGGCGCTCTTTGCCGTGGCCGGGCGCGACGCGCGCAGCGCGCACGCCGCCGACTTCGGCTTCGCGCTCGGACCGCGGATCAACGCGGCCGGTCGACTGACCGACATGACCGTGGGCATCGAGTGCCTGAGCACCGACGACCCGGGACGCGCCCAGGACCTGGCGCGCACCCTCGACCAGCTCAACCGCGAGCGCCGCGACATCGAGGGCGACATGCAGCTCGACGCCCAGGCCCTGCTCGAAGGCGTGGAGGTCGAGTCGCGGCGCACGATCACGCTCTTCGACGAGAGCTGGCACCCCGGCGTGGTGGGGCTCGTGGCCTCGCGGGTCAAGGAGCGCCACCACCGGCCGACCGTGGCGTTCGCGCGTGGCGAGGACGGGCTGCGGGGCTCGGGGCGCTCGATCGAGGGCGTGCACCTGCGCGACACCCTGGACCTCGTGAGCAAAATGGAGCCCGAGCTGATCGAGCGCTTCGGCGGCCACGCCATGGCGGCCGGGCTCACCTTGCGGCCCGAGCGCTACGAGGGCTTCGCGCGCGCCTTCGAGCAGGCCACCGTGGCAAGCACCGAGGCGGCACTGTTCGCTCGCACGGTGGCGGTGGATGGTCCGCTGGCGGCCGAGGAGATCACCCTGGCCCTGCTGGCCGACACCGAGGCGCAGATCTGGGGCCAGGGCTTTCCGGCGCCGCTCTACCTCAACGAGTTCCGCGTGCTCGAGCAGCGCCTGCTCAAGGACGCGCACCTCAAGCTCGCGCTCGAGCTCGACGGCCGGCGCTTCGACGCGATCTGGTTCCGCCGCACCGAGCCGCTGCCGCCGCGCGCCGTGCTCGCCTACCGGCCGACCTCGAACGACTGGAACGGCACGCGCCGCGTGCAGCTGATGATCGAGCACGCCGAGGGCTGAGAGGGCCGCCCCTTATAATCCGCGGCTTCGAATACGACGGGCGCGCCATGGAAGCCGAACGCATCAACCTGATCGAGACCCACACCGCCGACCTCGGGCGCCGTCTCGACGAACTCCGGAGGTATCTTTGACGTCGATCTCAAGGCGAGGCGACTCGAAGAGCTGAATCGCGAGCTCGAGAATCCCAAGGTCTGGGACGACCCCAAGCGCGCCCAGGAACTGGGCAAGGAAAAGAAGGCGCTCGACCTCGTGGTCAGCAAGGTGACGACGATCGGCGCCGGGCTGCGCGACGCGGCGGAGCTGTTCGAGCTGTCGCGCGCCGAGGACGACTACGCCGCGCTCGAGGCCATCGAGGCCGACGTGGCCGGGCTCGGCAAGCAGGTGGGCGAGCTCGAGTTCCAGCGCATGTTCTCGAATCCGCTGGACCCCGCCAACTGCTTCCTCGAAATCCAGGCCGGCGCGGGCGGCACCGAGGCGCAGGACTGGGCCTCGATGCTGCAGCGCATGTACCTGCGCTACGCCGAGCGCCGCGGCTTCAAGACCGAGATCCTCGACGAGGCCGAGGGCGAGGTCGCCGGCATCAAGGGCTGCACCCTCAAGATCAGCGGCGACTACGCCTTCGGCATGCTGCGCACCGAGACCGGCGTGCACCGCCTGGTGCGCAAGTCGCCCTTCGATTCCAACGCGCGTCGCCACACCTCCTTCGTGAGCGTGTTCGTCTACCCCGAGGTCGACGACAGCTTCGAGGTCGAGATCAACCCCGCCGACCTGCGCGTCGACGTGTATCGCGCCTCGGGCGCCGGCGGCCAGCACGTCAACCGCACGGAGTCCGCGGTGCGCATCACCCACCTGCCCAGCGGCATCGTGGTGGCCAGCCAGAACGACCGCAGCCAGCACCGCAACAAGGCCGAGGCGATGGCGATGCTCAAGTCCAAGCTCTACGAGGCCGAGATGCGCAAGCGCCAGGAGGCGCAGACCGCCATCGAGGACACCAAGAGCGACATCGGCTGGGGCCACCAGATCCGCTCGTACGTGCTGGACCAGAGCCGCATCAAGGACCTGCGCACCAACGTCGAGATCGGCAACACCCAGGGCGTGCTCGACGGCGACCTGGACCCCTTCATCGAGGCGAGCCTCAAGCAGGGCATCTAGCGCCCCGGAGCCGACATGGCTGAACTGTTCATCCTCACCGGCGCCTCGCGCGGCCTGGGCCTGGCGATGGCCGAGCAACTGCTCGCGCCCGAGGTGCGCCTGCTCACCCTGGCGCGCCAGCCCGGCACCGAACTCGCGGCACGCGCGCAGGCCGCGGGCTGCGCGCTCACGCAACTCGCCTGCGACCTCGCCGAGCCGGTCGTGGCGGCGACGCAGCTCGAAGCCTGGCTCGCGCAGCAGGACGGCGGCAGCTTCGTGCGGGCCACGCTGATCAACAACGCGGGCGCGATCGGCGTGGTCGGCCCCATCGAGCAGGATGACCCCGGGCAGGTGGCGCGCCTGATGCGCGTGAACCTCGAGGCGCCGATGCTGCTCGCGCGCGCCTTCCTCGCGGCCACGGCCGCCTGGCCCGGCACGCGCCGCGTGCTCAACGTCTCGTCGGGCGCGGGGCGCCGCGCCATCGCCGGCTGGAGCGTCTATTGCGCGGCCAAGGCGGGGCTCGACCATTTCACCCGCGTGCTCGCCGCCGACGAGGCGCTCAAGCCGCGCGGCGCCAAGGTGTGTTCGCTGGCGCCCGGCGTGATCGACACCGGCATGCAGGCGCAGCTGCGCGCGGCCGACGGCGCCGGCTTCCCTGACCAGGCCCTCTTCCACGAACTCAAGCAGTCCGGCCAGCTCGCCTCCCCGGCCGACGCCGCCGCGCGCGTGCTTGCCTTCCTTGCCCGACCCGACTTCGGCACCGAGCCCGTGGCCGACGTGCGTTCCTGACCGAGCCACCCATGACCGACAAGACCCCCGCCAACGCCGCGCCCGCAGCCGACGAGAACCAGATCATCGCGGAGCGCCGCGCCAAGCTCGCGCGCATCCGCGAGGCCGGCATCGCCTTCCCCAACGACTTCGAGCGCACGCATCTGATGGGCGGACTGCGCGCCCGCTACGAATCGGCCGACCAGGCCGCGCTCGAGGCCGAGGCGCCCGCCGTGGCCGTGGCCGGCCGCATGATGCTCAAGCGCGTGATGGGCAAGGCGAGCTTCGCCACGGTGCGCGACGGCTCGGGGCAGATCCAGTTCTTCCTGGCGCCCGACGAGATGGGCGCCGAGGCCTACGAGGAGTTCAAGAAGCTCGACCTCGGCGACATCGTGGCCGCGCGTGGCGTGCTGTTTCGCACCAACCGCGGCGAACTGTCGGTGCGGGTCAAGCAGCTGCGCCTGCTCACCAAGAGCCTGCGTCCCCTGCCCGACAAGTTCCACGGCCTGGCCGACCACGAGCAGCGCTACCGCCAGCGCTACGTGGACCTGATGATGAACGAGGAGACGCGCAAGACCTTCGTGACGCGCTCGCGCGCCATGACCGCGACGCGCGACTTCATGGTGGCCGAGGGCTTCCTCGAGGTGGAGACGCCCATGCTCCAGGTCATCCCGGGCGGCGCCTCGGCCAAGCCCTTCGTGACCCACCACAACGCTCTGGACCTGCCGATGTACCTGCGCATCGCCCCCGAGCTGTATCTCAAGCGTCTGGTGGTGGGCGGCTTCGAGCGGGTGTTCGAGATCAACCGCAACTTCCGCAACGAGGGGGTGTCGGTGCGGCACAACCCCGAGTTCACGATGATGGAGTTCTACGCCGCCTACACCGAGTACCACTGGCTGATGGACTTCACCGAGCGCCTGCTGCGCCACGTGGCCATCGCCGCCACCGGCAGCGCGGTGCTCGACTACCAGGGCCAGAGCATCGATCTCGAGCAGCCCTTCGCGCGCCTGACCACGGTGCAGGCGATCCAGGCTCACGCGCCGCAGTACACCGACGCGCAGCTCGCCGACCGCGACTTCCTGCACGCCGAACTGGCGCGCCTGGGCTCGACGCACTCGAAGGAAGTGGGCATCGGCGCGCTGCACCTGGCGCTGTTCGAGGAGGTGGCGGAGAGCAAGCTGATCCAGCCCACCTACATCGTCGACTACCCGGTCGAGGTCTCGCCGTTGGCCCGGGCCTCGGACACCAACCCCGAGATCACCGAGCGCTTCGAGCTGTTCATCGCCGGGCGCGAGACGGCCAACGGCTTCTCGGAGCTCAACGACGCCGAGGACCAGGCCGCGCGCTTCGAGGCGCAGGCCAAGGCCAAGGCCGCGGGCGACGAGGAAGCGATGTACTACGACGCCGACTTCGTGCGCGCCCTCGAGTACGGCCTGCCGCCCACCGGCGGCTGCGGGGTGGGCATGGACCGCTTCATCATGCTGCTCACCGACTCGCCCAGCATCCGCGACGTGCTGCTCTTCCCGCACATGCGGCCCGAGTAAGTGGCACGGTGAACGGCGCGCACCCCCCTGCCCGCCTCGCTGCCCTGCGGCAGCAGTTGCAGGCCCGCGCCCGCGCGCCCTGGCCGGCCCACTGGCCGCGGGTGATCGTGGCGGGCTTGCCCGTGGGCCTGGCGCGACCCGACATCGCGGCCGCTCTGACGGGGCACGGCTTCGTGCTCGCCGACCATGCCTTGCGGCTGGACGACGCCGCGCTGGATGCGGCCGGCCGCAGCGCGCTGCTCGCGCAAGCCGCGCAGGCCTTGCGCGCCGCGGGGCTGACCCACGCCTGGCGCAACGAGTTGCTGGACGTGCGCGCCACGCCCCGCGGCCCGGTGCTCGCCACCCTGGAGCGCGCCGTGTGCCGCAGCCTAGGCATCGCCACCCTGGCGGTGCACATGAACGCCATCGCGGCCGAGGGCGGACTGCTGGTGGCACGCCGTTCGGCGAGCAAGAAGATCGATCCCGGCCTGTGGGACAACCTGGTGGGCGGCATGGTGCCGGCCGGCGAATCGCCCGAGGCGGCACTGGAACGCGAGGCCTGGGAGGAAGCCGGGCTGCGCCCGCAAGACTTCAGCGCGCGCGCCGGCAGCCTGATCACCGTGGACCGCGAGGTGCCCGAGGGCTGGATGCGCGAGCTCGTCCAGGTCTACGACGCTCGCCTTGCGCCCGGCGTGGCCCCCGCCAACCAGGATGGCGAGGTCGACCTGATCGAGCGCCGCTCCCCCGAGGCGGTGGTGGCCGGCATCGAGGCCGGCGAATTCACGCTCGAGTCCGCGCTCGCCACGCTCGACTGCCTGATGCGCGAGCAGCCCGGCGCGCCGGCCGGAGACCTGGCTTGAGCCTCGATCCGGTCGTGCTGTTCTTCGTGCTGGGGCTGGCGGCGCGCCTGGCCAAGAGCGACCTGCGCCTGCCCGAGCCGCTCTACGAGACGCTCTCGATCTACCTGCTGCTGGCCATCGGCCTGAAGGGCGGTGTGGAGCTTGCGCGCCAGCCGCTGGCCACGGTGCTGCCGCAGGCGGCGATCGCGATTGCGCTCTCGGCCCTCATTCCCTTCCTGGCCTACCCCGTGCTGCGCCGCCTGGGCCGCCTGGCCATCCCCGACGCGGCGTCCATCGCCGCTCACTACGGCTCGGTGTCGGTGGTGACCTTCGCGGTGGCGCAGAGCTACCTGGCAAGCCAGGGCGTGAGCTTCGAGACCTACATGCCGCTGCTGCTGGCGCTGATGGAGGCGCCGGGGATCGTGGCCGGCATCCTTATCGCCCGCCTCGCGCTGCGCGGCCAGACCGCGCCCGGGCGCGCGCCGCAGGGCTGGGGTCAGCTCGCGCGCGAGGTGCTGCTGGGCAAGAGCGTGCTGCTGCTGGCGGGCGGCATCGCCATCGGCGCCGTGGCCGGCCCCGAGGCGCTCAAGCCCATCGACCCGCTGTTCTTCGGGCTGTTCAAGGGCCTGCTCGCGCTGTTCCTGCTGGAGATGGGCCTGGTGGCGGGAGGGCGCCTAGCCGACCTCAAGCGCGCCGGGCCCTTCCTGCTCGCCTTCGGACTGCTCGCTCCGCCTTGCTTTGCCGTTCTCGGCGCGCTGGCGGGCAAGCTCGCGGGCCTGTCGGTCGGCGGCACCGCCTTGCTCGCCACGCTGGCGGGCAGCGCGAGCTACATCGCCGCACCGACCGCCATGCGCATCGCCCTGCCGGCGGCCAACCCGGCCCTGTCAATCGGCGTGGCGCTGGGCGTGAGCTTCCCCTTCAACCTGGTCATCGGCATCCCGCTCTACCTGAGCCTGGCGCGCGCCATCGGAGGCTAGCCATGCAGACCCATCCCCGCAGCCTGCTCGTGATCATCGCCGAGGCCGCTCTGGAGCGCGCCCTGGTGCGCGCGGCGCGCGAGCACGGCGCGCAAGGCTGGACGATTTCCGACGTGCGCGGCGGCAGCGAGGGCGGCACGCGCGAGGCCAGCTGGGAGGCCGACCGCTCGATCGAGATGAAGGTGGTGTGCGAGGACGCCGTGGCGCAGCGCCTGGCCGAGTACCTGATCGCCACCTACGGCGAGCACTACGGACTCACGCTCTTCGTGAGCGAGGTGGGCGTGTTCCGGCCGCGCAAGTTCTAACGGGCGCACCCCCCGCGCCGGGGCGGCCGCGCCGTCTAGCGCGCCTCGTCGATCCAGGCCATCTGGATCGCTTCCAGGATCTTCTCGTTCGAGCGCTGCGGGTCGTCGTCGAAGCCGGGCAGTTCGCTCACCCAGCGGTGCAGGTCGGTGAAGCGCACGAACTGCGGGTCCACGTCGGGATGGCGTTCGGCCAGTTCGATCGCGATGTCTTGCGTGTCGGTCCACTTCATGGCCGTCCCCTCAGTGGCTTTCCTTGGCGTGATTGATGGTGTAGCGCGGGATCTCGACCACCAGGTCCTCGGCCCCGAGCTTCACCTGGCACGACAGGCGCGAGGTCGGTGCCAGACCCCAGGCCTTGTCGAGCAGGTCTTCCTCGTCGTCGTCGGCGGCCGCCAGGCTCTCGAAGCCCTGGCGCACGATGCAGTGACAGGTGGTGCAGGCACGCGACATCTCGCAGGCGTGCTCGATCTCGATGCCGTGATCGAGCAGGCTGCGGCACAGCATCGTGCCCTCGGGCACCTCGAAGGTCTTGCCTTCGGGGCACAGCGATTCGTGGGGAAGAACCTGGATCTTGGGCATGGTCAGGAGGTGGAGATCTCGTCGATGCGTCGTCCGGCGAGCACCGCGCGGATCGAGCGGTCCATGCGCCGTGAAGCGAATTCCTCGGTGCCGGCCGCGGCGCGGGCGATCGCGGCCTTGAGGGCCTCGAGCCCGGCGCTGCCGCGCGCCTCGGCCAGCTGGCCGATAAGGCGGTCGAGTTCCGCGCGCTCGGCCACGGACAGCAGGTCCGAGTCGGTGGCGAGCGCCGCGGCCGTGGCCTCGAGCAGGCGGTCGGCCTCGACCTGCTGCTCGCGCAGCGCGCGTGCCTGCATGTCGAACTGCGCAGCGCCAAAGCTCGACTGCAGCATGCGCGCGATCTCGTCGTCGTTCAGGCCGTAAGAGGGCTTGACGCTGATGCTGGCCTCGACGCCGGTGCGCGTCTCGCGCGCGGTCACGGCCAGCAGTCCGTCGGCGTCGACCTGGAAGGTGACGCGGATGCGCGCCGCGCCGGCCGCCATCGGCGGGATGCCACGCAGCTCGAAGCGCGCGAGCGAGCGGCAGTCGGCCGCCAGTTCGCGTTCGCCCTGCAGCACGTGCAGCGCCATGGCGGTCTGGCCGTCCTTGAAGGTGGTGAACTCCTGGGCCCGGGCGACCGGGATCGTTGAGTTGCGAGGGATGATCTTCTCGGTGAGCCCGCCCATGGTCTCGAGGCCCAGCGACAGCGGGATCACGTCGAGCAGCAGCCAGTCCTCGCCCGGCGCGGTGTTGCCCGCGAGCAGGTTGGCCTGCATGGCCGCGCCGATGGCGACCACCTGGTCGGGGTCGAGTTCGGTGAGCGGAGGCTGACCGAAGTAGTCCTGCACCGCCTTGCGAACGATGGGCATGCGCGTGGCCCCGCCCACCAGCACCACGCCCTGGATCTCGTCGGTGCGCAGTCCGGCGTCGCGCAGCACGCGGCGCGAGGCGTCGATGGTCTTCTGCACCAGGTGCTGGGTGATGCCCGCGAAGGTGTCGGCGGTGATGCTCAGGTTCACCCACTTGCCCGTGGACATCCGCGCCTGGATCGTGGCCTGGGGCTTGCCGGAGAGCGCCTCCTTGGCGGCGCGCGCCCGGGCGGTGAGCAGACGCATGTCCTCGGGGCCGAGCAGCGAAAGGTCGGCTTGCTCGAGGATCCAGCAGTAGAGCCGATGGTCGAAGTCGTCCCCCCCGAGCGCGGAGTCCCCGCCCGTGGCCAGGACCTCGAACACGCCCTTGGTCAGGCGCAGGATGCTCACGTCGAAGGTGCCGCCGCCCAGGTCGTAGACCGCGTAGATGCCCTCGGCAGCGTTATCAAGGCCGTAGGCCACTGCCGCGGCGGTGGGCTCGTTGAGCAGGCGCAGCACGTTCAGGCCGGCCAGGCGCGCGGCGTCCTTGGTGGCCTGGCGCTGGGCATCGTCGAAGTACGCCGGCACGGTGATCACCGCGCCGACGAGTTCTCCGCCCAGGCTGGCCTCGGCGCGCGCGCGCAGGACCTTGAGGATCTCGGCCGAGACCTCGACCGGGCTCTTCACGCCGGCCACGGTGCGCAGCTGCACCATGCCCGGGGCGTCGACGAAGTCGTAGGGCAGGTTCTCGACATGCTCGATGTCGCGCCGGCCGCGTCCGATCAGGCGCTTGACCGAGACGATGGTGTTGCGCGGGTCGCGTGCCTCCTGCGCTCGGGCCTGCTCGCCGACGGTGACGCTGCCGTCGGCCCCGTAGTGCACGATCGAGGGCAGCAGCGGCCGCCCGGCCTGGCAGGGCAGGACCTCGGGCACGCCGTGACGCACGGTCGCGACCAGCGAATTGGTGGTGCCCAGGTCGATGCCTACCGCGAGGCGGTGCTGGTGTGGTGCCGTGGACATGCCCGGCTCGGCGATCTGCAGCAGGGCCATGGCTCAGTGCTCCGGGTCGACGGCGGCCACTTCCTGGCCGAACTTCTCGATGAACATGAGCTCGCGCACCAGGGCGGCGGCGCGCGCCGGATCGGCGTCGGCGTCGAGCGCGCGGGCCACGGCGTGCAGCGTCTGGTCGCGGCGCGCGCGCACTTCGTCACGCAGCACGGCGAGCGCGGCCTCGTCGCCGGCCGCTCGCGCCTCGTCCAGCGCCTCGCGCCACTGCATCTGCTGCATCAGGAAGCCAGCCGGCATGGCCGTGTTCGATTCGGCCTGCACCGCAGCCCCGCGGCGCTCGCAAAGGTAGGCGGCACGGGCGAGCGGTGCACGCAGGGTCTGGTAGGCCTCGTTGGCGCGCGCGGCCCACTGCATGGCCACGCGCCGCTCGGGCGCGGTGGCGGCGGCATAGCGGTCGGGATGAACGCGCGACTGCAGGTCGCGGTAGGCGCGGTCGAGCGCCGCCTCGTCGAGCGCGAAGCGCGGCTCGAGTCCGAACAGGGCGTAGTGGTCGAGCGCGTCGGGAGCGGCGTGGGACACGGGAGGGGAAACTCGGAGCATGGCCGGAGCGCAGCGAGGCTGCGTCCGGACGGCAGGGCTACACGTTGAAGGACTCGCCGCAGCCGCAGCGGTTCTTCTCGTGGGGATTGTTGAACTTGAAGCCCTGGTTGAGTCCCTCGCGCACGAAGTCGAGTTCGGTGCCGTCGAGATAGGCAAGACTCTTAGGATCGACGTAGATCTTCACGCCGTGGCTCTCGAACTCGCGGTCGTCGGGCTGGAGAGCATCGGCGTACTCGAGCTTGTAGGCCATGCCCGAGCAGCCGGTGGTGCGAACACCCAGGCGCAGCCCCAGGCCCTTGCCGCGGCGCGACATGAAGCCGGCGACGTGTTCTGCGGCGCGTTCGGTCAGCGTCACTGCCATGGTTCGTTCTCCCTGGTGCAGGCGCGCTCAGGCGGCCCGGGCCTGTTCGTCGGCCCCGTGCTTGGCGCGATAGTCCTGGATGGCGGCCTTGATCGCATCCTCGGCGAGGATCGAGCAGTGGATCTTGACCGGCGGCAAGGCCAGTTCCTCGGCGATCTGGGTGTTCTTGAGGTCCATGGCCTCGTCGAGCGTCTTGCCCTTGACCCACTCGGTGACCAGCGAGCTCGAAGCGATCGCCGAGCCGCAGCCGTAGGTCTTGAAGCGCGCGTCCTCGATCACGCCCGCCTCGTTGACCTTGATCTGGAGCTTCATCACGTCGCCGCAGGCCGGAGCGCCGACCATGCCGGTGCCGACCGAGTCGTCGCCCTTGTCGAAGGCGCCGACATTGCGGGGATTCTCGTAGTGGTCGATGACCTTTTCGCTGTAAGCCATGGCGTGCTCCGGTTTGCGTGTGTGAGGACGGCGCTCAGTGCGCCGCCCACTGGACGGTGTTGAGGTCGATTCCTTCCTGGTGCATCTCCCACAGCGGCGACATCTCGCGCAGCTTGGCGACCTTCTTCTGCAGCAGCTCGATCGTGTAGTCGACCTCTTCCTGGGTGGTGAAGCGCCCGACGGTGAAGCGGATCGAGCTGTGCGCGAGTTCGTCGTTGCGCCCCAGGGCGCGCAGCACGTAGCTGGGCTCGAGGCTGGCCGAGGTGCAGGCCGACCCCGAGGACACGGCCACGTCCTTGATCGCCATGATCAGGCTCTCGCCCTCGACGAAGTTGAAGCTTACGTTGAGGTTGTGCGGGACGCGACGTTCCCAGTCGCCGTTGAGGTAGACCTCGTCGATCTGCGACAGGCCGGCCCAGAGCCGGTCGCGCAGCATGCGGATGCGCTCGTTCTCGGTGGCCATCTCGAGCCGCGCCAGGCGGTAGGCCTCGCCCATGCCGACGATCTGGTGCGTCGGCAGCGTGCCCGAGCGCAGGCCGCGCTCGTGGCCGCCGCCGTGCATCTGCGCCTCGAGGCGCACGCGCGGCTTGCGTCGCACGTATAGCGCGCCCATGCCCTTGGGGCCGTAGGTCTTGTGCGCCGAGAGGCTGAGCAGGTCGACCTTGACCGCGTTGACGTCGATCACCACCTTGCCGGTGGCCTGCGCCGCATCGACATGGAAGACGATGCCGCGGGAGCGGCACAGTTCGCCGATGGCGGCGATGTCCTGGATGACGCCGATCTCGTTGTTGACCCACATGACCGAGACCACGGTGGTGTCCGGGCGCAGGGCGGCCGCGAGCTTGGCGAGGTCGACCAGACCATCGCTCTGGACATCGAGATAAGTGACCTCGAAGCCCTCGCGCTCGAGCTCGCGCATGGTGTCGAGCACGGCCTTGTGCTCGGTCTTGAGGGTGACGAGGTGCCGGCCCTTGTCCTTGTAGAAGTGCGCCGCCCCCTTGATGGCGAGGTTGTTGGACTCGGTGGCACCCGAGGTCCAGACGATCTCGCGCGGGTCGGCGTTGAGCAGGCGCGCGACTTCCTCGCGGGCGGCCTCGACCGCCTTCTCGGCCTCCCAGCCGTAGGCGTGGCTGCGCGAGGCAGGGTTGCCGAAGTGACTGCGCAGCCAGGGAATCATCGCGTCGACGACGCGCGGATCGACCGGCGTGGTGGCCGAGTAGTCGAGATAGATGGGCAGTTGCATGCCGCGAACTCCGGGGTCAGCGTCAGTTGTGGACGGCGGGATCGGGGGCGGTGGCCGCGGGACGGGTCCGCCCGATGTGCTGCACCGTCTGGGCGCCTTGCGTGGCCAGCTTGCGGCGCTGCTCTTCGACCAGGCCCTGCAGGTTCACCGAATCGAGATACTCGACCATTCTGGCGTTGAGGTTGGCCCAGAGGTCGTGGGTCATGCAGCGCTGCTCGTCCTGGCAGTTTTCCTTGCCGCCGCACTGCGTGGCGTCGAGGGGCTCATCCACGGCGTAGATGATGTCGGCCACGGTGATCTCGCGCGCGGCGCGCCCGAGCGAGTAGCCGCCACCGGGACCACGGGTGCTCTCGACGAGCTCGTGGCGCCGCAGCTTGCCGAACAACTGCTCGAGGTACGAGAGGGAAATCTTCTGGCGCTGGCTGATCCCGGCCAGGGTCACGGGACCGGCGTGGTCGCGCAAGGCCAGGTCGATCATGGCGGTGACGGCGAAGCGTCCCTTGGTAGTCAGTCTCATCGGTGATCTCCGGGGGCATCGGGCCCGTGACTAGGACAGGCTGGAGCGCAGAAAAATTCCCGATCTATTTGTTCGGGAATTCTACAATACCCGACAAAAATGATCAACCAATAAGGACAAACTCGGGGCCCGCAGGACACGGGCCCCGGTGCTTCACGCCGCGGCGTACATCACCGCGCGCTTGCGGACGAGCTCCAGCAGCCCCTGGCAGGCGTCTTCGACGTAGTCGAGCACCGTGCCGAAGCCCTCGGCGCCGCCGTAGTAGGGATCGGGGACCGTGGCCGCGTCGAACTCGCTGGCAAAGCGCATCAGCAGGTGCAGCTTGTGCTTGTACTGGCGCGGGCACTGCTGCTGCAGGACCGAGAGGTTCTCCCAGTCCATCGCGAGGATGAAGTCGTATTCGCGGAAATCGTCGGCCGTGACCTGGCGCGCGCGCAGTTGCGCGATCTCGTAGCCGCGCTTGCGCGCCGCCACCTGGGCACGCATGTCGGGCGCCTCGTTGACGTGGTAGCCGTGGGTGCCCGCCGAGGCGACCTTGACCGAGTCGCCCAGCCCGCTGTCGCGCACCATCTTGTGGAACACGCCTTCCGCCGTGGGAGAACGGCAGATGTTGCCCATGCAAACGAACAAGACCTTGGTCATCGCGTTATGCCTCTCTTCGGGCGGGATCACCGCCCTGACTGGTGCCGACCTCGACCGGGCCGGACTGCTCGTTGAAATCTCCGAGGCGCCGCTCGCGCCACGGCCTCATGCCGCCTTGTCCTGCACCAGCGCCACGACCTTGCCGGAGCCGCCGAATACCTGCTCGCGCAGCAGCGCCAGTTGATCGCGCAGCCGCGCCGCCTTCTCGAACTCGAGGTTCTTGGCGTGCTCGAACATCTGCTTCTCGAGCCGCTTGATCTCGCGTCCCACTTCCTTTTCGGACATCGCCTCGTAGTCGGGCTGCCCACCGCGCGGTACATCGCCCTTCGCGGCCGGATCGAACACGCCGTCGATCAACTCGCGCACTGCCTTGACCACGCCGCGCGGCACGATGCCGTGTTCCGCGTTGAAGCTCGCCTGCCGCGCCCGGCGCCGGTCGGTCTCGTCAAGCGCGCGGCGCATCGAGTCGGTCACCCGGTCGCCGTAGAGGATGGCCGTGCCGTTGAGGTTGCGCGCCGCGCGGCCGATGGTCTGGATCAGCGATCGCTCGGAGCGCAGGAAGCCTTCCTTGTCGGCGTCGAGGATCGCCACCAGCGAGACCTCGGGCAGGTCCAGGCCCTCACGCAGCAGGTTGATGCCCACCAGCACGTCGAACACTCCGGCCCGCAGGTCGCGGATGATCTCGACGCGCTCGACCGTGTCCACGTCCGAGTGAAGGTATCTCACCTTCACGCCATGGTCACTTAGGAATTCCGTGAGGTCCTCGGCCATGCGCTTGGTGAGCGTGGTCACGAGAACGCGCTCCTGGCGCGCCACGCGCAGGCCGATCTCGGAGAGCACGTCGTCCACCTGGGTGCGCGCCGGCCGGACCTCGACGTGCGGGTCGATCAGCCCGGTGGGCCGCACCACCTGCTCGACCACCTGCGACGAGGCATTGAGCTCGAAGGCCGCGGGCGTGGCCGAGACGAACACGCAGCGGCGCATCTTGCGCTCGAACTCGTCGAAGCGCAGCGGCCGGTTGTCCATCGCCGAGGGCAGGCGAAAGCCGAACTCGACCAGCGTCTCCTTGCGCGCCCGGTCGCCGCGGTACATGCCGCCGAGCTGGGGGATCGTGACGTGCGACTCGTCGATGATCATGAGCGAGTCAGGGGGGAGGTAGTCGATCAGGGTCGGCGGCGGCTCGCCCGGGCGCGCCCCGCTCAGGTGGCGGGTGTAGTTCTCGATGCCCTTGCAAAAGCCGAGTTCGTTGAGCATCTCGAGGTCGAAGCGCGTGCGCTGCTCCAGGCGCTGCGCCTCCACGAGCTTGCCCGCGGCGTGCAGCTCGGCCAGGCGCTCGCGCAGTTCCAGCTTGATGCCCTCGATCGCGCCCAGCACCTTGGCGCGCGGGGTCACGTAGTGCGATGAGGGATACAGCGTGAAGCGCGGGATCTTCTGGCGCACGCGCCCGGTGAGCGGGTCGAAGAGCTGGATCGACTCGACCTCGTCGTCGAACAGCTCGATGCGCACGGCGAGCTCGGCGTGCTCGGCGGGAAACACGTCGATCGTGTCGCCGCGCACCCGGAAGGTGCCGCGCGTGAAGTCGAGCTCGTTGCGGCGGTACTGCATGGTGGTCAGCCGCGTGATGATGTCGCGCTGGCTCAGGCGGTCGCGATGGCGCAGCGTGAGCACCATGGCGTGGTAGTCGCCGGGGTTGCCGATGCCGTAGATCGCCGAGACGGTGGCCACGATCACCGTGTCGCGGCGCTCGAGCAGGCTCTTGGTGGCCGACAGCCGCATCTGCTCGATGTGCTCGTTGATCGACGAGTCTTTCTCGATGTACAGGTCGCGCGAGGGAACGTAGGCCTCGGGCTGGTAGTAGTCGTAGTACGAGACGAAATACTCGACCGCGTTGTTCGGGAAAAACTCGCGCATCTCGGAGTACAACTGCGCGGCGAGCGTCTTGTTGGGGGCGAGCACGATGGCCGGCACACCCTGGCGGGCGATGACATTGGCCATCGTGTAGGTCTTGCCCGAGCCCGTGACCCCGAGCAGAGTCTGGAACGCCAGCCCGTCATCCAAGCCTTCCGACAGGCGCGCGATCGCCTCCGGCTGGTCGCCCGCGGGGGCGAACGGCTGGAGCAATTCGAACGGCGAGTTGGGGAAGGTGGCGATCATTGTTGCGACGCAGAAACGGCGCGATGCTAGCAGCGCACACCCGAAAATCCTAGCCCCCGGGAATCCTTATGGAGAGATTAACTCTTTGACAATCAATGGCTTACAGAAAATCAAGCGCCTCTCTGGAAGCTGCCGCCTAGCGGTTCGCCAACTTGCCGGCAGCACCGGCCGGCCACCCGCGGCAGGGCCGTTGGAGCTAGCGCCTCGCCGCCAGCCCGCCACCCGGCGCCGGGCCGACAGAACATGGTGCGATGCAATATGACCTGTGTTACCTTTTCCGCGCTCTGAAATCGCCCTTCCCCTCCGCGCCACGCCCGCCCGCCGCCATGTCCGATTCCGTCTTTGCCTCGGTCGAACTCGCCCCCCGCGACCCCATCCTCGGCCTGACCGAGGCCTACAACGCCGACACCCGACCCCATAAGGTCAACCTCGGCGTCGGCGTGTATTTCACCGACGAGGGGCGCATCCCGGTGCTCGCCGCGGTACGAGCGGCCGAGCTTCAGTTGGCGAGCGAAGTCGCGCCGCGCGGATACCTGCCCATCGAGGGCCTGGCGGCCTACGACGCGGCCGTGCAAAAGCTGCTGTTGGGCGCCGACTCGCCCCTCATCGCGGAAGGTCGCGTTCTCACCGCCCAGGCCCTGGGGGGAACCGGGGCCCTGAAGATCGGTGCCGACCTCCTGCGCCGCCTGCTCCCGGCCGCCAAGGTCGCCATCAGCGACCCGAGCTGGGAGAACCACCGCGCGCTCTTCGAGAGCGCCGGCTTCGAGGTCGTGACCTACCCGTACTACGACGCGGCCACCCAGGGCGTGCGCTTCGACGCCATGCTTGCTTCACTGCGCGCCCTGCCCGCTCGCAGCGTGGTGGTCCTGCACGCCTGCTGCCACAACCCGACCGGCGTGGACCTCGACGCCGCGCAGTGGGCCGAGGTCGTGAAGGTGACCCAGGAGCGCGAGCTCCTGCCCTTCATGGACATCGCCTACCAGGGCTTCGGCGACGGCATCGAGGCCGACGCGCTCGCCGTGCGCCTGTTCGCGCAGGCCGGCCTGCCCTTCCTGGTGTCCAGTTCCTTCTCGAAGTCCTTCTCGCTCTACGGCGAGCGCGTGGGTGCGCTCACCATCGTGGACGCCAGCCGCGACGAGTCGGCCCGCGTGATGAGCCAGCTCAAGCGCGTGATCCGCACCAACTACTCCAACCCGCCCACCCATGGCGGCAAGGTCGTCGCCGCCGTGCTCACCGACGCGGCAGCCCGCGCCACCTGGGAGGCCGAACTCGGCGAGATGCGCGGCCGCATCAAGCTGATGCGCCACGGCCTGATCGAATGCCTCAAGGCCCACGGCGTGACGCGCGACTTCTCGTTCATCGAGCGCCAGCGCGGCATGTTCAGCTACTCGGGTCTTACCGCACCGCAGGTCGACCGGCTGCGCGAGGAGTTCGGCGTCTACGCCGTGTCGAGCGGCCGCATTTGCGTGGCCGCGATCAACGCGCGCAACCTGGACCACGTCGCCGCCTCGATCGCCAAGGTGCTGTGAGGCGACGCGAGTCGCGCCCAATTTGCGGGGCCCTGCCTGCGCCGATATACTCCCGCCTCTTTCCCCGATAGCTCAGTCGGTAGAGCGACGGACTGTTAATCCGCAGGTCCCTGGTTCGAG
>DAOTEJ010000045.1:0-20767 GCA_035454085.1 Burkholderiaceae bacterium | reverse complement strand
TGGGTTTCGATGAGCGCGCGCGCCGCCTCGGGCAGCTTGCCGTAGCGATCGACGAGTTCCTCCTGCAGATGCATCAGGCCATCGTCGTCGCTGCACGAGGCGAGCTTCTTGTAGAACGACAAACGCAGGTGCACGTCGTTCACGTAGTCGGGCGGCAGCAGGGCAGGGGTGTGCAGGTTGATCTCGGTGACCGCCGCGAGCGGAGCCATGAGGTCGGGCTCCCGGCCCGAGCGCAGGGCGCGCACCGCGGCATTGAGCATCTGCGTGTACAGGTCGAAGCCGACCTCCTGCATGTCGCCGCTCTGGTTCTCGCCCAGGACCTCGCCCGCGCCGCGGATCTCGAGGTCGTGCATCGCCAGGTAGAAGCCGCTGCCCAGCTCCTCGAGGTTCTGGATCGCCTCGAGCCGCTTGGCCGCGTTCTTGGTGAGCGCGCCCTCGTCGGGAACCATCAAGTACGCATAGGCCTGGTGGTGCGAGCGGCCCACGCGGCCGCGCAGCTGGTGAAGCTGCGCCAGGCCGAACTTGTCGGCCCGATGCATGATGATCGTGTTGGCGGTGGGCACGTCGATGCCGGTCTCGATGATCGTCGTGCACAGCAGCAGGTTGAAGCGCTGCTGGTAGAAGTCGCGCATCACGCTCTCGAGCTCGCGCTCGGGCATCTGGCCGTGGGCGATCGCTATGCGCGCCTCGGGCAGCAGCTCGGCCAGCCGCGCGCGGCGGTTCTCGATGGTCTCGACCTCGTTGTGCAGGAAGTAGACCTGGCCGCCGCGCTTGAGCTCGCGCAGCACCGCCTCGCGCACCAGGCTCGCGCTCTCCGGGCGCACGAAGGTCTTGATCGCCAGGCGCCGCTGCGGGGCGGTGGCGATCACGCTGAAGTCGCGGATGCCCTCCAGCGACATCGCCAGCGTGCGCGGGATCGGCGTGGCGGTGAGCGTCAGCACGTCGACCTCGGAGCGCAGGCTCTTGAGCCGCTCCTTCTGGCGCACGCCGAAGCGGTGCTCCTCGTCGATGATCACCAGGCCCAGGCGATCGAAGCGCACCTCGGCGCCGAGCAGCTTGTGGGTGCCGACCACGATCTCGATCGTGCCCGCCGCGATCCCCGCCAGCGCCGCGCTCACCTCCTTGGGAGAGCGAAAGCGCGAGAGCTCGACGAGGTTCACCGGCCACTCGGCGAAGCGGTCGCGGAAGGTCTGCGCGTGCTGCTCGGCGAGCAGGGTGGTGGGGCACAACACCGCCACCTGCTTGCCGTCCATCACGGCGGCAAAGGCGGCGCGCAGCGCCACCTCGGTCTTGCCGAAGCCCACGTCGCCGCACACCAGGCGATCCATCGGCGCGCCGCTGCGCATGTCGCGCAGCACGGCCTCGATCGCCGCTTCCTGGTCGGGCGTCTCCTCGAAGCCGAAGCCCTCGGCAAAGGCCTCGTAGTCGTGCTGCTTGAACTCGAAGGCGTGGCCCTTGCGGGCGGCGCGCAGCGCGTACAGGTTGAGCAGCTCCGCGGCCGTGTCGCGCACATGCTTGGCGGCCTTGCGCTTGGCCTTCTCCCAGTCGGCCCCGCCCAGACTGTGCAACGGCGCGGCATCGGGGTCGGTCCCGGAGTAGCGCGAGATCAGATGCAGCTGCGCTACCGGCACGTACAGCTTGGTGTCGCGGGCGTACTCCAGGTGCAGGAACTCGGCCGGCCCGTTGCCCAGGTCCAGGGTCTCGAGACCCCGGTAGCGACCGATGCCGTGCTCGACGTGCACCACCGGGTCGCCCACGCGCAGTTCGGCCAGGTCGCGCACCATGGCCTCGACGTTCGAGGCCTGCTCGCGCCGGCGCTGCCTCTGGCGGCGCGGGCTGGCGGCGTAGAGCTCGGTTTCGGTGACGACCGTCAGGCCGGCGTCCGGCAGGACGAAGCCCTCGTGCAGCGGCGCCACGCCCAGCGCGAGCGGTGCGTCGGCGGCCAGGAAGCCGCCCCAGTCCGCGCTGTCGGCAAAGGGCAGGTCGTATTCCCTGAGCAGTTGCGCGATGGTCTCGCGCCGACCGGCCGAGTCGGCCGCGAGCAGCACGCGCCCGCCTAGTGCGCGTTGCCGGTCCACCGCGGCGCGCAGCCGCGCCAGCGGGTCGCTCGCCTTGCGCTCGACGGCCAGCGGCGGCAGGGCGCAGTAGCCCGTGGCCTCGCCCTCGGTGAGCACCAGGCGCGGGTGCGGCCGCGCGGCTATGAAGAACTGCTCGGCGTCGAGGTAGAGCCGCGCGGGGGGCAGTGCGGGACGCTCGGCGTCGCGCGACAGGAAGCGGTGACGCTCGCTGGTCTCGGTCCAGAAGCGCGTCAGTGCGGGCTCGATCGCGCCCACGAACGCGAGCTGCGCCTGCGCAGGCAGGTAGTCGAAGAGCGTGGCGGTGGCGTCGAAGAACAGCGGCAGGTAGTACTCGATGCCCGCGCCCGCCACGCCGTTGGCGATGTCCTTGTAGAGCGCGACGCGCGAGGGGTCGCCCTCGAAGGACTCGCGCCAGCGCAGCCGGAAGGCCTGGCGCGCGGCCTCGTCGAGGGGGAACTCGCGCCCCGGCAGCAGGCGGATCTCGGGCACCGGGTAGAGGCTGCGCTGCGTGTCGGGGTCGAAGGCGCGGATGGTCTCGATCTCGTCGTCGAGCAGATCCAGCCGGAAGGGCAGGGCGGCGCCCATGGGGAACAGGTCGGCCAGACCTCCGCGGGTGCTGAACTCGCCCGGCGCCACCACCTGACTGACGTGCTGATAGCCCGCCAGCACGAGCTGCGCCCGCAGCGCGTCGACGTCCACGCGTTCCCCGGCGCGAAAGAAGAAGGTGTGAGCCGCGATGAAGCTCGGCGGCGCCAGGCGCTGCGCGGCGGTGGCGGCGGGGACCACCAGCACGTCGATCGCCTCGGGGCCGCGCCCGCGGTGCATCAGCCGGTACAGGGTCTCGAGCCGGGTGCTGACCAGGTCCTGGTGGGGGCTGAGCACGTCGTAGGGCAGGGTCTCCCAGTCAGGGAAGGCGCGCACCGCCAGCGCGGGTTCGAACCAGGGCAGCTCGTCGACCAGGCGTTGCGCGTCGAGCGCGTCCGCACAAACGATCACGAGCAGCTGCTTCGCGTCGCGCGCGGCCAGCGCAAGGCGCGAGAGCAGCAGTGCGTCGCCCGAGCCCGGGGGCCGAGGGGTCGCGGCGCGCTCGCCGGGGACCAGGCGCGGCAGCGGGGGCAGGGAAGGCAGTTCGGTGCGGGACATGGGCGGTGGCGGACGGACCGTGCGCCCAGGCAATGCGGACAGCGCCGCAAGGCGCGCCACGAGCGGTTTGCAGACGCGTCGCTATTATAGGTTTCGCCCCTCACCCTGCCGCGCTGCCGCCTTGTCCTCCCCTCGCTGCCTTGGACTCATCCCTGCCGCCGGCGTGGGCGCGCGCATGGGACTGGCCGTGCCCAAGCAGTACCTGCGCCTGGGCGATCGCACCTTGCTGGAGCTCGCCGCCGAGGCGCTCGCGCTGGACGAGCGCGTCGAGCGCGTGCTGGTGGTGGTGGCGCCGGGCGACGAGGCCTGGCGGGCGCTGCACTTCGGGCCGCGCGTGCAGGTGGTGGCCGCGGGCGGCGCCACGCGCGCGGAGACGGTGCGCAACGGCCTGGCGCGCCTGCACGCCTCGGCCGAAGACTGGGTGCTGGTGCATGACGCTGCCCGGCCCTGCCTGTCGGCCGAGGATCTGGCGGCACTGATCGATACCCTGTGGCTCGATCCCGTGGGCGGCTTGCTTGCCGTGCCTCTGGCCGACACGCTCAAGCGCGCGGCGGGCGACCGGGTGAGCGGCACCCTGCCGCGCGAGTCGCTCTGGCGCGCCGTCACGCCGCAGATGTTCCGTGCCGGGCTCCTGGCGCGCGCGCTCGAGGGCGACCTTGGCGCGATCACCGACGAGGCCGCCGCCCTGGAGCGCCTGGGCGCGGCGCCGCGCCTGGTGCAAGGTGCCGCCAGCAACATCAAGCTCACTCAACCCGGCGACGAGCTGCTTGCCCGCGCCGTGCTCCAAGCTCAGGGGAGGCTGCCATGACCATGCGCATCGGGCAGGGCTACGACGTGCACGCCTTGGTGCCCGGGCGGCGCCTGGTGATCGGGGGGGTCGAGATCCCCCACGCGCTAGGGCTGCTCGGCCACTCGGACGCCGACGTGCTGCTGCACGCGATCACCGATGCGCTCTTGGGGGCGGCGGGCCTGGGCGACATCGGCCGCCTCTTTCCCGACACCGACCCGGCGTACCAGGGCGCCGACAGCCGCGAGCTGCTGCGCACTGCCCTGGCGCGCGTGCAGGCGGCGGGTTGGCGGGTGCTCAACGTCGACGCCACCGTCGTGGCCCAGCAGCCCCGGCTCGCGCCGCACGTGCCGGCCATGCAGTCGGCCATCGCCGCGTGCCTGGCGGTTGAACCCGCGGCGGTGAACGTCAAGGCCAAGACCCACGAGCGTCTCGGCTTCGAGGGCCGCTCCGAGGGGATCGTGGCCCAGGCCGTGATTCTCTTGCAGGCCGCGCCATGAAGCTCGCCGCCGACATCGTCGTGGCGCTGGTGGCGCTGCTGCACGTCTACATCCTGGTGCTCGAGATGTTCCTGTGGGACAAGCCCGCGGGCCGGCGCGCCTTCGGGATGAGCCGCGAGATGGCTGCCGCCACCAAGGTGCTGGCCGCCAACCAGGGGCTCTACAACGGCTTCCTGGCGGCAGGGCTGTTCTGGGGGCTGGCGCTGGGCGAGGCCGGCTGGGGCGTGAAGCTGTTCTTCCTGCTGTGCGTGCTGGTCGCCGGCGTGTTCGGCGCAGCCACCGCCAGCCGGCGCATCCTGTTCGTGCAGGCCTTGCCGGCAGCAATCGGCCTGGCGCTGCTCTACGCCGCGCGCTAGCGCCCAGCTGTCGGCGCGCGGGGCAAGCGCAGCACGGCGCACAGGCCGCCGCCTGAGGCGTGCGCCAGCGCAAGGCTGCCGCCATGGCGCTGGGCGATGCGCGCGACGATGGGTAGCCCCAGCCCCGCCCCGGTGTGCCCGCTGCGCGCGGCCTCGCCGCGCTCGAAGGGCCGCAGCACGCGGTCGAGCTCGCTCGCCGCGATGCCGCCACCGCGGTCGCTGACGCTCAGCACGGCCTCGGCATCCGTCACGCCAAGAGTCACGTCCAAGTGCAGCTCGCCCGCGTCGTTGCGGCCGTAGCGGTGCGCGTTCACCACCAGGTTCTCCACGGCGCGGCTCAGTTCCGTGGCATTGCCCACGACCTGTACGTCGGGCGCCAACGCCAGGCGCACGCTGCTGCGGGGCGCCGACTCGATCCGGGTAGCGGCCACGGCGTGGGCCACCAGTTCGCCCAGGTCGAGGGGCGCCGTGGCGCCGGGGCGGCTGCGCGCGTAGTCGAGGAACTGGCGCACGATCGCATCCATCTGCTCGATGTCGCCCGCCATGGCGGCACGGGTGGCCTCGTCGAGCGGCGCCAGCTCGAGCTCCAGCCGCAGGCGGGTCAGGGGCGTGCGCAGGTCGTGGCTGATGCCGGCCAGCAGCACTTCGCGATCGGCCGCCAGCTTGTCGAGGTCGTCGACCATGCGGTTGAAGCTGCGGTTCACGCTCTCGATCTCGATGGGGCCGGCCTCGGGCAGGGGCGCGGGATGGCGCCCGGCGCCGAGTTCGCGCACCGCCGTGGTGAGCCGCGCCAGAGGCTGGTTCACGAGCCGGGTGATGAGCACGGCGCCGAGCACCGAGAGCAGCAGCGCCGCCGCGGCCCAGCCCAGCCAGCCGGTGCCGAAGTCGCGCGTGAGCGGGTCGCGCGCGAGGTAGAGCCAGTAGGCGTCGCCGTCGATGTCCAGACTCACCCAGATGCCCCGGATGCCGTTGACCTCGTCGGCCATGCGCGTCGCCGCGCCCAGGTTGGCGCGCACCGCGGTCTCGACCCGCCGTGCGAACGGGGAGTCGCGCAGCGGCGCGACGGCGTCGCTGGACTCGAGCGGATAGATGCGGATGCCCTCGTTGGCGGCCAGGGCGCGCAGCAGCTCGCCGCGTGCCGCCGGGTCGGCGTAGAGCAGGGCCGAGCGGGTGATGTTGGCGGCCGACACCACCTGGGCGGCGACCTGGCGCACGCGCGGCTCGATCTCCAGCGCGCGCAGGCTCTGCAGCCAGGCGGCCATGCTGGCCACCATCAGCCCCAGCACCAGCAGGAAGGTGCGCCAGAACAGGCTGGGCGAGCGCAGCTTCAAGCCGGCGGCCTCAGGCGGCCGAGCTGCCGTCGGGGACGAAGACGTAGCCCAGGCCCCAGACGGTCTGGATGAAGCGCGGCTTGGCGGGGTCAGGCTCGATCAGCTTGCGCAGCCGCGAGACCTGCACGTCCAGGGAGCGGTCGAAGGCCTCGTATTCGCGCCCGCGGGCCATCTCCATCAGCTTGTCGCGCGACAGGGGTACTCGCGGGTGGCGCGCGAAGGCCTTGAGCACGGCGAACTCTCCGGTGGTGAGCGGCACCTGCGAGCCGTTGCGCCGCAGGGTGCGCGTGCCGAGGTCGAGCTCGAAGTCGCCGAAGGTGACGGTGGCGTCCTCGCGCGTGGGCGCGCCTGGCGCGTCGGGCGTGGGGCGGCGGCGCAGCACTGCATGGATGCGCGCCAGCAGCTCGCGCGGGTTGAAGGGCTTGGGCAGGTAGTCGTCGGCGCCCATTTCCAGGCCCACGATGCGGTCCACGTCCTCGCCCTTGGCGGTGAGCAGGATGATGGGCGTCTCGTCCTTGTCGCCGCGCAGGCGGCGCAGGATCGACAAGCCGTCCTCGCCCGGCATCATCAGGTCGAGGATCAGCAGGTCGTAGCGCTCGCGCACCCAGAGGCGGTCCAACGCGGCGCCGCCCTCGGCCACGAACACCGAAAAGCCGTTCTCGCCGAGGTAGCGACGCAGCAGATCGCGCAGGCGGGCATCGTCGTCGACGACCAGGATCTTGGATGGGCGGTGCATGGCGGGTAGCGGAGCGAGTCTGGCGCCTATCCTAGGGCAGGCGCGAGGGCGCGCACCGGATGGGCGCGCTCGGCCAACATCGTGTTACAGAATTTACCGGTGTGCAGCCTCGAATGCTGCGTCCGAGCAGTGTGCGCCGCGCGGCAAGACTTAACATCGGGCCACGATGGCGGGCTGGAATCTTCTCATTCGCGCGGGGTGCCGCGCGCTCGTGGCGGCCGCGGCGTGGGCACCGGCGCTGGTGGTGCTTGCCCAGGCTCTGCCGCCGCCCCAACCCCCACCCCCAGGGCCGCCGGCCGGGCCGGCGCAGCGCGCGCCCGACGAGCGGGTCCGCGCCTGGCAGGCGATGAGCCCCGAGCAGCGCGCGCAGGCCTGGCAATCGCTCAGCCCGGAGCAGCGTGCGTCGCTCATCCAGCGCGCCGGTCAGGGCCAGGGCTGGCAGGCCCTCAGCCCCGACGAGCGCGAGCGCACCTGGCGCCAGCTCAGCCCCGAGCAGAAGGCCGAGATCCGCAGCCGCATGACGCCCGAGCAGCGCGAGGCCATGCGCAATCGGTTCCTCGAGGAGCGTGGCCGGCGCATGGCGCAAGACCCCGCCTGCTGCGGGCCGGAGGGCGCGCGGGAGCGGCGTCTCAGCCCCGAGGAGCGCCAACGGCTGCGCGATCAGGTGCGTGAAGCCAACCGCGGCTACCCGCCCGGAGGCCCGGGTGGGCATGGTGGTCCGGGCGGTCCGGGTGGCCCGCCGCCTCGACCCTGAACGCGCGCGGCGCGGCGGTCGCCCGCGCATGCGCGGCTAGAATCCCTGCCACCCGTCGCATCGGCGGACCGCGCCATGACCATCCCGCTTGCCATCCTCGCGATCGACACCGCCACCGACGTCTGTTCGGTGGCGCTGCTCACGCGCGAGGGCGTGATCGAGCGCAGTGAGCGCGTGGGCCAGAAGCACTCGGAACGCGCGCTGCCGATGGTCGATGCCTTGCTGGCCGAGGCCGGATACCGCGTCACCGACCTGGGGGCCGTGGCCTTCGGCGCAGGCCCGGGCTCCTTCACCGGACTGCGCATCGCCTGCGGCCTGGCCCAGGGGCTGGCCTGGGCGGCCGAGCTGCCGGTGGTCGCCGTGGGCAACCTGCGCGCGCTCGCTGCCGCGGCGCTGGCCGAGGACGCCAGCGCGCAGCGCGTGCTGTGCGCCGTCGATGCGCGCATGAACGAGAGCTACGTCGCGATCTACGAGCGCGAGGGCGCGATCGAATCGCTGATCGAGCGCGAGCCCCCCCAGCTCGTCGCGCCGCAGGAGCTCGCCGACATGGCGCGGGCCAACGACTGCGATCTCGTGGCGGGCGACGCGCTGGTGCACCACGCCTCGGCCTGGCCCGCGCAGCCGCCGTGGCGCAGCTCGCGCGAGCTCAACGCCCGCGCCGCGTGGATCGCCCGCTTGGGCGCGGCGGACTTTCGCGCCGGCCGCGCCATCGCCCCGGCCCTGGCCGCGCCGCTCTATGTTCGGGACCGCGTGGCGCTTACCTCGGCGGAGCGCGCGGAAGGAGAGCGCCTGTGAGCGCGGTCTTGCGGCCGGCGCCGCAGCGCTACGTACCCATGACGCCGCGCGATCTGGACGACGTGGTCGAGGTGGAGCGCGAGATCTATCCGTTTCCATGGACGCGCGGCAATTTCGCCGACGCGCTCGCGGCGGGCTATTCGGCCTGGGTGCTGCGCGGGCCGCAAGACGCCCTGCAGGCCTACGCCATCGTCATGCCGGTGCTCGACGAGGCGCACCTGCTGAACCTGTCGGTGGCGAGCGCGCACCAGGGCGGGGGGCTGGGATTTGCCACCCTGCGCTGGGTGTCGGAGGTCGCGCGCGACTACGGCGCGCGCAGCCTGCTGCTCGAGGTGCGCCCCTCGAACGCGCCGGCCCTGCGCCTGTACGAGCGCTACGGCTTCCAGCGCATCGGGCTGCGCCGCGCCTACTACCCCGCGCACGAGGGCCGCGAGGACGCGGTCGTGATGCGCATTGCCCTGTGAAGCGGCCGTGACGCTCGACCCGCGCCGGGCGGCGCTGTGGGACGCGCTGGGCCTCGGTCCGCGCTGGGTGCTGCGCGCTGCCGAGCCTGATGCCGAGGCCGAGTGGCCTGCGCAAGAGGCGCTGCATGCCCAGCCGCCCGTCGTGGCTGCCGCGACACCCGCGGCCCCGAGCGCGGCGCGGCCTGTGTCGGCGGCGCCGGTGCCCCCCCGCAGCGGTGGGGCGCGCACGAACGCTTCAGTCGCAGCCACGGTCGAGCCCGCGGATGCCGAGCGCGCACAGCGCATCGCCACCCTCGACTGGGACGGACTGCGCGCGGAGGTGGCCGCGTGCCGGGCGTGCGCCTTGTGCAAGTCGCGCACGCAAACGGTGTTCGCCGCCGGCGGTCCGGGAGCCCCCTGGCTGATCGTGGGCGAGGCGCCCGGCGCCGAAGAGGACGCGCGCGGCGAACCCTTCGTAGGTCAGGCGGGGCGTCTGCTCGACGCAATGCTGGGCGCGCTGGGCCTGGCGCGTGGCCGCGAGGTCACCATCGTGAACGTGCTCAAGTGCCGGCCGCCGGGTAACCGCAATCCCGAGCCCGAGGAGGTGGCGGCCTGCGCGCCCTTCCTGGCGCGGCAGATCGAACTGGCGGCCCCCGCGGTCTTGCTGATCGCAGGACGCTATGCCGCGCAGTCGCTGCTGGCCACGGATTCGAGCATCGCCAGCCTGCGCGGGCGCATTCACAGTGTGCCGGTCGGGCAGCGGCAGGTGCCTGCGATCGTGACCTACCACCCCGCTTACCTGCTGCGCAATCTGGTCGACAAGGCCAAGAGCTGGGCGGACCTGTGCCTGGCGCGCCGGGCGGCTCGCGACGCCGGCGCCGACCGCGCGTAGGAGCCGGGCGGCCTCAGGTGCGCACCGGCGGCAGGCTCAGTGGTGCTTGCCCTCGCCGATCAGGGCGACCGAGTCGAATTGGCTCTGGTTGCGGCGGTGGCGCAGCATCACCAGCAGCATCGTGCTGGCCACGAACACGCCGAAGATCACCATCACTGCCTGCACGCTGAGGTTTGCCCACAGCAGCAGGGCGTAGACCCCGAGCATGACGAGGATCGAGAGGTTCTCGTTGAAGTTTTGCACGGCTATCGAGCGGCCCGCGCTCATCAGCACGTGGCCGCGGTGCTGGAGCAGGGCATTCATCGGGACCACGAAGTAGCCCGCGAGCGCACCCACGACCATCAGCATCAAGCAGGCGATCAGCAGGAACCAGCTGAGCTGGGCGCTGCCCACGTTCACCCCCCCGGAGGGCACCAGGCCGCTGTGATAGCCGGCCATCAGGGCCACGATCAGCCCCATGGCCACGCCCACGGGCAGCACGTTGACCGAGCGGCGCAGGCTGACCGTGGCCGCGGCGTACACCGAGCCCACGGCGATGCCGATCGCGACCACGGCCTGAAGGATGGCGGCCTTGGACAGGTCCATGCCCAGCACCTTCTCGGCCCACTTGAGCACGATGAACTGCAAGGTGGCGCCGGCTCCCCAGAACAGCGTGGTCACCGCCAGCGAGATCTGCCCCAGCTTGTCGCGCCACAGCACCGCGCAGGAGTGGGCGAAGCCGCGCAGCAGCTTCACCGGGTGGATGTGCGAGGGCGGGTAGCGCGCCCCGGTGTCGGGGATGAAGAGATTGAAGATCGCGGCCGCCGCGTAGACGAACACGATCAGCGAGATCGCCGCCTCGGCAGGCTCGTCGATGCCTGTGTTGAGCACCGGGAAGTCGAACGAGAGCAAGGTGGCCGCCACCTTCGGGCTGATCAGCACGCCGCCGAGGACGAAGCCCAGCACGATCGAGCCCACGGTCAGACCCTCGATCCAGCCGTTGGCCACGACCAGCTTCTCGGGCGGCAGCAGCTCGGTGAGGATGCCGTACTTGGCTGGCGAGTAGGCGGCCGCCCCCATGCCCACCACTGCGTAGGCGAGCAGGGGATGCGAGCCGAACAGCATCAGGAGGCAGCCACCGATCTTCACCGTGTTGGTGATGAACATCACCCGGCCCTTGGGCAGCGCGTCGGCGAAGGCGCCCACGAAGGCCGCGAGCAGCACGTAGCTCAGCACGAAGAAGAGCTTGAGCATCGGCGTCATCCACGCCGGGGCGCCATGGCCCTGGAGCAGCGCGATCGCGGCAATGAGCAGCGCGTTGTCTGCCAGCGAGGAGCAGAACTGCGCCGTCATGATCGTGTAGAAGCCGCGCTTCATGGGGCGGTGGCTGTGGCGTGGATTCGCAGGATGAGGGGGAGGGTGGGCAGGGCGGCTGCCGCCGCGATGCGCGACGCGCGGTGTCGCCGCGGCTGTGCCGCGACGGTGCGGCGCGTTATAGCACGCACCTCGCCTGCCGCCGGGCGGGCCGCGACGCGCGACTCGCTATGCTTGGCGCAGCCGCTTCCTGCTCCCATGCCGCGTCCCATTCATGCCCTGATCGACCTGCCCGCACTGCGTGCCAACCTCGAGCGCGCGCGCCTCGCCGCGGCTGGGCGCCGCGTGTGGGCCGTGGTCAAGGCCAATGCCTATGGGCACGGCATCGAGCGCGCGGTACGCGCCTTCACGGCAGCCGACGGGCTCGCGCTGCTTGACCTGGCCGAGGCTGAGCGCGCCCGCGCGACCGGCTGGACACGCCCCATCCTGTTGCTCGAGGGCTGCTTCGAGGCCGCGGACTTCGTCGACGCGCAGCGTCTTGGCCTGAGCTGCGTAGTGAGCTGCGAGGAGCAGCTGCGCATGCTGGAGCTTGCGCGCCTGCCCGGCCCCATCGACTGCCTGCTCAAGCTCAACACCGGGATGAACCGCCTGGGCTTTCGCCCGTCGATCGCCGCCCAGGCGCGCAACCGCCTGATCGCGGCGCCCGCCGCGCGCCTCGTGGGCAGCATGACGCACTTCGCCAACGCCGACCGCCCTGCCGGGGTGAGCGGGCCGGTGAGCTTCGAGGCGCAGCTCGCCGAGTATCGGCAGGCGGTCGAAGGCTGGCCCGAGTGGCAGTGCGTGGCCAACTCGGCCGCGCTCTTCCTGCATCCGGAGGCGGGCGGCGCGGCAGTGCGACCGGGCATCGCGCTCTACGGGGCGAGCCCGGACACCGCCGTCGTCACCCGCGACGCGCTGGGGCTCGCGGCGGGCATGCACCTGCGCTCGGAGCTAATTGCGGTCCAGGAATTGCATGCGGGTGAATCGGTGGGCTACGGCTCGCGCTACACCGCGCCGCACGACCTGCGCCTGGGCGTGGTGGCCTGCGGGTACGCCGACGGCTATCCGCGCGGCGCGGCCGACGGCACGCCCGTGTCCGTCGATGGCGTGGAGGTGCCGCTGGTGGGGCGGGTGTCGATGGACATGCTCACGGTCGACCTCACGCGCGCGCCCGGTGCGCGCGTGGGCAGTGTGGTGGAACTGTGGGGCGCGCGCATCGACATCGACCGCGTGGCGGCAGCCGCGGGCACGGTGGGGTACGAACTGATGTGCGCCCTGGCACCGCGCGTGCCGGTGCGCGAGGCGCAATGACCATGGCCAAGCCGCGTACCCAGTACGTCTGCTCCGATTGCGGCGGGGCGAGCCCCAAGTGGGCGGGACAGTGCCCGGCCTGCGGCGCCTGGAACACCTTGGTCGAGGCGCGCCTCGAGGCCGCGAATCACCGCTACTCGCCGGCGTCGCGACCGGGAATCGTGGCCGCAGCGGACGTGGCCGATCTCGGCGCGATCGAGGCCACCGAACAGCCGCGCATCCCCAGCGGTCTGGAGGAGTTCGACCGCGTGCTGGGCGGCGGGCTGGTGCCGGGCGGCGTGGTGCTGATCGGCGGCGATCCGGGCATCGGCAAGTCGACCCTGCTGCTGCAGGCGCTGGCCGTGCTGGCGCAGCAGGGCCGGCGCGTGCTCTACGTGAGCGGCGAGGAAAGCGGCGCGCAGGTGGCGCTGCGCGCCCGGCGCATGGGGCTCGAGGCCGCCAGCCTGCGCCTGATGGCCGAGATCCAGCTCGAGCGCATCGAGGCGGCGATCGCGGCAGAGCGGCCCGAGGTGGTGGTGGTCGACTCGATCCAGACCCTGTTCTCCGAGGCGCTCACCTCGGCGCCCGGTTCGGTTGCCCAGGTGCGCGAGTGCGCGGCGCAGCTCACGCGCCTGGCAAAGCGGGGCGGGCCCACGGTGATCATGGTGGGGCACGTGACCAAGGAGGGCGCGCTGGCCGGCCCGCGGGTGCTCGAGCACATCGTCGACACCGTCTTGTATTTCGAGGGCGACACGCATTCGAGCTTCCGTCTGGTGCGCGCCTTCAAGAACCGCTACGGCGCGGTCAACGAGATCGGCGTCTTTGCGATGACCGACCGCGGCCTGCGCGGTGTGGCCAATCCTTCTGCGCTGTTTCTGTCGCAGCACGCCGCCGAGGTGCCGGGCTCCTGCGTGCTGGTCACGCAGGAAGGCACGCGGCCGCTGCTGGTCGAGATCCAGGCCCTGGTCGACACCAGCCACCTGCCCACGCCGCGGCGCCTGAGCGTGGGGCTGGAGCAGCAGCGCCTGGCCATGCTGCTGGCGGTGCTGCACCGGCACGCCGGGGTCGCCGCCTTCGACCAGGACGTGTTCGTCAACGCCGTGGGCGGGGTGCGCATCACCGAGCCCGCGGCGGATCTGGCCGTGCTGGCGGCAATCCACTCTTCGATCCGCAATCGCGCGCTCGACCGCGGCCTGGTGGTCTTCGGCGAGGTGGGGCTGGCCGGCGAGATCCGCCCCGCGCCGCGGGGCCAGGAGCGCCTGCGCGAAGCCGCCAAGCTGGGCTTTGCGCGTGCGATCATTCCACGCGCCAACGCCCCCAAGGGGCGCATCGAGGGCCTCGAGATCGTCGCCGTCGACCGCCTCGAGGCCGCGCTCGAGGCGGCTGCACAACACTGAAGTCGACACTGCCATGACCACCTTGACCAAGCTGCTGCCCGCCAGCGCCCGCCCGGCGGCGGCCCTCCTTGCACGGGCCAGGCGCCTGCCGCTGACCAGCGCTCAGCGGGCTGCGCTGCCCGAGCACCTCGACGCCGGGGGCGCACACCTGCACCACACGCTGGCCGGTCACCGGCCCATCGAGGTGGGCGATCTGCTGCTCGACCAGGGCAGCGGCCTGTGGGTGGTGGGTGCCGCTGCCGAGCCCGTGCTGGAAGTGCGCGGCCCGGTCGATGCCCTGCTGCGTGCCGCGCTCGCTCTGGGCCGCGCCGGGGTGCGCGCCGAAGTGGCCGATCCCTGCCTGCGCGTGGCGGCCAATGCCGAGTTGGCGCGCGAGTTGCGCGAGCGCGGCCTGGAGGTGGCCGAACTCACCGCGCCGTTCTCGCCCGAGCGCGAGGCGGCGCACGACGAGGCGGGCCACGTTCACGGGCCCGAGTGCGGGCACGAGCACGGCCACGAGCATGAACATGGCCATGCCCATGCGCACGACCACGAGCACGGTCACGACCACGCGCATGACCACGAGCACCGTCACTGAAATCAGCCTTACCGCGAGCCCCGGACCATGAGCCCGTCATTCGAGATCCAGCGCAATCCCCATCCCTTGCCGCAGGCCGAGCGCGCCGCCGTGCTGGCCAACCCCATCTTCGGCCAGACTCGCACCGACCATCAGGTGGTCTGCGTGTGGGAAAAGGGCAAGGGCTGGGTGAGCGCCAAGCTGATCCCCTACGGTCCCATCCTGATGGACCCGGCGGCCGCAGTGCTGCACTACGGGCAGGAGATCTTCGAGGGCATCAAGGCCTATCGGCACGCCGACGGCTCGATCTGGACCTTCCGCCCCACCGAGAACGCGCGCCGCCTGCAGGCCAGCGCCCGGCGCATGGCGCTGCCCGAGGTGCCCGAGGAACTGTTCGTCGAGTCGCTGCGGCAATTGGTGACGATCGACGCGGCGTGGGTGCCGGATGCCAGCAACGAGAAGTCGCTCTACATCCGCCCCTTCGAGATCGCGGCCGAGGACTTCCTGGGCGTGCGCGCGGCGCACCGCGTGGAGTACCGCGTGATCGCCAGTCCGGTGGGGCCGTACTTCGCGGGCGGCATCAAGCCGGTGTCGATCTGGATCGCGCTGGACTCGGCGCGTGCCGGCAAGTTCGGCACGGGCGAGGCCAAGTGCGGCGGCAACTATGCCGCCTCGCTGCTGGCGCAGACCGAGGGCTACGAGCAGGGCTGCTCGCAGGTCATGTTCCTCGACGCCGAGACCGGCACGACCATCGAGGAACTGGGCGGCATGAACCTGTTCTTCGTGTATCGGGACGGGCGGGTGGCCACCCCGTCCCTCGAGGGCACCATCCTGCGCGGCATCACGCGCAAGTCGCTGGTGCAACTGATCAAGGATCGCGGCCTACCCATCGAGGAACGCCGCATCACCCTGGCCGAGCTGAGCGCGGGCCTCAAGAGCGGGGATATCACCGAAGTCTTTGCCTGCGGCACCGCCGCGGTCATCACGCCGGTGGGCCAGTTCAAGAGCCGCCAGGAGACGCTCGGCTCGGCCGAGGCCCAGCCGGGCCCGCTGACCCTGAGCCTGCGCGAGGAGCTCACCGGCATCCAGACCGGGCGCGTGCCCGACCGCCACGGCTGGATGTATCGCCTGGTCTGAGGGCGCCGCACACCGTGTCTGCGGACCTGCCGCTAAGGCTCGGGTCCGCCCACCCCGGATCAGCGCAGCCCGAACACCCAGGTGCGCCAGGCCAGGCCGAGCTTGGTGAGCGGCGTGAGTTCGATGCGCTGCTGCAGCACCGCGTAGCCTGAGGCCTCGATCTCGTCGAGCAGGCGCATGTGGATGCGCCCGAGCGCGAGCAGCGCGCGCGCCGAGCGCTCGCGAGCCAGTGACTTGCAGGCCTCCTGCCAGTCGTCGCGGGCCGCTGCCGCCTGTTCGGCCATGAGCGCGGCCCAGCCGGGCGGCGTGCGGCTCGCGAACAAGTCCGCTGGCCGCACCGCGTGAACCCGCAATGTGTCGGCGGGGAGCCAGATCCGGTCGCGTCGGGCGTCGGCGCCGGTGCGGCGCATCAGACGCACCCGCGCGATGGCCCGGGCGAGCGGCGCGGTGTCGGCCTCCACGCCAAGTGGCGCGGCACACAGGCGGGCCAGCGCGGTGGGGCCGAGCGCGAGGTGACGATCGAGGGCTGCCGCATCGAGCAGGCGGGTCTGGCGTGCGGCGACTTCGGCGCCGTCGAGCATGCGGGCAAGATCGGTCTGCGTGGCATCGGACTGGCGCAGGCACTGGGCCAAAGCGGTGCTCACCGGGTGACTCGGCGCGCCGCCGGCGGCTGCGGCGAGCTCGGTTCGCCACCATGCAAGTCGCGCTAGGGCCACGCCGGGGTCGGAGGCCGCCTCCAGCGTGGCGTCGAGCTCACGAGCAAAGGCGGCCAGGGCCACCACGGCACGGCGCTGCGGCGCCGGTAGAAAGAGCGTGGCGTAGTGCAGGCTGGAGCCGCTGCGGGCGCCGCGCGCCAGACAGTAATCGTGCGGGTCCATGCCCTGCTCGCAGGCCGCGTCGGAAAGGCGCGCAGTCTAGCAACGGGGTCGTGTCGCGCCCGCCGCCAACGAGGGCAGGCGGCTTCCTTTAGAATCGCTGCGATCCGCGGTGTCCGCTGTCCGCCGGGACGCTCGAGCGGAGGTGGCGAAATTGGTAGACGCACCAGGTTTAGGTCCTGACGCCTTCACCGGCGTGCGGGTTCGAGTCCCGCCCTCCGCACCACACCGAATCCTGCCGTGGCCCGGCCACGACCTCACGTTGAATAGACCATGACTCAGAACGTAGAAAGCCTTGGCGCGCTCGAGCGCCGCATCGACTTGAGCCTGCCCGCCGCCGAGGTGCGCAAGGAGATCGACAAGCGCCTGGCCAAGCTGTCGCGCACGGTGCGCATGCCGGGCTTCAGGCCCGGCAAGGTGCCGATGAAGATGATCGCGGCGAGCTACGGGCCGCAGGTCGAGACCGAAGTGCTGAACGACCAGATCGGTGCGGCCTTCGTGCGGGCGGTGGGCGACGCCAAGCTTCGCGTTGCCGGTGCGCCGCGCGTCGAGGCCAGGCCGGCGGCCGACGGGGCGGCCGAGCTGGGCTTCGCGGCGACCTTCGAGGTGTATCCGGAGATCACCCTGGGCGAGCTCGCCGGCGTGGAGGTCAAGCGCGCGGTGTGCCCGGTGGGCGAGGCCGAGATCGACGAGACCATCGACATCATGCGCAAGCAGCGCGCCGAGTTCGAGTCGGTGAGCCGCGCCGCCGCCACCGGCGACCGCGTGACGATCGACTTCAAGGGCACTCAGGACGGCGTGGCCTTCGAGGGCGGCACGGCCCAGGGCTACCCCTTCGTGCTCGGCGAGGGGCGCATGCTCCCCGAGTTCGAGGCGGCGGTGACGGGCATGGCGCCGGGCCAGACCAAGACCTTCCCGCTGACCTTCCCGGACGACTACGGTTCGCGCGATCTGGCCGGCAAGACGGTGCAGTTCGAGGTGAGCGTGGCGAAGGTGGAGGAACCCAGGCTGCCGGCGATCGACGCCGAGTTCGCCAAGTCGCTGGGCATCGAGGACGGCGACGTGGCCAAGATGCGCGCGGAGATCAAGTCCAACCTCGATCGCGAGGTGAGCTCGCGCCTGAAGTCGCGCACCAAGGATTCGGTGATGGAAGCCCTGGCGGGTCTGGCGCAGTTCGAGCTGCCCAAGGCACTGGTCGCCGAGGACCAGCAGCGTCTGATCGAGATGGCGCGCGCCGACATGGCCTCGCGCGGCATGGACGTCAAGGACGCGCCCATTCCGCCCGAGCTGTTCACCGCCCAGGCCGAGCGTCGCGTGCGCCTGGGCCTGGTGGTGGGCGAGGTGGTGGCCAAGGAGGGGCTGGCCGTGCGCCCCGATCAGGTGCGCCGACTGGTCGAGGAGATGGCGCAGAGCTATGAACGCCCGCAGGACGTGATCAACTGGTACCTTTCCGACCGCAAGCGCCTGGCCGAACTCGAGTCGGTGGCGCTCGAGAACAACGTCATGGACTGGGTGCTCGGCAAGGCCAAGGTGGTCGACACGGCAGTGGCCTTCGACGAACTGATGGGCCGCGGCGCCCCCCGCAAGTAGTCGTCCGCGCGCGCGGACGCCTCGCCTGACCCCCAACAGGAGCGCAAGAAGACATGGATCCCCAAGGACTCGGCATGGTGCCGATCGTCATCGAGCAGAGCGGGCGCGGCGAGCGCGCCTACGACATCTATTCGCGCCTGCTGCGCGACCGGGTGATCTTCCTGGTGGGTCCGGTCAACGACCAGACGGCCAACCTCGTGGTGGCGCAGATGCTGTTCCTCGAGTCCGAGAACCCGGACAAGGACATCGCTCTGTACATCAACTCGCCGGGCGGCTCGGTGTACGCGGGCATGGCGATCTACGACACGATGCAGTTCATCAAGCCGCAGGTGTCGACGATCTGCGTGGGCATGGCGGCGAGCATGGGGGCCTTCCTGCTGTCGGCCGGCGCGAAGGGCAAGCGCTACGCGCTGCCGAACTCGCGCATCATGATCCACCAGCCCTCGGGCGGCTCGCAGGGCCAGGCCTCGGACATCGAGATCCAGGCGCGCGAAATCCTGGATCTGCGCGCGCGACTGAACAAGATCCTCGCCGATCGCACGGGGCAGCCGATCGAGCGTATCGAAAAGGACACGGACCGCGACAACTTCATGAGCGCCGAGGATGCGGTAAATTACGGGCTGATCGACAAGATCTTCGTCAAGCGCGGCGAGTCCGCCTGAAGATCGACACACGGGCGCACGCATGTCAGAGAAGAAGGGTTCCAGCGAGAAGCTTCTGTACTGCTCCTTTTGCGGCAAGAGCCAGCACGAGGTCAAGAAGCTCATCGCCGGCCCGTCGGTGTTCATCTGCGACGAGTGCATCGACCTTTGCAACGACATCATCCGTGACGAGGCGGCCACCGAGCCTGCCGCCGCGGCCAAGAGCGACCTGCCCAGCCCGCAGGAGATCTGCGGCATCCTCGACCAGTACGTGATCGGGCAGGAACGCGCCAAGCGCATCCTGTCGGTGGCGGTCTACAACCACTACAAGCGGCTCAAGCACCTGGCCTCCTCGAAAGAGGAGGTCGAACTGGCCAAGAGCAACATCCTGCTGGTGGGTCCGACCGGCTCGGGCAAGACGCTGCTCGCGCAGACGCTCGCGCGCATGCTCAACGTTCCCTTCGTGATCGCCGATGCGACCACGCTGACTGAGGCAGGCTATGTCGGCGAGGACGTCGAGAACATCATCCAGAAGCTGCTGCAGAACTGCAATTACGAGGTCGAGAAGGCGCAGAAGGGGATCGTCTACATCGACGAGATCGACAAGATCAGCCGCAAGAGCGACAACCCCAGCATCACGCGCGACGTCTCGGGCGAGGGAGTGCAGCAGGCCCTGCTCAAGCTGATCGAAGGCACGATCGCCAGCGTGCCGCCGCAGGGCGGCCGCAAGCATCCCAATCAGGACTTCGTGCAGATCGATACGACCAACATCCTGTTCGTGTGCGGCGGCGCCTTCGACGGCCTCGACAAGATCATCCGCAACCGCTCGGAGAAGAGCGGTATCGGCTTCGGCGCCGAGGTGATGAGTTCCACGGAGCGCTCGGTGGGCGAGCTGCTGCGCGATCTGGAGCCCGAGGATCTGATCAAGTTCGGGCTGATCCCCGAGCTGGTGGGCCGCCTGCCGGTGCTGGCCACGCTCGACGAACTGAGCGAGGACGCGCTGGTCGAGATCCTGGTCGAGCCGAAGAACGCGCTGGTCAAGCAGTTCCAGCGGCTCTTTGCCATGGAGGGCGTGGAGCTCGAGATGCGCCCCGATGCCCTGCGCGCCATCGCCCGCAAGGCGATCAAGCGCAAGACCGGTGCACGCGGGCTGCGCTCGATTGTCGAGGGCGTGCTGCTCGACGTCATGTACGAGCTGCCGGGGCAGACCAACGTGGTCAAGGTCGTGGTGGACGAGAATTCCGTCGTCGGCGGCCGGCCCATCCTCATGTATTCCGACCAGCCCAAGGTCGCCGGCGCGCCCCGCTAAGCGGCGTGCGCTGCCCGCGAGGCGCGCGATTCCTTCATGCTAGATTGGCTGCGCGCCCCTCGGGGGCGGAGCAGACTTGCAATCGTCGTGCCCGCCTCCATGTTCTCGCCTGAATTCCCTCCGCAGGACACCCCATGACCACGAGTCTGCTTCCCCAGGAATCGATCACGCTGCCCTTGCTGCCTCTGCGCGACGTGGTCGTTTTCCCGCACATGGTGATTCCCCTCTTTGTCGGGCGTCCCAAGTCGATCAAGGCGCTCGAGGCGGCCATGGAGGCCGGCAAGAGCATCATGCTCGTGGCCCAGAAGAGCGCGGCCAAGGACGAGCCCTCGCCCGAGGACATGTACGAAATCGGCTGCGTGGCGAACATCCTGCAGATGCTCAAGCTGCCCGACGGAACCGTGAAGGTGCTGGTCGAGGGCGCCCAGCGCGCCCGCATCGAGAGCGTCGAGGACGGCGAGCAGCACTTCTCCGCCGACGTGTTTCCGCTGCCCCCCGATGGTCCCGGCAGCCCCGAGATCGAGGCGCTGCGCCGGGCGCTGGTCGCGCAGTTCGACCAGTACGTGAAGCTCAACAAGAAGATCCCGGCCGAGATACTCACCTCGATTGCCGGCATCGACGACCCGGGCCGGCTGGCCGATACGGTGGCCGCGCACCTGCCGCTCAAGCTCGAGCAGAAGCAGAAGGTCCTCGAGACCGTGGCCCTGGGCGAGCGGCTCGAGTCGCTGCTGGCGCAGCTCGAGGCCGAGATCGACATCCTGCAGGTGGAAAAGCGCATCCGCGGCCGCGTCAAGCGCCAGATGGAGAAGAGCCAGCGCGAGTACT
>DAOTEJ010000044.1:0-20859 GCA_035454085.1 Burkholderiaceae bacterium | reverse complement strand
CGCGCGGGCCGCTGCCCTCGAGCCTCAGATCGCTGCGCCCCAGGACTAGCGTGGTCTGGTCGAGGCGCCAGGCCTCGTCGCTCAGGCGCAGGCGTCCGCGCAGCGCAATCGGCAGAGTCGAGTCAGGTGCGACCGGCAGCCAGGCCGCGAGCTCACCGGAGCGGCGCGCCCTGAAGTCGAAGCGCAGCGGCCCGGCGGAGACGCTCGGCGCAGCGCTGAGCTCGGTGGCGATGCGCAGCGTGGCGGGCGCGGCCCTCGCTTCGACTTCGAGGGGAAGCGCTCCCGCGCCCAGCAGATCGACCAGGCGGCCGCCCCGAATCGCCAGGGCCACGCGCTCGCCCGCCAGCACGGCGCGTCCCTCGCCGCGCAGGCCCTCGCTGCGCGTCGCCCGCAGCGCCAGGCGGTCGAGCCGAACCGCCACGGGCTCTTTGTCCTGCGGCCGGCGCAGTGCTGCGCTGAGGTCGGTGACCAACATCGACGCATCGAGTTCCTGCGCCCAAGCGCCCAGGGTTTCGCCACGGCCGCTGAGCCGCAGCTCCAGACGCCCGAGCACGCCTTCGAGCTCTGGCACCTGCCACAGGCTCTGCACCACTGCCCCGAGCGGCTGATCGCGAGTGGCGAGTTGCACAGACAGCGCAGGTGTCGCCTCGGCGGCGCCGAGCTTGATCTCGCCGGCCACGCTCACGCCAGCGACCGTTGCGCTCAGCGGCGCGCGCAGACCCGCCGCGTCGCTACGTATGGCAAGAGTCGCGTCGCGCAACTCGAGAGGCAGGCCGAGGCCCTGGTCCAAACGCAGATCGAGCTCGGTGTCGATCGGCGCAGAAGCGCGCAGCGCCACCGTCTGCCAGCCGGCGCCGCCGTCCTCACGGCGCGCGGCGGGGGAGGCGGCGCGCGGGCCGATCCACGGGCCGAAGTCGAACTGGGAGACATGCGCTGCACCAGTGAGCCGCGGGCGCGGTCCGGCCCAGTTCAGCGCAAATTCGCCGGCGAGCTCTGAGCCCGCGATCGTGCCGCGCAGCTCGGTCAACTGGATGGCCGTGGTTCCAAGCGAGGCGATGCCGCGCAGCGCCGCCGCGCCGAGCGGCGGCGGGTCGAGGCCGAACTGGCGGGCGAGCAGTGCGGGGTCGTCGAGCGCCGCGTCGAACTGAGCCCGCAGTTGCTTGTGGCTGGCGTCGAGCGCTCCGTCGGCCCGCAAGCGGCCTGCGCTCGAGCGGGCGTCGAGCGTGAACGGCCAGGGCGCGCCGCCGTCGAGGAGCACGCGCACCGGGCCGCCTTCTACCTGCAGCTCGACTTGCGGCGATGCGTCGACCCGCCCGCTCAGCGACAATTTCAGGCCACCATCCGCCGCGGTGCCGACCGACAGTGCAGCAAGATCGATCACGCGGCGCGTGGCGGTGCGCTCATCGTGCCAGTGCACCGCGGCCCGTTCGATGCGTACCTCGCCGAGGTCAAGGTCGGTAGGTGCGTCGTTCCGCGCGCGCGGCGTCTGCGCGGTCCAGTTGCCGCGGCCGTCGGCGCGACGTTCCAGGTGGACGGTCAAGTCGGCAGCCTCGATGCTGCGCGGGCGCACTTTGCCGCGCAGAAGGTCGAGCAGGTCGAAGGCGACCCTGGCTTCGCCGAGAGTCGCGAGCTCGGTGGCCTGAAATCCCTCGGGGCTTAGCACCCGTGCGTCGCCGATGAGCAGCACCGGGCCGCGGCCCAGGGTCACGCGCAGCGGGCCGTGCAGGGCGACCGGGCGGCCGAGCATGGCGGAGGCGCGCTGAGCGGCCGTGTCGCGCCAGCGCGATGCGTCGATCGACACGCCCGCAGCCACCGCCAGGATCGCCACGAGGATGATCAAGGCGACCGGCAGCACGAGCGCGATCGCCCAGCGGCGCCAGCGCAGCTTCACCGTTCAGTTCCGCCAGAGCCGCCCGCGGCGCACTGCTTGGCGCTCGGCCACCCAGCCTTCGTGCCAAGCAAGAGCAGGCCCAAGAGAGAAGTCCTCGACGAAAGTGCACTCCACCTGGCGGCGGAGGCCAGTGCGAAATGTACCCTGCGCCGCAAGGCAAGGGCGCTCGTGGCGGCGCAGCGCGCGCCCGCCCGGGGGCGACTACTTCACCAGCGGCCGCACCGTCGTGAAGCCGCCATCCACGGCGATCACCTGCCCGGTCAGGCGGGCCGCGCCCTCGCCGAGCAGCCAGGCCATCACCTCGGCCACTTGATCGGCGGTTTGCACGCCGCCCAGCGGGTACTGGCGCGCTGCGCCTTCGCGCATCGCCGGCAGCTTGAGCATGGCGGCGGTCATCGGCGTCTCGGTCAGGCCAGGGGCCACGGCGTTGATGCGCAGTCCCTGAGCCGCGTAGGTGGCCGCGGCACTGCGCACCAGGGCTTCGACCCCGCCCTTGGCCGCGGCGATGGCCTCGTGATTCGCCACCCCGATGCGCGCCACCACCGAACTGGCGAACACGGCCGCGCCGGGCGCGCCCTCCAGCGCCGCGATCCAGGCCTGCAGCACGAACACCGCGCTGTCGAGGTTGACGCGCATCACCTCACGGTAGGCTTCCGCGCGGGTGCGGTGCAGCGGCGCGATCAGCGTGCTGCCCACGCAGTGCGCCAGCAGGGTGGGCGCGGCGCCGAGCGTCTCCTGGCAGGCCTTGAGCGCCAGCGCAGCGCCCTCGGGCGTGGTGGTGTCGGCGGTGATCAGGACCGTCGCGTCCACGTCGGCCAGGCGGCCGGCGTCGCGTCCGACAGCAGCGACTTTGCAACCCTGGCCCTGGAGCTCGCGCGCCAGCGCGCGGCCGATGCCGCCGCTGGCACCGGTGATGAGAGCGATCGCAGTCATGGTGTGGGCTCCGTCAATGGATGGGAGAGCGTTCAGCGGGGCGCTGGGTCGCGGGGTTTCGGTCGGTCGAGCCGTGCGGCCAGGCGCTGCAGCGCCGGCCGCCAGCGCAAAAACCCGCGGTAGCCGCGCTCCATCACCCACGCGGCACCCGGCGCACGCCCGATCCAAGCCAGCCAACGCCAGCCGGGCAGCACCGCCCACAGGGCAAGAAAGGCCTGGGCGCCACTGAGCAGTTCGCCATCGCTGCGACGCACGTGAAAGCGCGCCAGCAGTTGCTCGCGCGTCGTGCCCTCGGGCAGCGGCAAGGCTGCGTCGCTCACGTCGGCGTAGCACACCGCAGTGTCCGACGGCAGGTCGCGATACAGGCCGATCTCGCGCCGGCACAAGGGGCAGGCGCCGTCGTAGAGCACGGTCAACGGGGGCGGCGGCCCCGGCTTCGAGGGTTCGGTCGTCATGCGGGTACCTGGTTGACGGTCAAGAGGTCTGTGGCTGAGTCCAGCCCGCGAGTGGTGCGCGCCCACCACTGCGAAAATGAGTCGCAGCGGCGCTCGACCGGAGGGAAGAGCGTCGGCTCCGGCTCGCACTCGGCCCAGCGCGCCAGCCAGGGCGCGAGGTGTGGCGCTGCGATGCTGCGCACGCTGCGGGCGCCTTGCAGCGCGGTACCGATGGCGGTGGCGTCCCCGAACCAGCAATGGGAGGCGAGTTCGGCCATGCGGCGGCCGACGAAGTGCCAGCGCCGTTCGCTCCACGGCCAGGCGCGGTGAAAGTCCGCCACGAAGATCCCGATCACCGCCGCGCCGGCGGGCAAGGCCGCCGGCAGTTCGCCCAGGCTCCAGGGATGCACGAGCCAGACCTCGCGGCCGGCCACGGCCGCGGCATCGGGCGCGCTCACGCCGAGCGCCGCAGGCGGTGCGCTTGCAAGACGCGGCTCGGCCGACACCGGGGGGCGATGTCTTGCCTGCCGATCGCTTCCGGGCGGTGGCGGCCGACGCGCAAGACGGTCGAGCGCCTCGTAGGTGGTGTCGATCACGCTGCCGGGGCTGTGCCAGGACGCGGGTGCATAGCGGGCCACGTTCTCGGCGTTGAACAGATAGGGCTTGCGGCTGGCGGTGCCGGCCACCCATTGCCAGCTGAGGTGATTGCTGGCCAGATCGCCGTCGAGCAGGTGGCCGTAGAGCCAGTCGGCGCCGACGCGCCAATGCACCTTGCGCACGTGCACCAGGTAACTGGCCAGCCACATGCGCGCGTGGTTGTGCAGCGTGCCGGTGGCATAGAGCGCACGCACGGCCTCGTCCACCACCGGCACCCCGGTGCAGCCTTCGCGGATATCGGCTGGCAACTCGCGGGCATAGGCCTCCTCGGGCAGCGGGCCCTGGTGCAAGGAGTCGAAGATGCCCGCACCGCGGTGCTGCCAGACATGACGAAAGTAGGCGCGCCAGCCAAGCTCGAAGACGAACTTGTGCTGCACGCCAAGCGGGTGGCGTGACACCACGCCGGCCAGCACCTCGGCCAGCGTCACGAAGCCGTGGGTGATGTAGGGCGACAGGCCGCTGACCGCGCCGTCGAGCGCGTTGCGGGTGCGCGCGTAGGCGGCCGGCTGCACCGCGGCGATGCGCTGCCGCGCCGCGGCGAGCGTGGGCGGGAGCGCGTCAATCACGCGCTACTCCTACTTCGCCGCGCCGGATGGCGGCCGCGCGCTCGCTCACTGCCTGCCTCTGCGCGTCGCTCAGGCGGGCGAGGTTCTTCACCTGCAGGGCCATGCGCGGGTTGCCGGCCAGCAGCGCCTCGTGGCGCATCAGGAAATCCCAATACAGGGTGGTGAAAGGGCATGCCTTGTCGCCGCTGCGCTGCGCGGGGTCGTAGCGGCAGCCCTGGCAATGCGGGCTCATGCGTTCGATGTACTTGCCGGTGGCGATGTAGGGCTTGCTCGCCATCGCGCCGCCGTCGGCGTACTGGCTCATGCCCAGGGTGTTGGGCAGCTCGACCCATTCGACCGCATCGACGTAGACGGCGAGGTACCAGGCGTGCACCCGCTGCGGCTGAACGCCGAGCATCAGCGCGAACAGGCCCGTGACCATCAGTCGCTGGATGTGATTGGCGTAGCCGTGTGTCAGCGTCTGCGCCAGCGCGTCGCGCAGGCAGGCCATGTCGGTGGCGCCGCTCCAGTACCACGCCGGCAGATCGGCCTGGGCGTCGAGGGCGTTGCCCTGTGCGTAGGCCGGCATGCGGGTCCAGTAGATGCCGCGCACGTACTCGCGCCAGCCCAGGATCTGGCGCACGAAGCCTTCCACGCTGGCCAGCGGCGCGGCCCCCTCGTGGTAGGCGG
Source organism: Burkholderiaceae bacterium (assembly GCA_035454085.1). Lineage (GTDB taxonomy): Bacteria > Pseudomonadota > Gammaproteobacteria > Burkholderiales > Burkholderiaceae_F > DAOTEJ01. Next base: position 15,709 of record DAOTEJ010000044.1, on the reverse strand, counting down.
CTACGGCCGCGGCCACCACCTCGCGCGGGTTGAGCAGCTTCAGGTTGAGCGCCGCCGACAGGTGCGCGTGGTAGAGCCACGGGTCGCCCGGCCAGATCGCGTCCTGGTAGCGACCGAACAGCGGCAGGCGCTCCCGAACAAAGACCTGCAAGGCCTGCAGCGCCTGCGCACGCGTGACCGGCCAGGCAAAGCTCTCGAGTTGGCCGGGGTGATTCGCGAAGCGCGAGGCCACGAGCGCGATCACTTCGCGCGTGATGGCGTCGGGCGCGAAGGCTGCGCGCGAGGGCACGGCGCCAGGGCCCGCGGGACCGAAGGCTTCGCGGTTGTCCGCGTCAAAGTTCCACTGTCCGCCCACCGGCTCGGCCTCGTGCATCAGCACGCGGTGGCGCTTGCGCTGCTCGCGGTAGAAGTACTCCATGCGCAGGGACTTGCGACCCTGGGCATGGGCCGCGAACTCGCGCACCGTGACGAAGAAGTGGCGGTCCTCGCGGATTTCCAGCGGCAGGCCGGTCGCTTCGCTCACCGCCCGGAGGGCTTGCAGCACGCGCCAGTCGCCCGGGGCGGTCATCACCAGGCGGGCGGGGCGCAGCCGCGCGATGTCGGCCTGCAGCTGCGCCTTCAGGCTGCCCGCGTTGTCGGGCGCGTCCAGGCGGGTGTAGTGCAGCGGCCGGCCGGCGTCCTCCAGGGCGAGCGCGAAGTGGCGCATCGCCGCCAGGAACAGCGCGGTGCGCGGCTTGCTCGACCAGACGTGCGTCGACTCCTCGCTCACCTCGGCCATCCAGACCGCGTCGAGCGCAGCATCGAAGCCGTCGAAGGCCGCCGCGTCGAGGTCGAGCTGGTCGCCCAGCACGACGATCAGGGAGCGCAGTTCAGCCACGCGCCGCGCCCTTGCGCCGACAGGCCTCGCTGCAGTACTTCACCGCAGCCCAATTCTTCGCCCAGCGGCGCCTCCAGCTCATCGCCAGCCCGCAGGCCGCGCAGGGCTTGCTGGGCAGCGCGGCCTTGTTGCCGCGAAAGCCGGCGTGGTGCAGCGTCATCGCGACACCTCGCTCGAAGCTGGCGCGATCAGGTCCACCCCGCCGCGCCGCTCTATGCCGCCTTCGCCTTGGCTTGGCGGACGAGTCGCAGACCGTCTTGCGCCCGCGGCGGGGGAGAGCATGGCCGCCGCCAAGGAACGGGCGGAGCACCACGCGCCCTCGAGCCCTGCGCCACCGAGAAAGTCTCCGCACGCGCCCAGGCCCAGGTCGAAGTCCCACCAGAACGCGCTGGCCGGGCGGCTGAGCGGTGCCGGCGGCAGCGCGTAGCGCCAACGGTGCACCACGCAGTGCTGCCACGCCAGGGGATGGCCGAGGCAATCAGCCAGGGCGGCCTGCAACTGCTGCTGCACCCATGCGGCGGGCTGTTCAAGGTTCTGCCGGCTCCAGTCGCTGCGGGCGTGCGCGACCCACTGCGCCAGGCCCGGCAGCCGCACGCGCCCCGGGCGCGCGTCGTTGCGCATCACGCAGGCCAAGGGTCCGTGGCTCGGCCGGGCGAGGTCCCAGGCGGGCATTGCTTCAGGCGCATCGGTCACGCCCATCAGAGTCCAGCACGGCTGCATCGGTACCGCCGCGGCCTGCTGGGCCCAATCGCTGCGGTGGGGACGGATCAAGGGCGCCGACTGGGCCGGCGGCAATGCCAGCACAACGGCGTCGAAGTCCGGCGCCAGCTGCTCGCCGTCAGCGTGCAGCTGCCACCCGCGAGCACTTCGGTGCAGGCCGTCGATGGTGGTCGACCAGGTGGCGGCGACGCCGTCCAGCAGGCGCCGGCACAGTGCCGGCAGGTCCGGCACCGGCACCTGAAGCTGCTCGCCGACCGTGGACGCGACGCTACCGGGCGCCAAGGTTGGGGCCCAGGTGGCCAGGACTCCGGCCCGCAGGCCCTCGTCGATGAAGGCCTGAAACTCCCCGCTGTGCGCCGCCAGGCCCAGGGCACCGTGATCGAGCCGCGCCGTCTGCGCCCGTCCCTGAGGGTCGCTCCACTCGAGCCGCCGGGTGGCGAGCCGTCCGCCCGGGCCGCGCGACTTGTCGAACACGTGCACAGCGAACCCCGCCTCGCGCAGGGCACGGGCGCAGGTCGCTCCAGCCATTCCGGCACCGACCACGGCGATGCGGTGAGTTACGCGATTCAACATGGTCAAGATCATACGCAAAGAGGTTCAAAAGAGCTTCATGGGACTTACGTTTCCGTCCATAATGCGAATTAAGCGATTCAAAACAGGGTCGTTCGGGAGGTCGAACAAGTGAGCAGACGCAAGCCAACGCAGCCGCCCCAGGCGCAAGCCGCGCGTGTGCAGTACCGCAGCGGCGCAGTGGCGCGCGTGCTGCACATGCCGGTGGCGACCTTGCGCGTCTGGGAGCGCCGCTACGGCTTGACCCAGTCCGCGCTGTCGCCCGGCGGCCAGCGTCTTTACTCGCCCGAGGACGTGCGACGCTTGGCGCTGGTCAAGCAACTGACGGAGCAAGGCCATGCCATCGGCAGCGTGGCCTCGCTCGACATGACCCAGTTGCAGCGCGTGGCGGCTGCGCATGAGCGCCCGCGCCTGGCCACGCGGCGGGAGGTCCCGGTGGCCGAGGCCGGTGCATCGCCATCGAGCGCTTGGCGCCTGGCACTGATCGGCCCGGCGCTGGCCACCCGTCTGCGCCGGCGCGCGCTGTTGCGCCGCCTGGGCCGGCCGCTGCAATTGCTGGGTCCCTACGACGACGTGGCGCAGGCGGCCGCGGATCTGCGCGGCAAGGCCGTCGATGCCGTGCTGTTTCACCAAGCGCAGTTGCACGAGGGTTGGCTGGCTGCCGTCGAGGCGGCTGCGCCGGACCTGGCGGGGTTGCCCAAGGCCGTGCTGTATGGCTACGCCGCCGAGGCGGTGTGCGAGGGCTTGGCCGACGCCGGCACTGCCTTGTTGCGCGAGCCCCAGCCCGACGTGGTGCTGGCGCAATGGCTGCGCGGCGTGGCCCTCGCGGACGCGCCGCCTCGGCCTGCCCTCGGGGCCGCCGAGCAGGCTGCCGATGCGGTGCCGCCGGCGCGCTGGGACGATGCTGCTCTGGTCGAGTTCGCCGACCGCTCCGCGGCAATCGCCTGCGAGTGCCCGCGCCACGTGGCCGAGTTGCTGATGCAACTGACGCACTTCGAGGCTTACAGCGCAGCCTGCGAGCACCGCAGCCCGGCCGACGCCGAACTGCACGCCTGCCTGCGGCGAACGGCGGCCGCAGCGCGCGCCCGGTTCGAGGCAGCCCTCGAGCAGGTCGCGCTGTACGAGGGGCTGCCTTTGCCCGCACCCCGGGTCCCGGACGCCGGCTGATCCATTCCTGCCGAGTCCTGCGTGTGCTGGCCGGGGGAGGTCGCGCCGCTAAGATGAGAGGCATGAGCAAGAACCTCGCAGCCCAGGAGACGGCCAGCATCAGCCGCGAGGCCTGGCTGGCTCGTCTGGGGGAACTCTCGATCCGTCAGGGCAGCCACCTCGACAGCCTGCGCAGCCGCGATGCGCGCGACTTCGAACTGGTGCTGGCCTCGGCGGCGCTGTTCCTGCCCGCGGGCCAACTGCTCGAGGAGCGCCGCGCCAACGAGTGCCTGCTGGCCTTCCTGGCAAGCGCCGGCGCCTGGCTCGCGGTCGACTACGCCGAACTGCGCCGCTGGCTGGCCGACACCGGCTTCGTGGCACGCTCGGACTACGGCACCGACTACCACCGCGGCCACTTCCCGGCGTGGCTCGCTCAGGCGGCGGCCGAGCTCGATGCGGGCGCGCTCGCCGACGCGGTGGAGCAGGCCCGCGCCGACCGCGTGCGCGCCCGCGCGCAGCGCCGCGAGTCGTGGCTTGCCCAGGCCAGTGCCGGCCTGGAGGTCAGCGAAAGCAGCGCCCACCCCGACGACGAGATGTACATGCGCATGGCGCTCGACCAGGCCCACAACGCCTGGGCGCTGGGCGAGGTGCCGGTGGGCGCGGTGCTGGTCCGCGACGGCCGGGTGCTGGCCACCGGCTTCAACCAGCCGATCGGCAACGCCGACCCCACCGCGCACGCCGAGGTCCAGGTGCTGCGCGCCGCGGCCCAACTCGAGAACAACTACCGCCTCAACCACTGCACCCTGTACGTGACGCTCGAGCCCTGCGCGATGTGCGCGGGCGCGATTCACCACTCGCGCATCGCTCGCGTGGTGTGGGGTACTGCCGATCCGAAGACCGGGGCCGCCGGCAGCGTGGTCGACCTCTTTGCCGAGGCGCGGCTCAACCATCACGCCAGCGTGCGCGGCGGCGTGCTCGCGGCCGAGTGCGGCGATCTTCTGGCGCGCTTCTTCGCCGAGCGGCGCACGCTGCGCCGGGAGGGCAGCTTGCCGGCCGATGACGAGGAGGAGGGCGGCGATGGCACGCCCTGACGCGCGCGCGCCGACTCGCCGCCTGGGACTGGTGGCGCCCTCGGGTTATCTGCCCGACGCGGCGGTGGCCGATCGCTGCGCCCGGTGGTTTGCCGCGCGCGGCTGGCAAGTGCAGGCGGGCGAGACGATCTTCGCGCGCGAATTGCGCTTCGCCGGCAGCGACGAGCTGCGCGCGGCCGAGTTGCAGGCCTTTGCCAGCGACCCGCGCCTCGACGTGGTGATGATGGGCCGCGGCGGCTACGGGCTCACGCGTCTGCTCGATCGTCTGGACTTTGCCGCGATCCGCGCCGCCGAGCGGGTACTGGTGGGCTACAGCGACTTCACCGCCTTCAGCCTCGCCTACCTGGCGCGCGCCGGCGGGGTGAGCTTCCAGGGGCCGGACGTCAATGACTTCGGGCGCGCGGCGCCCGAGGCCGACACCGTCGAGCAGTTCTTCGCCACGCTCGCGCAGCCCAGGCACGCCCTCGAGTTCGCCTGCGAGCCGGTGGAACTTGGCGCGCGCGGGCGCCTGTGGGGCGGCAATCTGGCCATGGTGTGCGCGCTGCTGGCCACGCCCTACTTCCCTCGGGTGCGCGGCGGCATCCTCTTCCTCGAGGACGTGAACGAGCCGGCCTACAAGGTGGAGCGCATGCTGCTGCAGTTGCATCAGGCAGGCGTGCTCGACCGCCAGGCCGCGGTGCTGCTCGGCGCCTTCGAGCCCATGGCAGTGATGCCCACCGACAACGGCTACGGGCTGGCCGACGCCCTGGCCCGCGTGCGGGCGGCGACGCGCACGCCCATCCTCACCGGCCTGCCCTTCGGGCACGTGGCGTGCAAGGCCACGCTGCCGGTGGGCGCGCGCGCGCGCCTGGCGGTTGCCGCGGGGCGGGCACGACTCGAGTTCTGGGACTATCCCTGGCTCGGCTGAAGGCGGATGAGGCGCGCTCCCACATCCGGGCATGACGCATACCCGGCAGGCGCGGCGGGGGCCATTTGGTGCAGCACTAGACTGCTCGCTCAGCGCACGCCGCGGACAGAATTCATGCACAAGCGAGAGCACTACATCGGTGGTGCCTGGCGACCCGCCGAGGGCAAGCTCGCGCATCGGGTCGTCGATCCCAGCAGCGAGGAAGTGATCGCCCAGGTGGCTGCCGCCACGCCGCGCGAGGTGGCTGCGGCCTGCGCCGCCGCGTCCCAGGCCTTCGATGCCTGGCAGGACACGCCCGTGGAGCAGCGCTGTGCCGCGCTCGAGCGCGTGGCCGATGGCCTTGCCGCGCGCGCCGACGACCTCACCCGCCTGGTGGCGGCCGAGGTCGGCATGCCGGTGCGCATGAGTGCGCGACTTCAGGTGGCGAATCCCATCGAACACTGGCGCCGGACCGCGCGCGCGGCCCGCGAGTTTGCGTGGAGCGAGCAGATCGGCAACTCGCTCGTCGAGCAGGTGCCGGTGGGCGTGGTGGGTGCGGTCACTCCCTGGAACTTCCCCTTGCACCAGATCAGCCTCAAGCTCGCGCCGGCACTGGCGGCGGGCTGCACGGTGGTGCTCAAGCCCTCCGAGGTCGCCCCGCTCAACGCCTTCGCGCTTGCCGAGGTGATCCACGAGGCCGGATTTCCGCCCGGCGTCTTCAACCTCGTGGCGGGTGACGGCGCGGTGACTGGCGAGGCGCTGGCACTCGATCGCCACGTCGATGCGTTGAGCTTCACGGGCTCGACGCGCGCGGGCCGCCGCGTGGCCGGTCTGGCCGCGGCCGAGATCAAGCGCGTCGCGCTCGAACTCGGCGGCAAGTCGGCCTCGGTGGTGCTGCCCGACGCCGACCTCGCAGCCGCGGTGCGCGGCACGCTCAATGCGTGCTTCCTCAACAGCGGCCAGGCCTGCAACGCGCTCTCGCGCCTGCTCGTGCCGCGCGCCCGCATGGACGAGGCGGCAGACATCGCTGCGCAACTCGCAGCCACCTACACCCTGGGACCGGCGCAGGAGCCGAGCTCCCGCCTTGGCCCGCTGGTCTCGGCGGGGCAGCGCGAGCGCGTGCGCGGCCTGATCCGCTCGGGGGTGGCCGAGGGAGCCCGCCTGGTGTGCGGCGGAACCGAGGCGCCGGCGCATCTGCCGCGCGGCTGGTTCGTGCAGCCCACGGTGTTCGCCGACGTGCGCCCCGACATGCGCATCGCGCGGGAGGAGATCTTCGGTCCGGTGCTCAGCATCCTCGCCTACGAGGACATCGATCACGCGGTGGCGCTGGCCAACGGCACCGACTACGGGCTCGCCGCGGCCGTGTGGTCGGCCGACGAGGCCGCGGCCCTGGCCGTGGCGCGACGCCTGCGCGCGGGGCAGGTCGAGATCAACGGCGGCCACTACAACCCGCTCGCGCCCTTCGGCGGCTTCAAGCGCTCGGGCCTGGGCCGCGAGGGCGGACGCTACGGGCTCGAGGAATTCCTGGAGCCGCGCGCGCTGCAGCGGCGCGCAGCCTGAGCATGAGCGAACAGCGCGCGAAGCAGGGCGCTCCGAGCTCGGCTGACGCACTCACCCAGCCACTCGATGCCACCGGGCCGCTCACGCGCTTCGGCCTGGGGCCGCTGACGCCAGAGCAGCGCGACATCGAGGTGCAGGCCGGCGTGCTGGGCGCGGTGCTCAAGCAGGTGCCGGCCTCGGTGCTGGGCAGCGTCTCTGGCGCGGCCATCCTCGCGGCGGCGCTGTGGTCGCGCGTGCCGAGCGAGTGGATGGGGCTGTGGCTCGCCGCGATCTTCTTCGAGGCGATCCTGCGCCTGCGCCTGGCACGGGTCTACGCCGCAGCCGACGACCGGGTGAGCTTCGTGCGCGCCTGGGGCCGGCGCTGGACCTGGCAGGCAGCGCTGGCCGGCGTGCTGTGGGGCGTGGCCGGAGCCGCCTTCTTCCCCAGCGGCGACCCGGCGCTGCAACTGGTGGTCGTGGTGCTGGTGCTGGGCGTGGCCTTCGGTTCGCTCACCCTGTTTGCGGCGTGGCGACCGGCCTTTCACGCCTACATGTTCCCCGCCCTGGTGCCGCTGCCCATCCGCATGGCCTGGGAGGCGGACGCCAACTACCTGGTGGCCGCCGCCGCCATGGCCGGGGTGTTCGCCTTCAGTCTCTTCTTCGGTCGGCGCTTCGGCGAGGCGGTACGCGAAGCGGTCAAGACCAATCACGAGAACGAACTGCTGGTCGAGCAGTTGCTCACCGAGAAGCGCGCTGCCGAAGAGGCACGCAAGGCCGCCGAGGCTGCCACGCGCTCGCGCTCGCAATTCTTCGCCGCCGCCAGCCACGACCTGCGCCAGCCGCTGCAGGCGATCGGCATCTACGTGTCGCTGCTGCGCAAGCGCGCCGAAGGCCCGGTGGTGTCGCTGATCACCAATCTGTCCTCGGCGGTCGATTCGCTGTCCAAGCTTGTGGAGGAGTTGCTGGAGATCTCGCGCCTCGACTCGGGCGCGATCGAACCCAAGATCGATGCCGTGCCGATCGACGAACTGTTCAACACGCTCGAGCAGGAGTTCTCGCCGATCGCCGCCTCGAAGGGACTGGTGCTGAGGGTGCGCCGCAGCCGCCGTTCACTGCAGACCGACAGCCTGCTGATGCAGCGTGTGCTGCGCAATCTGCTGGCCAACGCGATCCGCTACACGAGCCAGGGCGGCGTGCTGCTCGCCGCCCGCGTGCGCCCGGGCGGCAAGGTGATGCTCGAGGTGTGGGACACCGGCGCCGGCATCGCGAGCCACGAGGTGGAGCGCATCTTCGAGGAGTTCTACCGTGGCGAGAGCTCCCGCGCCGAGAACAGCGGCGCGGGCTTCGGGCTGGGCCTGTCGATCGTGCGGCGCATCTGCCGCCTGCTCGATGTGCCGCTGGCCATCGCCACCCGGCCGGGCCGGGGCACCATGTTCAGGCTCGTGGTCCCGGCCAGCAGCGCTCCGCGCCGCCAGGGCCGCGGCGCCCCCGACACCCTGAGCTGGCTGCTGCGCCCTCTGACGGGCCACACCATCGCGCTGGTCGAGGACAACGCCGAGATCCTCAACAGCCTGACGCGGCTGCTGCGCTCCTGGGGGGCGGAGGTCGTGGCGGGCAATGGCTTCAACGCCGCGCTGATCCGCAGCCTGTCGATGCACGAGAAGGTGGATGCGATCGTGGCCGACCAGAACCTCGGACCGCACTCGGTCAGCGGCGTCGAGACCATCTTCCGCATCCGCGAGATCCTCGGCGCGCCCGTGCCGGCAGTGGTGCTCACCGCGGTGGCCGCGGCGGAGGTGCAGTCGCAGTTCCAGCGCGTCATGCGCGAGCGCATTGCGCTCAATCCCACCCAGGCGCATGCCATCGCGCGCTCGCGCACCGAGGAGCCGCTGGTGCTGCAAAAGCCCACCACGCCGGCGGTGCTCAACAACGCGATCGCGGTGCAGCTGGGCCTGGCGAACCTGCATCCCCAGGAAGCCGGCCGTCCCTGAGCCGGACTCAGCTCACGTCGTAGCCGTGGCGGCGCGCCGCCAGCAGGGCCTCGGTGCGGTTGTTCGCGCCAAAGGCGCGGTAGATGGCCGTGACGTGCGTCTTGACCGTGCCTTCGCTGAGGTTGAGCTCGCGGCAGATGAGCTTGATGGGGGCGCCGCGCGCCAGGCACATGAGCACGTCGCGCTGCCGGTCGGTGAGTTCCACGCGGCTGCCCGCCAGGCCCGCCTCGGCAGGCGTGGGCGCGGCCAGCAGACCCGAGCGCTGCGCCTCGGCGAGCAGGCCGGAAGGGATGTAGACGCCGCCGCCGAGCACGAAGCGGATGGCGGTGAGCAGCACGTCCGAGTCCATGCTCTTGGGCACGAAGCCCGCCGCGCCAAGCTGCAGGACGCGCATCACGCTGCGCTGGTCCTGCACGCCGGACAGCACCAGAATCTTGAGCTCGGTGTTGCCCGCCACGATGGTCTCGAGCAGTTCAGTGCCCTCGACGCCTGGCAGGTTCAGGTCGAGCAGCAGAAGATCGGCGTCCGGGTGGGCGCGCACCAACTCCAGCGCGGGCTGCGCCGCGCCGGCGGTATGCACCTCGACCTCGTCGTCCAGATCCAGCACCATGGCCGATAGCGCCGCGGTGATCAGCGAGTGGTCGTCGACGATCAGGATCTTCATGCGGTCATTGTAGTGGCGGCTCCGCGAGCCCTGGCAGGGGGCGCGGATCGCGTCTAGCCGCGAGGGCCGGTGCGCGCTGCTTCAGGCTGAGGGCCGCGGGCGCACGGCGGCAGCCGCGGCCTTGGCGCGCCGCCGCGCCTCTTCCACCGTGTCCGCGTGGGCCAGCGCAACGCCCATGCGCCGCTTGACGTAGGACTCGGGCTTGCCGAACAGGCGCAGTTCCGCGCCCGGCACGGCGAGCGCCTCGGCCACGCCCTCGAAGGCCAGTGCCCCGGCGTCCACTCCGCCGTAGATCACGGCACTCGCGCCGGGGTTGCGCAGGCTCGCATCCACGGGCAGACCGAGCAGGGCGCGCGCGTGCAGTTCGAACTCGTTGGCCCACTGGGTGACCATCGTGACCATGCCTGTGTCGTGCGGGCGCGGACTGACCTCGGAGAACCACACCGTGTCGCCCTTCACGAAGAACTCCACGCCGAACAGGCCCAGTCCGCCCAGGGCGGCCGTCACGCGCGCGGCGTAGTCCTGAGCCAGGGCAAGCGCGGCGGGCGACATGGGATGCGGCTGCCAGCTTTCGACGTAGTCGCCAGCGACCTGCACGTGGCCCACGGGCTCGCAGAAGTGCGTACGGACGGCGCCCTCGGCGTCGAGCGCGCGCACGGTGAGCAGGGTGATCTCGTAGTCGAAGTCGATGTAGCCCTCGGCGATCACCCGGCCCAGGGCCACGCGACCCCCGGCCTGCGCGTAGTTCCAGGCCGCCTCGATCTGCTCGGCCCGGTCGATCTTGCTCTGCCCCTTGCCCGACGAGGACATCACCGGCTTGATCACGCAGGGCAGCCCCACGGCGTTCACGGCCTCGCGCAGTTCGGCCAGCGAGTCGGCGAAGCGGTATGGCGAGGTGGGCAGGCCGAGTTCCTCGGCGGCCAGGCGGCGTATGCCCTCGCGGTTCATGGTCAGGCGTGCCGCGCGGGCCGTGGGGACCACGCGGGCGATTCCCTCGCGCTCGATGGCCTCGAGCTCGTCGGTGGCGATGGCTTCGATCTCGGGCACCACGATGTGCGGGCGCTCGGCCTCGATCAGGGCACGCAGCGCGGCGCCGTCGCTCATCGCGATCACGTGCGCCCGGTGCGCAACCTGATGGGCCGGGGCGTGGGCGTAGCGGTCCACCGCGATCACCTCGCAGCCCAGGCGCTGCAGCGCGATGCTCACTTCCTTGCCGAGTTCCCCCGAGCCCAGCAGCATCACCCGCACAGCCGCCGCGCTGAGCGGCGTGCCCAGGGTCGGGCGCAGGCGGTCGAGTTCCGGGGAGGTGGTCATGGGCGATCCGTGAGCAGGGGGAGGCGGCCGGCACTCTAGCAAGGCGCACGCCGCGCGCGGGCAATGAAAAAGGGCCGGTCGGTGACCGGCCCTCTTGCTACAGCGGTGCGGCTTACTGCGCCAGAACCCACTTCACGGCGGCGGCCACGTCGGCCTCCGAGCCCTTGGCGGCGGGGTGACCCTTGCCGGCCATGAGCTTGGCCACGAGTTCCTTCTCGGCATCGGCCTTGCCCTTGAACTTGGCGGCGATGTCCTTGAACGACGGACCCATCTTCTTGGTGTCGAGGGCGTGGCAGGTATTGCAGCCGAGCTTGGCGGTGGCGTCTTGCGCCAGGGCGGCACCCGTGGCGCCCATCAGGGCGGCAGCGGCAGCGGCGAGAACGATCTTCTTCATGGACTCTCCCAATGAGTGGACAGGGCGCCGGATCGGCGCAGGATGCTGGCAAAGCGGCGCAAGTCTAGCGGCTGCAGGCCGCGGCGACGAGGCCCTAGCTCACCGGCGCAGGTCAGGGCGCCGGTGAGGCCCGGACTACTGCGAAAGGACCCACTTCACGGCCGCAGCTACGTCGTCCGCCGGGGCCTTCACGGCGGGGTGGCCCTTGCCGGCCGTCAAGCGGGCGACCAGTTCCTTCTCGGCATCGGCCTTGCCCTTGAACTTGGCGGCGATGTCCTTGAACGACGGACCCATCTTCTTGGTGTCGAGGGCATGGCAGGTGTTGCAGCCTGCCTTGGCCGTCGCGTCCTGGGCCAGCGCGGCGCCCGATACGGTGATCAGGCCGAGCGCCGCAACGGCGCCGAGGATCGTCTTCATTCGGTTCTCCCGGAGGGTGGTGAACGGGCGCAACGCAAAGCGCACTGCGGCCCGTGCAGACTCTAACGCGATTCAGGCGGGAAGGTTGACCCGGACGTCGCTGCCAGGGCGAGGTTCGTCGTCGAGGCGGAGTCCGGCACCGCGGGCGGAGGGGTCGCTGCGGTCGTTGCGGCCGCGCTCGCGGCAGCGTGCAGCGGCAGACTGGCCGCGGGAGGCATCGCCGGGGTCATGGCAGTGGGCGGCTCCTGGCTCGAGCTTGGCTGCGGCGCCGAGGGCGCGGCGGCGGTGTCCGCCGAGCGGAAGTGCTCCTCGGCACGGGCCACGAAGGCGTCGACCATGCGGTCTGCAGCGTGGTCGATCAGGTGGCCGGCCACCCGGTCCGCGCCCGGCAGGGCGAGTTCGTACTCCAGCGTGAAGTCGACCTTGCAGCCGCGGTCGCCAAGCGGGCGCAGTTCCCACAGGCCAAGGAAGTGGCGAAAGGTGCCGCCCTCGAGGTGGATCTCCATGCGCTGCGGGGCGCGCTTGGGGTTGCGCGTCGTGACCTCGATGCGCAGGTGTTTCCAGCCCACCGTGACCGTGGCGCCCACCAGATCGTCGCGGCGCTCGGTCAGGCGGGTCGCCACGCACCAGGGCAGGAACTGCGGATAGTCCTCGACGCGGTCGATCAGTTCGAACATCAGCGCGGCCGGCGCGGCCACCAGCGCGCTGCGCTGCACCCGCCGCGTCACGCCGCGCCCGCTCCGAGGCGCATCGCGATGGCGTCTTCGCGCTCGAGGTCCTCGAGGCGGGTCTCCATGTCGAGCACCGCGGCGTCGAGTTCGGGCAGCAGCACGTCGTGCAGCGCACGCGCGCGGCGGATGGCGCGGCGGTACTCGGCCGCCAGGCGCTCGAGGTTGGCCGACACGGCGCCCAGCGTGGCGGCCGACCGGGTCAGCGTCAGATACGCCTCGGCCACCCGTTCCACCTCGCGTGACGGCAGCACGCCCTCCGGCGGGCGAACGACGGGGACGAATTCGGCATCGATGAGCTTCACGCCCATGAGCATACGGGTTGCGGCGTGCCACTGGCTGCCGGCAAGGTCGGCCGGCCCGTGCAGTTGCAGAGCTTCCAGCCCGTGGCGCGCAAGTGCCGCCGCCAGCGCCCGCGCTGCCTCCTCGGCCAGCGTCTGCACCTGGCTGCGCAGAGCGTTCTGGCGCGCCAGGTTCTTGAGGATCTCGCCTGCCAGCAGCAGACACTTCTCGTCGAGGAAGGCGTGCCCGTCGGCCATCGCGCGGCGTTCCTCGCGCAACTCCAGGATCACGCTGCGGCTGGGGGCGATGTCGCTCATGCGGGCTCGGCTGGACGGGTGTACGCGCTGCCGCGCTCAGGCGGGCACGCCCAGGTGAGCGGCGATCTGCGCATCCGACAGGCGCGTGAGCTCGCCGCGGGGCAGGGGCTCGAGCAGACGCCATCCGGCGTCCATGCTCTGCGCCAGGGTGCGCGGCCCGGCCTGATTGACGAGCTGGCTCTCGAAGCGCGCGCCAAAGGCCAGGTACAGCCGGTCGGTGTCGGACAGCCCGTCCTCCCCGACCACGCTGGCCAGCACGCGGGTCTGAACGGCGCGCGCGTAGGCCGCGTAGAGCTGGCTCGCGAGCCCCGGATGGTCGGGATGCGTGTAGCGGCCGCCGGTGCCGTCCTTCATCAGGCGCGAGAGGCTGGGCAGCACGTTGATCGGCGGATACAGGCCGCGCCGGTCGAGGTCGCGCGACAGCACGATCTGCCCCTCGGTGATGTAGCCGGTGAGGTCGGGGATGGGGTGCGTGATGTCGTCCGAGGGCATGGACAGGATCGACAGCTGCGTGAGCGTGCCCGCGCTGCCGTGGATGCAGCCCGCGCGCTCGAACAGCGTGGCCAGGTCCGAGTACATGTAGCCCGGATAGCCCTTGCGGCTGGGGATCTCTCCCTTGGCGGCGCTCACCTCGCGCAGCGCCTCGCAGTAATTGGTCATGTCGGTGAGGATCACCAGCACGTGCTTGCCTTCCACGAAGGCCAGGTACTCGGCGGCGGTGAGCGCGTAGCGCGGGGTCAGCAGGCGCTGCGTGCTGGAGTCGCTCGCCAGGTTGAGGAACAGCGCCGTGCGCGCCAGCGCGCCGCCGGACTCCAGCGCCGCACGGAAGAACTCGGCCGAGTCGTGCGGCAGGCCGATCCCCGCGAACACCAGCGCGAACTCGCCCGCGTCCTCCGACAGCAGACGCGCGCTGCCCGCGATCTGCGCCGCCATGCGGTCGTGCGGCAGGCCGCCGCCCGAGAAGATCGGCAGCTTCTGTCCGCGCACCAGGCTGTTCATCAGGTCGATCGCGGTGATGCCGGTCTCGATGAAGTCGCGCGGCGTGGCGCGGGCCACCGGATTCACAGGCAGGCCGTCGATCGGATAGCTCGCGTGCGCAGGCAGGGGCGGGCCGCCGTCCACGGGCTGGCCCACGCCGTTGTACACGCGGCCCAGCACGCCGGGGCCCAGGCCGAAGGCGAGCGGCTCGCCGGTGAAGCGCACCACCGTGTCGGGCAGATTCAGCCCGCTGGTGGACTCGAGCACCTCGATGGTGAGCAGGTCCTCGTCGATCGCCGCCACGCGCCCCAGGCGCGCCCGGCCATCGCGCCCGATCACCTCGACGGCGTCGGCCAGGCCGACGTCGAGCGTGCGCTTCAGGAAGAGCAGGGGGCCGGCCAGCCGGCTCGCCGCTCCCTCAACCAGCAGGCGCGGTTTCATCGCGGGACTCCGGAGCGGGCGCGTGGAACTCGGACTCGAGGCGCGCCGCAAGTTCGGCGAAGAGCGGCAACTCGTCGTTGCCGATCTCCTCGCCCATGCGGCGCAAGGCGCGCACGCAGGGGTAGGTGGCGAGCGCATCGGGATGCAGCCCGCCTTCGAGCGCGTTGGCCGCGAGCTCGGCGAAGCGGTCGATGAGCTTCATCATCTCGGCCTGCTTGGCGGGCGTGGCCACGCGGTCTTTCTCGGAGAACGCCGACTGGCGCAGGAAGGCGTCGTTGAAGACGTCGGCCACCAGCAGGGTGAGCTGCTGGCGCGGCGGCAGCGCATCCTTGCCGATGATGCGCGCCATGCGTTCGAGGCGCGCCTGCTCGTCGAGCACGCCCAGCCAGCGCGCGCGCAGCTCGGCCCAGTGGGGGTTGCCGTGCTCGCTCCACCATGCCGCGAACAGGCGCGCATCCTCCGAATACGATGCGAGCGGGTTCACGGCCGGGTAGAAGCGCGCCTGCGCGCGCTTGACGTCGAGCGCCCAGAAGCTGCGCACGAAGCGCTTGGTGTGGCTCGTCACGGGTTCCGAGAAGTCGCCCGAGGGCGGGCTGATCGCGCCCATCACGGTGACGCTGCCGATCGTGCCGGCGAGCGTCTCGACCACCGCGGCGCGCTCGTAGAAGTCCGCCAGGCGCGACGAGAGGTAGGCCGGGTAGCCGCCTTCGCCGGGCAGCTCGCCGAAGCGGCCCGAGACCTCGCGCAGCGCCTCGGCCCAGCGGCTGGTGGAGTCGGCCATCAGCGCCACGTGCAGTCCCTGGTCGCGGTAGTACTCGGCCACCGTGATCGCGCTGTAGATGCTCGCCTCGCGCGCCGCCACCGGCATGTTGCTGGTGTTGGCGATGATCACCGTGCGTTCCATCAGCGGGCGGCCGGTGCGGGGGTCATCGAGCTCCGGGAACTCGGACAGCAGCCCGGCCATCTCGTTGCCGCGCTCGCCGCAGCCCAGGTAGACGATCACGTCGGCGTTGCAGCCCTTGGCCAGGGCCTCGAGCAGCACCGTCTTGCCGGTGCCGAAGCCGCCGGGAATCGCCGCCTTGCCACCCAGCGCCACGGGAAAGAGCGAGTCCAGGATGCGCTGACCCGTCACCAGCGGCGTGCCGCCGGGCAGGCGGTGCCGCACGGGGCGCGGATCGCGCACCGGCCAGCGGGTGCGCATTGCCAGCGCGTGCTCGCGGCCGTCTGCGCTGCGCAGCTTGAGCACCTCGGCATCCTCGGCGACCTCGCCCGGGGCGGCGACCCAGATGGCCTCGCCGCTGATGCCGGGCGGCACGAGGCAGGCCTGGGGGCGCAGCACCGGGTCGTGGGCGTG
>DAOTEJ010000043.1:0-21093 GCA_035454085.1 Burkholderiaceae bacterium | reverse complement strand
GGTGCGCCGGCCAGCGGGCGTCGCGCGGTGCTCATCCTGCTGGCGCTGCTCAGCCTGGCGGCCGTCGCGGCCATGGTGTGGATGGGTTCGAGCCCGGCGCCTACGGCGCCGGCGCCGGCGCAGATCGTCCCGGCGCGTACCGCCCCGCCGCAGGCGCCGATCGACGCGCAGTTCATCGGCAGCCAGGCCTGCGCAGCGTGCCACGCGGCGCAGTTCAAGGACTGGTCGGGCTCGCAGCACCACGCAGCCATGGCCGCGGCCACCGAGACCACGGTGCTCGGCAACTTCCGGGACGCGCGCCTGCGTCACGCAGGCGTGGAGTCGAGCTTCTTCCGGCGCGACGGCAAGTACTTCGTGCGCACCGATGGCCCCGACGGCAAGCTCGCCGACTTCGAGGTCAGCCGCGTCTTCGGCGTGTATCCGCTGCAGCAGTACCTGACCGAGTTCCCCGACGGCCGCGTGCAGGTGCTGCCGCTGGCCTGGGACGCGCGCGCACGCGAGCAGGGCGGACAGCGCTGGTTCCACGTCCACCCTGACGAGAAGCTCGACCACCGCGACGAACTGCACTGGACCCGCCCCGCGTACAACTGGAACCACATGTGCGCGGACTGCCACTCCACCGAGGTGCGCAAGGGCTACGACGCCGCGGCCAACGCGTACCGCAGCGGCTATCGCGAGATCAGCGTGGGCTGCGAGGCTTGCCACGGCCCGGGCTCGGCGCACGCGGCATGGGCCAAGGGCGGGGCTGAGGGCGATCCGCAACTGACGGTGCGGCTCGACGGGCGGCGCGGCGGCGCCTGGACCATCGACGCGGCCACCGGCAACGCACGCCGCAGCGCGCCGCGCCCGCACGAGCGCGAGATCGAGGTCTGTGCGCAGTGCCATGCGCGCCGCGGCCAGATTGCCGAGGGCTACGTGGCCGGCCGCCCCTTCCTGGATCACTACCGGCCGGCGCTGCCGCTCGCGCCGCTCTACCACGCCGACGGCCAGCAGCGCGACGAAGTCTTCATCTGGGGCTCGTTCCTGCAAAGCAAGATGTACCAGCAGGGCGTGAGCTGCGCCGACTGCCACGACCCGCACACCGGCAAGACGCGCGCCCAGGGCAACGCGGTATGCGCGCAGTGCCATCTGCCGGCGAAGTACGACACGGCCGCGCACACCCAGCACGCGGCGGGCAAGCCCGGCAGCCAGTGCGTGGACTGCCACATGCCGGCCACGACCTACATGGTGGTCGATCCGCGGCGCGATCACGGCTTCCGCATCCCGCGCCCCGACCTCACCGCGTCCACCGGTGCGCCCAACGCCTGCGGCAGCTGCCACGCCAAGCAGGGGCCGGCCTGGGCCGCGGAGCAGATCAGGCAGCGCTGGGGCGGCACCCGGCCCGGACTGCAGCGCTACGCCGAGGCCTTGGCCGCGGCCGAGCGTGGCGCGGCCAGCGCGCCGCGGCAGTTGGTCGCGGTGCTGGCCGACCCGACGCAGCCCGCGATCGCGCGCGCTGCCGCGCTGCAGGCCCTGGCCGACAGCCGCGCGCCGCAGGCGGGCGAAGAACTGCGCCGCGCGGTCGCGTCGCCCGAGCCCCTGCTGCGGCTGGCTGCGGCGCACGGCCTGGTCACGCTGCCTGCCGAGGCCCGCGTGGCCGTGGGCGCGCCCCTGCTGTCCGATCCGCTGCGCGTGATCCGCATCGACACGGCCGCGGCGCTCGCCGGTGCTGCGCCGGAATCACTGGCTGCGCACCGCGTTGCCTACGAGCGCGCGCTGGCCGAGTTCATGCAGGCGCAGCGCCTCAATGCCGACCGGCCCGAGGCGCGCGCGACGCTGGGCAACCATTACGCGGCCACGGGCGACGCGGCGGGCGCCGAACGCGAGTGGCGCGCCGCCATCGCGCTCGAACCGCAGCACGTGCCGGCCTACGTCAATCTGGCCGACCTGCAGCGCGCGCTGGGCCAGGGCGCGGCCAGCGAGGCCACGCTGCGCGCGGGTCTGAAGGCGGTGCCTGGCGATGCGTCGCTGCTGCATGCGCTGGGCCTGGCCCAGGTGCGCAGCGGGCAGAAGGCGGCGGCGCTCGACTCGCTGCGCCAGGCCGCGCAGCGCGCGCCGCAGGCCCCGCGCTACGCCTACGTCTACGCCGTGGCGCTCAACGACGCCGGCCGCGACCGCGAGGCCCAGCAGGTGCTCGAGACCACGCTCGCGCGCTGGCCCGACGACCTCGATGCGCGCTTCTTCGCGGTCCAGGTCGCGCAGGCGCGAGGCGACGCCGCCGGCTTGCAGCGCCACCTGACGGAACTGGCGCAGCGCCACGGCACCGACCCGCAGGTGCGCGCCTTCCTGGGGTCGTTGCAGGCCCGCCCGCCGGCGGCCGGTGGCGCCGCGCGCTGAGCCGTTCGCGGTTGCGCTCTTGACGAGCGCCCGCGCGGCGAACGGCGCACGCGCCTTCAGCCAGCCTCGTTGCTGAACTGCAGCGCCGCCAGCCGCGCGTAGAGCCCGTCGGCGGCCAGCAGTTGCGCGTGCGTGCCGGTCTCGACCGCGCGGCCGTGCTCGAGCACCACGATCCGGTCGGCGCGCTGCACCGTGGCCAGGCGGTGCGCGATCACCAGCGTGGTGCGGTCGCGCATCGCGGCCTCGAGCGCCTGCTGCACCACGCGCTCGGACTCGGCGTCGAGGCTGCTGGTGGCCTCGTCGAGCAGCAGCAGCGGCGCGTTGCGCAGCATGGCGCGCGCAATCGCGATGCGCTGGCGCTGCCCGCCCGACAGGCGCACGCCGCGCTCGCCCAGGAAGGTGCGGTAGCCCTCGGGCAGGCGGCTGAGGAACTCGTCGGCAAAGGCCGCGCGCGCCGCGGCCACGACCTCCTCGTCGCTCGCCTCGGGCCGGCCGTAGCGGATGTTTTCCATCGCGTCGGCCGAGAAGATCACCGGCTCCTGCGGCACCAGGGCGATGTGCGAGCGCAGGTCGGCCAGGCGCAGCGCCTCGAGCGGCACCCCGCCCAGACGGATGGATCCGGTCTGCGGCTCGTAGAAGCGCAGCAGCAACTGGAAGATGGTGGTCTTGCCCGCGCCGCTCGGCCCCACCAGGGCCACGGTGGCGCCGGCGGGGATGTCGAGCTCGAGCGCGTGCAGCACTTCCACCTGGGGTCGCGAGGGATAGCGAAAGCTCACCCGCTCGAAGTGCACCGGCAGGCCGCCCGCGGCCACCGGCAGGGTCTGCGGCGCGGGCGGGTCGGCAATCGCCGAGCGCTCGGCCAGCAGTTCCATCAGGCGCTCGGTCGCGCCCGAGGCGCGCAGCAGGTCGCCCCAGACCTCGGCCAGCACGGCCACGCTGCCGGCCACGAGCATCACGTACAGCACGCTCTGCGACAGCTGCCCGGCCGACAGGCGTCCGTCCACCACCGCGGCCACGCCCGCGTACACGCCCGCGAGCAGCGCCGCGAACACGCCCACGATGACGAAGGCGGTGAGTGCCGAGCGCGCGCCCGTGCGGCGCACCGAGGTGGCGAAGGCCTGCTCGCTGGCCTCGTCGAAGCGGCGCGTCTCGAGCGCCTGGTTGGTGAAGCTCTGCACCACGGGGATGGCGTTGAGCACTTCGGCGGCGATCGCCGAACTGTCGGCGATGCGGTCCTGGCTGGCGCGCGACAGGCGCTGCACGCGCCGCCCGAAGATCACCGCCGGCAGCACCACCAGCGCCACCACCGCCAGCACCATCAGCACCAGGCGCGGGCTGGTGACCACCAGCATCACCAGCGCGCCGGCCAGCAGCACCAGATTGCGCAGGCCCATCGACACGCTCGAGCCCACCGCGTTGTGGATCACCGTGGTGTCGGTGGTCAGGCGCGAGAGCACCTCGCCGGTCTTGAGGGTCTCGAAGAACGCGGGGCTTTGCTGCAGCACGTGGGCGTACACGGCGCGCTTGAGGTCGGTGGTCACGCGCTCGCCCAGCCAGCTCACCATGAAGAAGCGCGCGGCCGTGAACAAGCCCAGGGCCACCGCGATGGCGAACAGCAGCACGAACTCGCCACGCAGCGCCGCGAGCCGCGCGGCCGGGTCGGTCAGGTGCGCGGCAAAGCCGGTGTCGACCAGCTGGCGCACGGCGAGCGGCGCGGCGAGCGTGGCGCCGGCCGCCAGCAGCAGGAAGGCCAGCGCCAGCGCGAACTGCGCCTTGTAGGGCGCGAGGTAGGGCAGCAGCGCGCGCAGCGGTCGCAGTCGCGGACGCGCGCCTTCAGTGGCCGGGGTGGCGCTCATCGGGCGAGCAGCAGGCCGATCACGCCCCAGCTGGCCATCAGCATCAGCGCGCCCCAGGCGGCGAAGGCGAGCACGAAGCCGCCGCCGCGCGACTCGGGCGCACGCAGGTAGGCGGCGGCAAACCAGACGCGACCCGCCAGCCACACGGCGGCTGCGGCCGTGGCCCAGCCGGGGCTGAAGGCGAGCGCGGCGAGCCACAGCGCGGGCAGGAAGATGAGCGTCGACTCGAGCGTGTTCATCTGCACGCGGAAGGCCCGGTCGAACATCTCGTGGCCGCTGGTGGCAGGAGCGCGGATGCCGTAGCGGCCGCGCGCGCGGCCCACGATCGCCGCGCAGGCAAAGAGCAACAGCAGGGTGCCGAGCGTGGCGAGCGCCGGCCAGGCGAGGGCGGGGTTCATGGACTGCTCCGGTTATGGATTGCGGGCCGGGCGGGCGGACGGTGTCAGACAGCCCACGGCCTCGAAGAGCAAAGAGCGCATGCGGGGAAGCGGCAGGGCGCGACTGCCGGCGACTGGCCGGGCGGTGTGCCGCGTCAAGGTGGACAACGCAGGCCGCAGTGTGCGGGGCGAGCGGGCGCGGAGCAAGCCGGGGCTAGAGACGCATGGGTTCGAGGTAGCCGGTCATCTCGAGGTAGCCGCGACCCACCGGGCGGCCGGCCTCGCTCAGGGTGCTGGCCCCTTCCCAGTAGACCGCGCCGGTGGAGCGGCGCGAGTCGAGTTCCTGGTCGGGCATCAGCGGGCGGATCTCGAACTCCCGAGCGCCCACGCGCAGGCGCTGCGCCACCGGCCACACGGCCCCGGTGCGCGGCGAGCGCCAGGACTCGAGCGTGGCGAACTGCACCGCCTCGGGCCCGTAGACCTGCACCGCCCCGCCGCGCGCGCGCAGCGAGGCGTAGGCCCACAGCGGCTCGTCGCCCGCACCGCCTGCGCCGCCCGCGCCCGCCTGCGGCCGGACGCGGAAGGCGGTGAGCGCGCTGCCGTCGTCGAGGTTCATGCCCACCCAGTCCCAGCCCGCGGCGCGGGGATCGAGCAGGGTGCTCGACCATTCGTGGTCGAGCCAGCCGAGGCCGCGGCGTGCCTGCGTGCGGCCTTCGCGGCGCAGCTCGGCCTGCACCGCCAGTTGCGGCTGGGTGTAGTAGTAGCTCGCCTGCTCCACGAAGGGCCCCTTGCGCGACCAGCCGCCCTGCCCCTGCAGCAGCGGCGGCTGGGTGGGCGTGGCGCTGAGCGCCAGCCCGAAGCCGCGGGCAGGGATCTCGGCACGGTAGGCGCCCGTGGCGGGATCGCGAGTGAAGCGCCAGCGGTCGAGCTTGAGCGCGGTGTCGTCGGTGCCGGCGAAGGCCGCGCCGAAGCCCGCGCGCGCGATGCGCTCGTCGTGCAGCAGGTGGCCCACGCGTGGGTCGGCCAGTGCGGCGTGCGCGATCACCAGCTGCTCCGCCGCGAAGGCGCTGCCCGCGGCCGGGCGCACGTCGGGGCGGGTGCGGAAGAAGGTCAGCTGAAAGCCCAGTGCCGGCTCGGCGCCGGCGGCCTCGAGCCAGCCGGTGAGGTACCACCACTCGGTGCGGAACTCGGGGTGTGCGCCGTAGTCGCGCGGGAAGACCAGCGCGCGCGGGCTCACCACCGGGTAGGCAACAGTGCCGGCGGCGGCCGGGCCGGGCAGGGCGCTCGCGGGCAGCAGTGCAGCGCTGGCGATCAGCCGGCGGCGCGCGGGGCTGGGCAGGCGCACATCGCGGGGTCGCGGGGCGTCCATCACCAGTCCTCGCGGACCGCCATCACGGCGGAGCGCGTGGTGGCGCGCCGGCCGGCGACCACCGCGGTGAGCGTGGCGGCGGCGAGCAGCGCGGCCACCAGCACGGCGATCAGGCCCGCCGGCGCGTGAAAGTCCATGGTCCAGTGGAAGGACTGCGGATTGACCACGAACACCAGCACCAGCGAGATCGCCAGCCCCGTGGCCAGGCCCACCGCCACCGCCAGCGTGGTGAGCATCAGGCCCTCGAGCGCGATCAGGCGCAGCACCGCGCCGCGCGTGAGCCCGAGGTGGCGCAGCATGCCGAACTCGCGCGAGCGGGCGATCGCCTGGGCCGAGAAGCTCGCCGCCACGCCGGTG
This sequence comes from Burkholderiaceae bacterium, assembly GCA_035454085.1. Classification (GTDB taxonomy): domain Bacteria; phylum Pseudomonadota; class Gammaproteobacteria; order Burkholderiales; family Burkholderiaceae_F; genus DAOTEJ01. The sequence goes on along the minus strand of DAOTEJ010000043.1, from coordinate 14,758 downwards.
AGCCCGATCACGATGGCGGCGATCTCGAGCAGGTAGGTCACCGCGAAGCTGCGGTCGAAGATCTTGAGGCTGGCCTCGCGGATCTCGCCCGGCGCGATGAACTCGGCGGTGGCGCGCGCATCGAGCGTGCCGCGCAGGTCTTCGGCGAGGCTGGCGCTGCTCCAGCCCGGCGCGAGCCAGATCGCCGCGTCGGTGCGGGCGCGCTCGCCGGTGAGCCGTTCGTAGTCGGTGTCGCGCAGGGCGATCGCGCCGTACTGACGCGCGTAGTCGCGCCACACCCCGGCCACGAAGAAGCGCTGCGCCTGGCCGGCGATCGGCAGCGTGATCGTGCTGCCGGCGGGTGCGTCGTACAGGTCGACCACCGCCTCCGAGACCCACACCGGCGGATCCATGCCCTCGCGCCAGGGCCGGCTGGCGCCCGCCAGCGGAAAGGCGCGCGCGGGCTCGGCCGCGTCGATGTTGCGCACGATCAGGGTCACGGGCGCGCGGGCCGGATCGAGCGAGGCCTTCACGAAGCGCGTGAAGTCCACCCGCGCCACGCCGGGGTGGCTGCGGATGCGCTCGAGGTCGGCCTCCGAGAACGCGCTGCTCGAGCCCGCCGGACCGGCGCGCGCGTAGAGCTCGGCGGGCAGCACGCGGTCGAGCCAGTCGCTCACCGAGTCGCGGAAGCTCGCCACCATGGTGGCCATGGCGACCATCAGCGCGAAGCTCGCGACCACGCTGGCCAGCCCGATCGCCGCGGTGCCGGGCGCGCGCGCGATGCGGCTCGCGGCGAGCCACAGCAGGGGCCAGCGTTGCGACAGAGCGGATCGCTCGAGGCGGGCCGCCAGCGGCGTGAACACCGCGGCGGCCAGGCGCGGTTGCAGGGCGATCACGCCGATCAGCAGGGCCACGATCGCCAGGTACCCGGCCAGAGCGACGCCCTGGACCGGCGGCAGCCAGACGAGTCCGGCGGCCAGCGCGAGCAGCGCCAGCCCGGGAGCGGCGCGGCCCAGCGGGCGCAGCGCGTCCTCCTCTGCGCCGGCCTTGAGCGCGGCCGCGGGAGCGGTGCGCGCCGCGTCGCGTGCGGGGATCCACGCGCCCGCCACCGCTGCCGCCACGCCGAGCGCGAAGAAGCCCAAGGCCGCGGGCCAGGCCAGGAGCAGCGCCGGCTGCGCGCCCTGGAAGAAGCCGCCCCCCAGGTCGCCGCCAAAGAGCGCCAGCGCGGCGCGCGCCGCCAGCGCGCCCAGGGCCAGACCCACCAGGCTGCCCAGCGTGCCCAGCGCCAGCGCCTCGGCCACCAGCAGGCGGCGCAACTGGCTGCGCGTCACGCCCAGCACGCGCAGGAAGGCAAGCTGGGTGCGGCGCGCCAGCGTCGCCTGGGCCTGCAGGCTGAAGACCAGGAAGGCGCCGGTGAACAACGCGACCAGCGCCAGCACGTTGAGGTTCACGCGGTAGGCGCGCGACAGATTCGAGATGCGGGTCTGCGCCGCGTCGACCGCGGTGAGCGCCACGCCCGCGGGCAGCGCCAGGTCGCGGGCCAGAGCCTGCGGGTCGGCGCCCTCGACGAGCTTGAGGTCGATGCGCTGGATGCGCCCGGCGCGCTCGAGCAGGCTCTGGGCCTGGCCGATGTCCATCACGCCCAGCACCTGGCCCGCGCGGGCGCCCGGCACCGTGCCCGCGATGCGCAGCGCCACGACGCGCGCGCCCACCTGCACGCGCAGCGTGTCGCCCGGCGCAACGCCAAAGCGCGCCAGCGCGGCGGGCGACAGGAACACGCCCTCGTCGAACAGCGCCCAGCGGCCCGCGCCCTCGGCCGGGCGCGGGAGCACGCCCACGCCCAGGGCGGCCGCGCGCAGCACGTCGATGCCGACGATGGGCAGTTGCGCCTCGCGCTCGCGGCTGAGGTCGACTTGCGCGCCCACCACCGCGGCGTCGAGCTCGAGCACGGGACTGGCCAGTTCAACGGCCGGGTGGGCGAGCACGCGCGCGTAGACCTGCTCGTCGAAGCCCTCGCGCGTGCCGGCGATGCTCGCGTCGGCCTGGCCGGTGACCTGGCGCACGGCGGCGCCGAACTCGGCCAGCGCCGAAGTGTTGATCAGGTGCACGCAGTAGCCCAGCGCCACCCCGAGCGCGATGGCCACGACCTGCACCAGCGCCCGCAGCGGATGCAGGCGGCTCTGGCCGCCGATCACGTGGGCCAGCAGCCAGGGCAGGGCGCGCGCGGAAGGGACGACCCTCCGCGCTGAATCGCTTCGGGGTGCTTCGCGCTCGGGGCGGCCCAGCGCGCTCACACGCTCACCAGGCGGCCGTGTTCGAGCAGCAGGCGGCGGTCGGCGCGCGCGGCGGCCGCGGCCGAGTGGGTCACGATCACGCCGGCCGCGCCGCGGCTGCGCAGTTCGGCCAGCAGGGTGTCGAGCACCACGCCGGCGGTGTCGGGGTCGAGGTTGCCGGTGGGCTCGTCGGCCAGCACCAGCACGGGGCGGTGCACCAGCGCGCGAGCCACCGCGACGCGCTGCATCTCGCCGCCCGACAGTTCGCGCGGCATCGAGGCGGCGCGCGCTCCCAGACCCACCGCGGCGAGCAGCTCCTGAGCGCGGGCGACGCGTTCCGCGGGTGCGACCCCGGCGAGCACCAGCGGCAGCTCGACGTTCTGCAGCACCGACAGGTGCGGCAGCACGAGGAAGGACTGGAACACGAAGCCCAGGCGCACCCGGCGCAGTTCGGTGCGCGCGTCGTCCGAGAGCGTGGCCAGATCGGTGCCGCCCACGCGCACCGAGCCGGCGTCGGGCAGGTCGAGCCCGGCGATGAGATTGAGCAGGGTGGACTTGCCGGTGCCCGACTCGCCCACGATGGCCGCGACTTCGCCTGCGGCGATCTCGAGCGAGGTGCCATCGAGCACGGTGCGGCTGCCGTAGCGCTTGACGAGGCCGTGAACGGCGAGGGCGGGGATGGACATGGACCGATTCTATGGGTGGGGCGCCGATAGAATCCTTGCCCTGAAAGATCAAGGGGAATGCGGTGAGCGAAGCTGGCGTGGCCGTGGGCGGGGCGAAGGCGCAAGAGGGCGCCCGGCAGGAGGCCGGCGGCGTGAGCGCGGCCGACGTGCGCGCGGCGGCGATCCGGCTCGCGGGGCAGATCGAGAACACGCCCTGCCTGCACTCGCGCACGCTGTCGGCCATCACCGGGGCCGAGGTGTGGCTCAAGTTCGAGAACCTGCAGTTCACCGCGAGCTTCAAGGAGCGCGGTGCGCTCAACCGCCTGCTGGCGCTCGAGGCCACCGAGCGCGCGCGCGGGGTGATCGCGGTGTCCGCCGGCAATCACGCCCAGGGCGTGGCCTACCACGCACAGCGCCTGGGGATCCCCGCGGTGATCGTGATGCCCGCCTTCACGCCCACCGTGAAGGTCGAGCGCACGCGCGGCTTCGGCGCCGAGGTCATCCTCACCGGCGACAGCTTCGAGGACGCGCGCGCCGCCGCGGGCGCGCTGGCTGCCGAGCGCGGCCTGACCATGATCCATCCCTACGACGACGCGCGCGTGATCGCCGGCCAGGGCACGATCGCGCTCGAGATGCTGGCCGCCGCGCCCGAGCTCGAGGTGCTGGTGGTGGCGGTGGGCGGCGGCGGGATGATCTCGGGCATGGCGCTGGCCGCCCGCGAGATCAAGCCCGGCATCGAGATCCTGGGGGTGCAGACCGAGCACTTCCCCGGCATGTACGCGGCCTTCAAGGGACTGCAACTGCCCTCGGCGCAGGCGAGCCTCGCCGAAGGCATCGCGGTGCGCGAGCCCGGCGTGCTGACGCGGGCGATCGTCGGCCGCACGGTCGACGACATGCTGCTGGTGGGCGAGGGCGACATCGAGCACGCGGTGGTCATGCTGCTCGAGATCGAGAAGACGGTGGTCGAGGGCGCGGGCGCGGCCGGGCTGGCGGCGCTGCTGCGCCACCCGGAGCGCTTCGCCGGCCGCAAGGTCGGGCTGGTGCTGTGCGGCGGCAACATCAACCCCATGGTGCTGGCCGACATCATCGAGCGCGGCATGGTGCGCGCCGGGCGACTGGCACGCATCCGCGTGCACACGCGCGACGTGCCCGGCGCGCTGGCGCGCGCGGCCACCCTGATCGCCGAGGCCGGCGGCAACATCGAGGACGTGAGCCACCAGCGCGCCTTCACCAGCCTGCCGGTGAACAACGCCGAACTCGAGTTCGTGCTGCAAACGCGCGGCGCCGAGCACGTGCAGCAGGTGCTCGACACCCTGCGCCGCGCGGGGCTCTGGGCCGAGTCGCACCCCTACTGAGCGGGCAGGTCTGCTCCGCGGACCTCGTCGATACCGCGCCCCAGCCGGGTGCACCGCGAGCGCGCTCCGAGTGCTCGCGCGGGCCATGGCGCTGTGAGCCCGGTCACGCCGTCGCGGTGCGTGCCTCGCGTGCGACCTGGATCAAGTCCCGTGCTCGGGCGTCGCTCGCGACTTGCTCAAGGTCAGCGCGCGACGCGCTCGCGAGTCCACGCTTTTGGCTGATTGCGGCGCGGCCTGGTGCTGGCGCCGGGGAGGTCGGCATGGCCGAGGACAAGACGGTGCAAGCGTCTGGCCGGGCAGGCGTGGCGAGTCCGGTGGGTCTGGAGCGCGAACTCGTGAGGCTGCGGCGCGATGCCCAGGATCAGGGGCTGTGGCTCTTGCCCGGCCCCGCAGCGGTGGCGGCCGTGCTGCGCGAGGTGCCCGCGGGCACCGTGATCACCGAGTCGCAACTGCGTGAGCGACTGGTGGCGCGCTACGGTGGCGACCGCGTCGGGCCGCGCGCCCTGCGCGCGGCGGTGCGCGCCCTGGCGGCCAGCAGTGCAAAGTCACGCGGCGGGCCGATGCGCTGCCCGCTGTGGCGCCTGCTGCGCGACGACGGCAGCGTGGCACCCGACACACCCCTGGCGCCCCTGTACTGCGCCGCCCGCCTGCGCGAGGAGGGGCAGCGCGTGGGCTGGGACCACGGGCGCTGGAAGGTGCTGCCGCGCCCGGCCTGAGCTGCCGCCACGCGCCAGCGAGACCAAAACAAAAGGGCCGCGGATGCGGCCCTTCGAGCATCGCGCGCCCGAAGGCGCGCAGCGCTAGATCACTCGCCCATCGGGCGGATCATCGAAGCCTGCAGGCCCTTGGGGCCTTGCTTGACTTCAAATTCAACGCGCTCGCCTTCCTTCAGGCTCTTGAAGCCCTTGGACTGGATTTCGGAGAAGTGCGCGAAGAGATCGGCGCTGCCATCGTCGGGCTTGATGAAGCCAAAGCCCTTGGAGTCGTTGAACCACTTGACGGTACCGGTAGCCATGAAACGTTCCTTGAATGAATGTGGAAACGGCGCCATCTTGGCGCCATACGCAGACGATCAGGAAACGCTTGCCTGGGAAGACCGGAGGTGCCGCAAGGGCGACCGGGGAAACCTGGGTAATCGCTGAACCTAGACCCTGACAACGGCAGTGTACCCGAGGACCGGCGCGCGGCCTAGCCCCCCGTCCAGTCGCCCGATCGGCGGGCCGCGCGGGCCTCGCGGTCGCGCCTGAGGTTTTCCTCCAGTTCCTGGCGCCCGCTGCGCGAGATGTCCAGCAGCCGATCGCGGTCCCCGGTGTGCCGGACCATGGCCCGCAAGGTCGAGAAGTTGTGGCGCCGGAAGGCGTCGGCCAGCTCGCGCGCCTCGTAGGGATCGACGCCCAGGGCCTCGAGCACCGAGCGGCCCGAGCGCAATGCGGATTCGAAGGTTTCGCGCTGCACCAGCGTCACGCCGCGGTGCGCCAGCTCGAGCTCGTGGCGCACGTTGCGCGCCCGGGCCACCAGCGCGAGTGCGGGAAAGCGAGCACGCGCGCGGTCCACGAGTTCCAGGCTGTCCTCCACGCCGTCGATGGCGATGACCAGTACCCGGGCGCGGTCGGCGCCCGCCGCCTCGAGCAGGTCCAGGCGCGTGGCGTCGCCGTAGTAGACCTTGAAGTCGAGCTTGCGCGACAGATCGACCTGCTCCGGATCGTGGTCGATCACCGTGGCCGACACGCCGTGGGCAAACAGCAGGCGGCCCACGATCTGCCCGTAGCGGCCGAAGCCCGCGATGATCACCGGGGCGTGCTCGTCCTCGATCGCGTCGTCCTCGCGGGTCGTCGCATGGTGCCGCGTCGCCCAGCGCTCGCAGGCCGCCACGACCAGGGGCGTGGCCCCCATCGAGAGCGCGACCGCGGCGGTGAGCAGGGCGTCCCAGGCGCCGACCAGCAGTTGCGCCTGGCGGGCCAGCGCGAACACCACGAAGGCGAATTCGCCGCCCTGGCACAGCAGCGCGGCCAGCAGCCAGCGGTCCGGCCCCTGCACGCGCAGGCGCGGTGCGATCAGGGCGAGCATCGCGAACTTGGCGGCGAGCAGGCCCACGAGCAGTGCGGCAAGCGCGAGCGGGTGCTCCAGAACCAGGCCCAGATCCACCGCCATGCCCACCGAGATGAAGAACAGGCCCAGCAGCAGCCCTTTGAAGGGAGCGATGTCGGCCTGCAGCAGGTGGCGGTACTCGGAGCTGGCCAGCAGCACGCCCGCGAGGAAGGCGCCCAGCGCCATCGACAGCCCGGCCGAGGCCATCAGCCAGGCGATTCCCACGACCAGCACCAGGGCGAAGGCGGTGAAGATCTCGCGCACCTCGCTTTGCACGATGCGGCGGATCACCGGCCGCACGAGGTAGCGGCCGAGCACGATCACCGCGGCGATCGCGCCGGCGGCCTTGAGCGCCGCGATCCAGCCCGGCTCGCCGCTTGCCGCGCCACTGGCTGCCAGGATCGGCACCAGCGCCATCAGCGGGATGGCGGCGATGTCCTGGAAGAGCAGCACCGCAAAGCCCGCCCGCCCCACCGGCGCGCCCATCAGGTTGCGCTCGTTGATCAGCTGCATGGCGATCGCGGTGGAGCTCATCGCCAGCGCGAGGCCGGCCACCAGCGCGCCCTGCCACGCCAGCCCGGCGGCCCACAGGCCCAGGCCCAGGGGCAGCGCGCACGCGGCCATCTGCAACGCGCCGCCGCCAAACACCTGCAGCCGCATCTGCCACAGTCGCTTGAGGTCGAGCTCCAGGCCGATCAGGAACAGCATCAGCACGATGCCGAACTCGGCGAAGTGCATGATCGACTCGACGCTGCCGATCAGTCCCAGCACGTGCGGCCCGACCAGCACGCCGGCGAGCAGGTAGCCCAGCACCGAACCCAGGCCGATGCGCTTGGCAATGGGCACCAGCACCACCGCGGCCGCCAGGGCCACCAGGGCGTCGCGCAACAGTTGCGGATCGCTACCCATGGCGCTCGCGCCAGGCGTCCAGGCGGGTGCGGTAGGCGCGTGCGGCGGCGGCCAGATCAGCCTGGGCCGAGCGGCCCGCGCCATGCACCACCAGGGGATCGAGCCAATGCATGCCGCAGTAACGCGCCGTCTGGCGCACCGCCGGCTCGAAGGCTGCGAAGGGGTGGCCGTGCTCGTGATCGGCCGCGTAGGCCTCGAAGGGCGCGCCCGTGGTGCACACCCACAGGCAGTCCTTGTCGGCCAGCGCGCGGCCGCCCTCGTAAGCCCAGCCGGCAGTCAGCACGGTCTCGAACCACAGCTTGAGCAGCGCCGGCACCCCGTACCAGTACACGGGGTGCTGCCAGATCACGAGCCGGCTGGCGCTGAGCGCGGCCTGCTCGGCCGCGGCATCGATGGCGAAGTCCGGGTACAGGTCGTAGAGCGAACGCACGGCGAGCCCGGGCAGATCGGCCACCGCCCCGAGCAGGGCGGCGCCCGCGCGCGAACGGCGCGGGTGCGGATGGGCGTAGATCAGGGTGATCACGCTCGGCGTTGTACAGGGCCACCGCCCGGTGCGGCAAGCCGCCGGCGCCACAGCCCGCCGCTGCCCTTGGGGCGGATCAAGCCGCGTACGGCGCCGGAGCGATAGAGTGCGCCCCTTCGCGCCTGGCTTTGCCTCATGCAGTCCGACCCTTCCCTTCCGCCGGTACGCCCCCACAGCCTGGTCGACGACGCCCAGGCCCTGTGCACGGGCACGCTGTTCGTGGCCCTGGGGGTGGTGCTGTTTCAGACCGCGGGCCTGCTCACCGGCGGCACCGCGGGCATTGCCTTCCTGATCCACTACGCCACGGGCTGGCCGTTCGGCGCGGTGTTCTTCGTGATCAACCTGCCCTTCTACTGGCTGGGGGCACGCGTGCTGGGGTGGCGCTTCACGTTCAAGACCTTCGTGGCGATTGCGCTGCTGTCGGTGCTCAGCGCGTGGCTGCCGCAGCTGATCCGCATCGCTGAGCTCAACCCCGTCTTTGCCGCCGTGATGGGGGGCTTCCTGATCGGCGTGGGCCTGCTCGTGCTCTTCCGTCACCAGGCGAGCCTGGGTGGGCTGAACATCGTCGTGCTCTGGCTGCAGCAGACCCGCGGCTGGCGCGCCGGCGCGCTGCAGATGGGCGTCGACGTGGCGATCGTGCTGGCCGCGTTCGCGGTCGTCAGTCCGCTGCGCATCGCCTTGTCGGTGCTGGGCGCGGTGGCGCTCAATCTCATCCTCGCCATCAACCATCGTCCCGGGCGCTACCTGGGCGTCTGAGAGTCAACGCCGCATGAGCCGCATCAGCTACCAACTCGACGAGCGCGAGCTGCAGTTCGAGGCAATCCGCGCCCAGGGAGCGGGCGGGCAGAACGTCAACAAGGTGGCCAGCGCCGTGCAACTGCGCTTCGACATCGCGGCCTCCACGCTGCCCGAGGCGCTCAAGCAGCGCCTGCTCGCGCGCGCCGACCGGCGCCTCACGACCGACGGCGTGCTGGTGATCAAGGCGCAGGCCCAGCGCACCCAGGAGCGCAACCGCGCCGAGGCCGTGGCGCGCCTGCGCGAGCTGATCGAGCAGGCGGCCTTCGTGCCGCGCACGCGCGTGGCCACGCGGCCCAGCTCGGCCGAGCGCCGTCGCCGACTCGAGGACAAGCGCCAGCGCGGCGAGGTGAAGGCGGCGCGCGGCCCGGTGCGGGACAATGGCGGCTGAACCTCCTGCGGGCTGTGCCTGAGCTGCACCGCACTGGCGCCGGCGCCGCAGCCCGGCCGCGATCCGTCCTGCCCGAGCCCCGCCTGCATTCCATCAGACCGACGCGCCCGCCGCCCATGAAGATCGACGAACTCCCCACGCCCTGCCTGGTGCTGGACGAAGCGCTGATGACGCGCAACATCGAGCGCATGCGTACCCGCCTGCGCGCTCTGGGGGTGGGCTTCCGGCCGCACCTCAAGACCTGCAAGAGCGTCGAGGTGGCGCGCCGGCTGATGGACGCGCCCGGCGGCCCGGCCACGGTCTCCACTTTGCGCGAGGCCGAGCAGTTCTTCGCCGCGGGTGTGACCGACATCCTCTATGCCGTGGCGATCGCTCCGGCCAAGCTCGCCCAGGTGGCGGATCTGCGCGCGCGCGGCTGCGAGCTGGCGATCACGCTCGACAGCGTCGAGGCCGCGCAGGCCGTGGCGCGCGTGCCGCCCGGTCGCGGCGGCGCGATCCCGGTGCTCATCGAGATCGACAGCGACGGCCACCGCAGCGGCGTCGCGCCGGAGGCGCCCGAGCTGCTGGCAGTGGCCGCCGCGCTCGCGCCGGGCGGCCGCGTGGCGGGCGTGATGACTCACGCGGGCGGCTCCTACGACAGCCGCGACACCGCTGCCATCGTCGCCATGGCCGAACAGGAGCGTGCTGCCGTGGTGCGCGCCGCCGAGCGCCTGCGCGCCGCCGGCCACGACGCTGCGACGGTGAGCGTGGGCTCCACGCCCACTGCGAGCTTCGCCACTGCCCTGCCCGGCGTGACCGAGGTGCGCGCGGGCGTGTTCGTGTTCCAGGACCTGGTGATGGCGGGTCTGGGCGTGTGCACGCCGCAGCAGATCGCGCTGTCGCTGCTGGTGACGGTGATCGGCCATCAGAAGAGCCGTCACTGGGTGATCACCGACGGCGGCTGGATGGCCAGCTCGCGCGACCGCGGCACGGCGGCGCAAGCGGTGGACCAGGGCTATGGCCTGGTGTGCGACGCGGCCGGCAGGGTGATGGACGAGTTCATCGTGAGCGGCGCCAACCAGGAGCACGGCATCGTCTCGCGCCGCGACGGCGGCCCGATCGACTGGGCGCGCTTTGCGATCGGCACGCGCCTGCGCGTGCTGCCCAATCACGCCTGCGCCACCGCGGCCCAGCACGACGCCTATCACGTGGTGCGCGGCGGCGACGAGGTGCTGGCGCGCTGGCCGCGCTTCGGCGGCTGGTAGGCGGCGCGCGCCTTCAGGCGGGCGGCAGGTTGTCGATCGGCACCGGCTCGATGGCGTCGGCCGGCGTGAAGCCGAACACGCGCCCCAGGAAATAGAGCTCGGCCTCGAGCCCGCGGGCGATGTTCTCGGCGCGGCGGAAACCGTGCTGCTCGCCCTCGAACTCGAGGTAGGCCACCGGGTGGCCGCGCTCCCGCGCCGCGGCCACGATGGCGCGGCTCTGCGCCGGCGGCACCACCTTGTCCTCGGCGCCTTGCAGGGTGAGTAGCGCGCAGTCCAGGGTGTCGAGGTGGCTCAGGGGGCTGCGTTCGCGATACACCGCCAGGCCCTCGGGCAGGGGCGCGATCAGGCGGTCGGTGTAGCGGCTCTCGAACTTGTGCGTGTCGGCGGCCAGCGCGACGAGGTCGGCCACGCCGAAGTAGTTGATGCCCGCTCGGAACCGATTGGTGCGCGTGAGCAGGGCCAGCACGGTGAAGCCGCCGGCGCTGCCGCCGCGCACGGCGACCCTGGCCGGATCGATCCGGCCGGCGGCGGCCAAGGCGTCGATCGCGGCCACGGCGTCCTGCACGTCGACCACGCCCCATTGCCCGAGCAGGCGCTCGCGGTAGGCGCGGCCGTGGCCCGAACTGCCGCCGTAGTTCACGTTGACCACCGCGAAGCCCCGGCTGGTCCAGAACTGCACCGCCAGAGACAGCGCGGCGCTGGCGTGCCCGGTGGGCCCACCGTGCAGCAGCACCATGAGTGGTGGCGGCCCCGCGGGCGCCTGCACCGCCGGGTTGCAGGGCGGGTGGAAGAAGGCGTAGGCCTCGCGCGGCGCGCCATCGGCGCCGGGCACGGTGGGAAAGGCGAGCGGCTGGGCGCGCGATACTTCGGCCGGCGCCAGCGGAGTGTCGCCCGCGCTGCGCACCACCTGCACTGCTCCCGAGCCGAGGTCGATGCGTGCCAGCACCGGCAGCGCGTCGTCGCGGTAGAGCACGGCGTGGGCGGCGTCGGCGTCGATGCGGCCGAGCGCGCCGATCGCCACCGCGTCCAGCGGCAGGGGTGCGCTGGCGCCGCTCTCCAGATCGACCAGGTGCAGTTGATCCAGTGCGCGCTGCGTCACGCGCACCAGGGCGCGGCGTTCGTCGAGCAGCGCGTAGCTCGACAGTCCCAGCGACCACAGAGCCCCGCCCAGATCCCCGTCGAAGCGGGTGAGGGTTTCGGTGTCGTCGCCGGCCAGGCGCTGCAAGTTCCAGGTGCCGCTCGCGTCCGACAGGAAGTAGAGCTGTCCGTCCGGCCCCCACTGCGGCTCCAGCACCGACACGCCGGGGCCGCCCGCCACCACGCGCAGTGCGGCCAGCACGCCTGAGTCGATGCGCCCGAGCATCAGGCGGCTCTCGTCCCAGGGCATGTTGGGATGGTCCCAGACCATGAAGGCGAGCCAGCGGCCGTCGGGGCTGACGCGTGGATAGGCCACGAAGTCCGAGCCCGAGTACAGCACCGTGCCCTCGCCGCCGGCGAGCGGGTCGAGCGCGACCACCGCGTTGATCGGCTCGCCCGGGGCGCGGTGATCCTCGCGCACCCACCAGCTCGTGCGCCCGTCGTGGCTGGCGCAGCCGTCGGCCCAGCGCAGGCCCTCGGTCGTGAGCACGCGCGGGGCTTCGCCATCCGCCCAGCGGTAGAGGCGCTGGTCGGCGTCGTTGGCGAACAGCAAGGTGTCGCCAGCGACCGCGTAGGGCAGGCCGCCGTACTCGTGCACGCGGGTGCGCACGCTCCAGCCGGCGTCGAGCGGCTCGCTGATCGCGCCGTGCTCGTCAGCTTGCATCAGCGCGTTGCGACCGCCTTCCTCGGGCCGGCCTTCGATCCACAGCAGACCGCGTGGCGTGAACTGCGCGTAGGACAGGGAACGCGCGGCCGCCCCGGCGCGAGCAGCGCCGAGCGACGAGGGCCAGGCGCCGTAGGGCAGGGTGGGCAACGAGTTCATGGCAGCGAGCATACGGCGCTCGAGCGCGGCAGACGGGTGCCAGTGCCACGCGCCGGGCCGCGTCATCGGCGCGTCGCACGCGGCCGCCAAGCTCCGGCTGTCGTGCCGCGCCCGAAGTGGGCGCGAGGTGGGCGACTCGCACCGTGTGCTGGCGGTTTCGTCGCCGCGTGCCGCCGCTTCGCGCCGTTGGGCACGTCAGGACGCAGTTCGCGCCGCCCTTGGTGCGCTTCATCGCATCTTCGTGGAAGGGGCGGGCCCGTCTGCCTAGAGTGCGATCCATGGCATCGAGCACCGATGCCCGTCAACAGCCTGGGAGTACACCATGAAGACATCGATTCTGAGCCGCAGCCTCCTCGCCATCCTGGCGCTGGCCACCACCCTGTCGATGCTCGCGGGCGCCGAAGTCCTGTTCTCGCCGCCGGCCCCGCCCACCGAGGTGGTGAGCCTGCCGCCGGTCACCGTCACCCTGCATCGCGACCTGGCCCTCACCACGGTGAGCTTCGCCTCCGACTTGAAGGAGCCGATGCCGGTGCTGGCCATGGACGCCGGTCAGCGCGATCCGCTCGATCGCTGAGCAGGCAGTGACCATCGGGCGCGGCACGCCGCGCGCACGCACCACCCGATCGGCCGCCAGGACTTAGGATCGCGGCTGTTCTCTCAATCGACGCGCCCCCGCGGGGGCGCGTCTTCTCGTCATGCTGGCAGGCACGCTTTGCGCCCTTGGCGCCGGACTGCTCTGGGGTCTGGTGTTCGTCGCGCCGCTGTGGCTGCCGGACTATCCCGCTGCGCTGCTCTCGGCCGGGCGCTACCTCGCCTTCGGGCTGATTGCCCTGCCGCTGGCCTGGCTCGACCGCCGGGCCTTGGCGCAGTTCACGCGCACCGACTGGCTGCACGCGCTCGAGCTGGCCGCGATCGGCAACCTGCTCTACTACTTCCTGCTCGCCGGCGCGATCCAGACCGCTGGAGCACCGCTGCCCACGATGATCATCGGCACGCTGCCGGTGGTGATCGCGCTGATCTCTAACCGGCGCGACGCCGCGCGCGACGGGCGCCTGCCGTGGCTGCGGCTGCTGCCTTCGCTGTTGCTGATCGCGGCGGGCATCGTGCTCGTGCACGGCGTCGAGCTGGCCGCAGCGCGCGCTGGCGACGAGCGCGCCGAACATCGCCTGTGGCTCGGGGCCGCGCTCGCGGTGGGCGCGCTGGTGTGCTGGACCTGGTACCCGATCCGCAATGCCGACTGGATGCGCGCCCATCCCGAGCGCAGTGCGCGCGCCTGGGCCACGGCGCAGGGAGTGGTGACCTTGCCGCTCGCGGCGGCGGCCTTTGCCGCTGCGCTCGCCTGGGAGGCGGCGCGGGGATCGGGCTACGCCGCGCCGCTGGGGCCGCGCCCCGGCCTGTACGTGCTCGTGATGCTGGCCATCGGCCTGCTCGCGTCCTGGCTGGGGACCCTGCTGTGGAACGCCGCCGCGCGGCGCCTGCCCACCACGCTGGCGGGGCAGCTCATCGTGTTCGAGACGCTCGCGGCCCTGACCTACGCCTACCTGCTGCGCGGTGCCTGGCCCGAGCCCGCGACCGCGCTGGGCATCGCCCTGCTGGTGGCCGGTGTGCTCTGGGGACTGCGCGCGTTTCGCTGATGCGCGGCTACTGCTTGATCGCCTCGAGCGCGATCGACAGCGTCACCTCGTCGCCCACCAGCGGCACGAACTTGCCGGCGCCAAACTCGCTGCGCTTGAGGCTGCCCGTGGCGTTGGCGCCGATCGCGTCCTTCTTGGCGAGCGGGTGGTAGATGCGCTTGAAGGAGGTCACGGTAAGCGTCACCGGCCGGGTGACGCCCCGCAGCGTGAGCAGGCCCTCGATGCGCGCCGGCCGGTCGCCGTCGAACACCACCTCGGTGGAGCGGTAGGTCGCCGTGGGGAAGCGCGCGGTGTCGAGCAGATCGGCCTCCTGGATCGTCTTGTCGAAGGCCGTCGAGCCGGTGTCGACCGAGCGCATGTCGATCGTCACCGCGACCTCGGCGCGCCGCGCCTCGAGGTCGAGCGTGACCGTGCCGCTGGTCTGGTTGAAGCGCGAGATCTGGGTCGACAGGCCCAGATGCTCGTAGGCGAAGCGCGGGTAGGTGTGCTCGGTGTCGATGGCGAAGACCTCGGGCGCGGCCAGGGCGGGCAGCGCGAGCGCAAGGCCGAGCGTGGCGAACAGGGAACGCAGGGGCATCGAGAGCTTCATGGCGGGCGGGTGGGCGGGTCAGCCCATGAAAAATACGTTGAGCTTGTTGCCGTCGAGGTCGCGGAAGTAGCCGGCGTAGAAGCCGTCGCCGCGCGGACCGACCGGACCCTCGTCGGTGGCGCCCAGTTCCAGCGCCTTGCGGTGCACGCGGTCGACGAGTTCCTTCGAGCCGCAGGCCAGCGCCACCATCACCCCGTTGCCCACCGTGGCGGCCTGGCCGTCGAAGGGCGTGGTGATGCCCAGGCTCGCCTTGTCCCACGACGTGCCCCACGCGATGCCGCGGCCAAACTCCATCAGGCGCTTGGCGCCGAGTTCGGCGAGCAGCGCGTCATAGAACGCCGCCGCGCGGGCCA
>DAOTEJ010000042.1:0-21206 GCA_035454085.1 Burkholderiaceae bacterium | reverse complement strand
CGGCCTTGAGCCGCTCCTCGAACTCGCCGCGGTACTTGGCGCCGGCCAGCAGGCCCGCCATGTCGAGCACCAGCACCTTCTTGCCCTTGAGGGTGTCGGGCACTTCCTCGTTGACGATGCGTTGCGCCAGGCCCTCCACCACCGCGGTCTTGCCCACGCCCGGCTCGCCGATCAGCACCGGATTGTTCTTGGTGCGGCGCTGCAGGATCTGCATCGCGCGGCGAATCTCGTCGTCGCGGCCGATCACCGGGTCGAGCTTGCCCTGCGCGGCGCGCTCGGTCAGGTCGATGGTGTACTTCTTGAGCGCCTCGCGCTCGGTCTCGGCGGTGGCCGAGTCCACGCTCGCGCCGCCGCGCACGGCGTCGATGGCGGATTCGAGCGCCTTGCGCGCCAGCCCCGCCTCGCGGGCCAGGCGGCCGGCCTCGCCCTTGTCCTCGGCCAGGGCGAGCAGGAACATCTCGCTCGAGATGAAGGCATCACCGCGCCGGGTGGCCTCCTTGTCGGTGAGGTTGAGCGCGTTGGCCAGTTCGCGGCCCACCTGGACCTCGCCTCCGGTGCCGGAGACCTGCGGCAGACGCTTGATCGCGAGTTCGAGATCCTTGCGCAGCTTGGCCACGTTCACGCCCGCCCGCTGCAGCAGGGCGCGCGGCGCGCTGTCCTCCGCCTGCAGCATGGCGAGCAGCACGTGGACGGGCTCGATGTACTGGTTGTCGTTGGCCACGGCGATCGACTGCGCATCGCCCAGCGCTTCCTGGAACTTGGTGGTCAGCTTGTCCTGTCTCATGGGTGCCTGTGCCTGTGTCGTTGGGGTGGCGCGCCCTAGCGCGTCTTGGCCCTTTAGATAGGGCCGGAACCCGGCCTTGCAAGGGGCCGCTTGCTAGCATCGCAGCGCCTGCCCCGTCCCGTCGCGCCACCCTCCCCACCCGTGCTCCGCTTCCTGTTCGCCGCCCTCCTAGCCTTGGCAGCACTGTCCGCGCAGGCGGCGGAGCGTCCGCTGGCGGTGCTGGCGCCCGGACTGGAGCTCGATGCCGACGCCGGCAGCGTGCTCGCGCCCCTGCTCAAGTCGAGCCGGGTGCCTGCCGAGGCCGACGACGAAGACGAGGAGCGCGCGCTGCGCGTGCTGCTGGCCGACGCGCGCGAGGCGCTGGCCACCGAGGGCTGGTTCGAGCCGCGCCTGAAGCTCGAGCCCGGGGCAGGCGAGCGCGATCCCTACCTCCTGCGCGTCGAGACGGGACCGCGCGTCGTGGTGGGCGAGGTGGACTTGCGCTTCGAAGGGGCGATCACCGATCCGCGCTTCGCGGCGCGGCTGGAGGCACTCAAGCGCGACTGGCCCTTGGTCGAGGGCATGGCCTTTCGCACGCCCGCCTGGGAGGCGGTCAAGACCTGGGTGGTGGAGGATCTGTCGAGCAACGACTTCGCCACGGCACGCATCGCCGCCTCGCGCGTCGAGGTCGACGTGCCCAGGCAGCGCGCGCGCGTGGAGCTGACCGTCGACAGCGGCCCGGCCTACACCTTCGGGCCCTTGCGCATCGAGGGCCTGGCCCGCTTCCCGGATAACGTGATCGAGTCACTGAACACGCTGCGCCCGGGCCAGCCCTACGACCGCGCCGCGCTCAACGACTTCACGGTCAGACTGCAGGCAAGCCCCTTCCTGACGGGCGTGACCGTGACCCCGCAGTTCGACCCGGAGCATCCCGATCTCACCCCCGTGCTGGTCACCGTGACCGAGGCCCAGCGCCGGCGCCTGTCGGTCGGCCTGGGTTACGCCAGCGACACCGGGGCGCACTTCGAGGTGCTCTACCGCCAGGCCATGGTGTTCGACCGCCCCTGGACCCTGCAGGCCGGCGCGCGCGTCGACCAGGTCGGGGGCTACGGCTTCGCCGAACTGCTCTTTCCGCTGCGCGGCGGCGTGTGGCGCGATGCGGTGGGCGTGCTGTTCGACGACAGCGACATCGAGAACCAGCGCGTGCGCCGCATGGGGGTCGGCGCCTCGACCACGCGCCTGCTGGGGCAGCGCCTCGGCCGCAACCACGAGACCACCTACACGATCAACTTCGGCAACGAGAAGCGCACCGTCCCCGACACCGCGCCGATCCGCATCAACACGCTGTCGGGCACGGTCAACTGGATCTATCGCGACGTCGACAGCGTGACCAACCCGCGCTCGGGCCAGTTGCTGCAACTGCAGGGCAGCCTGGGCGCCTCGGGAGCGTCGCTGGGCGACGGCTTCCAGCGCGCCTACGGCCGACTGGTGCAGTTCCTGCCCGTGGGCAGCAAGGACGTGTTCGTGCTGCGCACCGAGCTTGGCTACGTCAACGCCGAGTCCACCGCCAACGTCCCCAACACCTTCCTGTTCCGCACCGGCGGAGCCACTTCGGTGCGCGGCTACGACTTCCAGAGCCTGGGCGTGGACGAGAACGGTGCCGTGGTGGGTGGACGATCGCTGGCGGTGGGTTCGCTCGAATACGTGCACTGGATCTCGGACTGGGGCGTGGCCGCGTTCGTCGACGTGGGCGACGCCGCCGCGCGCGTGCGCGACCTCAGCCTCGCCTGGGGCTACGGCCTCGGCGCGCGGGTGCGCACGCCGGCCGGCCCCTTCGCCATCGACGTGGCCTACGGCGAGCGGTTCAAGCAGGTGCGGGTGCAGTTCGCCGTGACCCTGGCCTTCTGACATGTCCGAACCAACCCCCCCGCCCGCGCCCGAGCCGCCCGCCCCCCCGGCGCGCCGCAGGCATCCGTGGTGGAGCACGGCGCTGGGCATGCTGCTGCCTTTCCTGGCCGCCGTGGCGGCGGTGGCCGTCGCCCTGGCCTGGCTGACACACAGCAACAGCGGCCTCAAGACACTGATTCACCTGGCCGATCTCGCCCTGCCCGGGGTACAGATCCGCGCCGAGCGCGTCGAGGGATCGCTGCACGAGGGCTTCGGCCTCGGTCGCCTCGGGGTCGAGACGCACGACTGGCGCGTGCAGATCGACCAACTGCGCGTCGTCCCCCGCGAGTTCGCGCCCTGGACGGGGCGCGTGGACCTCGAGTCCGCGAGCGCGGCCCGCGTTGCGGTGGATTGGGTGGCCACTCCCGGTCCCGCGCACCCGCCCGCAAGCCTCGCCTTGCCGCTCGAGCTGAGCTTCGCGCGGCTGAGTCTGGGCGAACTGACGCTGGGCTCGCGCGGGTCCGAGCCCCTGGTGTTGGCCGAGGTGCAGGCCAGCGGCCGCTGGGACGCCCAGGCCATCGAGCTCGCCTCGGGCCAGGCGCGCTGGAAGAGCGTGCACACCGGCTTCGCGGGCCGCATCGAGGCCCGCCGTCCTTACGCCCTGGCCTTGTCGGGCGAGCTCAGCTCCACGCTGGCCGGCCACGCGGGAAGCGCCCGGTGGACGGCGAGCGAGAGCCTCGAACGCCTGCGCCTGCAGGCCCAGCTGCGCGCGGCGCAGGCGCAGGGATCGCTCGACGCACAGATCCTGCCCTTCGAGCTCGTGCCGCTGGGTGGCGTGAACCTGGCCCTCACCGGCGTCGAGCTGGCCGAGTGGTTCGATGCACCGCAGGCAAGGCTCGACGGCCGCGCAGTGCTCAAGGCCGCCGAGGGCAAGGACGGCCTGGTGCTGTCCGGGCCGATCGAGCTCGTCAACGCCACCGCCGGGCCGCTGGACCGCGACCGCATCCCGGCGCGCTCGGCCAAGGGCATGCTGCGCTGGAGCGCCCAGGGCCTGCACATCGAGGTCGAGGAACTGCGCGGCGCCGGCGGCTCGGCCCAGGGCAGCGTGGCGTGGTCGCAGGCGACGCAACTCAGCGTCGAGGCCCGCCTGCGCGGCGTGGATGCGCGCCAGCTGTGGTCGACGCTCAAGCCCACTGCGCTCGGCGGACGGCTGGCCTACACCCTGGCCGCGGGACGCAACCGATTCGAGGGCGAGTTGGCCAACGCCCAGGGCTTGCCGCTGTCGGCGCGCTTCGACCTGAGCCTCGAGGGCCAGCGCCTGGCGATCGCACCCTCGGAGCTGCGCCTGGGCCAGGGCTGGGCGCGGGTGCAGGGCGAGGTGCAGACCGGCGGCGAGCGCCGCGCGCGACTCAGCGCAGAAGTGCGCGCGCTCGATCTGGCGCAGATCGCCCCCGGGCTGGCCACGCGCCTGACCGGCGAGGTCGAGGTCGATGGTCGCTGGGGCGCGCAGCCTGGCGGCCGCGCCTCGCTGTCGGTGCGCGATTCGACCCTGCTCGGCCACCCGCTGGAAGGACAGGCGAGGCTGGCGGTGCAGGGCGACTCCCTCGAGGTCGACGCCGCCCTGCGCTCGGGCGAGGCCCGGCTGAGCGCAAACGGCGCACTGGGCGCCGGACGCAAGCTCGATCTCGAGCTCGATGTGCCACGGCTCGCCGAGCTCGATCCTGCGGTGGGGGGCAGCCTGCAGGCGCACGCTGTGCTCAGCGGCCCGCTGCGCCATCCGGCCTTCGAGGTGCAGGCCACGGCCCGCGATCTCGTGCTGCCGGGCGAGCTGCGCGCCGGCAGCGCGAGCCTGCAGGCGCGCGGCGCGTGGCAGCCCGACGCCGAGTTCAACGGCGAGTTGCAGGTCAAGGAGCTGGTTCACGCCTCGCCCCTGCTGAGTTTTCCGCAACTGCGCATCACGGCCGAGGGGCGGCTGGCCGAGCACCGCCTGCAACTCACCGGCCTGACCAGCGAGCAGCAGGCGATCGTGGCTCAGGTGCGAGGAGCGTGGCGGGATCCGCAGTGGCGCGGCGAGGTGCTCAGCGCCGAAGCCGGCAAGCCCATCGACTTCAAGCTCGAGCGCCCCGGTGAACTGGTCTGGGATCGAGGAGTGCCGGCCGACTCGGCCCGCGCAGCCGGCGCGCCCAGCCTGGCCGCCGGCCCCTTCGACTTCAGCCTGGCACGGGTGCGCGTGATCGCGGCGCGCTGGGAGCAGTCGGGCGCGACGCGGCGCACCTCGGGCCGCTTCGAGCGGCTGCGCCCGCAGACCTTCGATCCCTCCGCGCGCGAAGCGCGCCGCGCCGCGCGTACCGAGCGACGGGTGCCCCTGCGCCTGCGCGGCGAGTGGGATCTGGCCGCCACGCCGCAGCTCAACGGCCACGTCACCGTCGAGCGCGAGTCCGGCGACCTGTACTTTGGCGTGGCCGCACTCACGCCCGTGGGGCTGAGCGACCTCAGGCTCGAGGCCAGAGTGCGCGACGACCAGTTGCGTGCCGAGTTTCTGATGCGCGGCCAGTCGCTCGGGCAGGCCAGCGCGAAGCTCTCGGCCTGGGTCGACCCGAAGGCCTGGCGCCTCGCACGCGAACGCCCGATCGAGCTCGAGGCCGACGCCGACTTGCTCAGCCTGGCCTGGCTGGGACCCATCATCAGCGACAACGTCCAGATCGACGGCCGTCTGCGCGCACAGGTGCGCGTGCGCGGCACGCCGGACGATCCCGATGCGCAGGGCCAGGCGCGGGCCGAGGACCTGCGGCTGGCCTGGGTGGACCAGGGATTGCGCTTCGAGGGCGGAAGCGCCGATGTCACGCTCGAGGACGGCGTGCTGGTGCTGCAGAAGCTGTCGTTCGTGGGCGCGCCCCGCGTGGCGCCGGCCGAAGCGCGTGCCGCGGCGGGCCTGCCGCCGACCCCGGGCAGCGTCAGCGGCTTCGGTCGACTGGCGCTGCACTCGGGGACCGGAGTCTTTTCACTGCGCGCGGAGCGCATGCCCGTGCTGCAGTTGCCAACGCGCTGGATCGTTGCCTCGGGCTCGGCCGAGCTGGCCCTCTACGACTACCGCCGCGCGGAACTCAAGGCGCGGCTCGCCGCCGACGGCGCGTTCGTGGACTTCGACGGCATGCGCCGCGAGGCGAGCCTGCCCGACGATGTGGTGGTGGTGCGCAACGAGGCCGACCGCACCGCCGCCGCGCGTCCGCCGATGAGCGTGCAACTCGACGTGCAGGCCGGCCTCGGCCCGCGCTTCTACGTGCGCGGCTCGGGCGTGGAGTCACGGCTCGAAGGCCAGGTGCGGCTGCGCGGTGGCGGCGGCAACCCGCTGCGCGCCACCGGCACCGTCGAGACGGTGGGTGGCGTCTTCGCGGCCTACGGCCAGCGGCTCAACATCGAGCGCGGCATCGTCACCTTCCAGGGACCGCTCGACAATCCCGCGCTCAACGTCCTGGCCATCCGGCCTGCCTTGCCGGTGCAAGTGGGCGTGGCGATCACCGGCACGGCCGCCCGACCGGAGATCCGCCTGTATTCCGACACAGCGATGAGCGAGCAGGAAAGGCTCAACTGGCTGGTGCTGGGCCGCCCCGCGAATGCGACCGGACAGGACCGCGCCATGCTCGCCACCGCGGCCAGCGCGCTGCTGGGCCGCCAGACCGATGCCGCCACCACCAATCTGCTGCGCAGCCTGGGCGTGGACGAAATTACCGTGCGCGGCAGCCAGGGCGTCAACTCTCTGCTGCCGCGCGAGTCGGTTGCGGGCTCCCTGCGCGGCAGCATGGACGTGGGCACCGAAGTGCTGGCCGTGAGCAAGCGCATCAACGATTCGATGCAGTTGTCGTTCGAGCAGGCACTGAGCGGCGCGGAATACGCCCTGGCCCTGTCCTACCAGCTGAGCAGATCGCTTTCTCTGGTGGCTCGTGCGGGCACCACCAACGCGATCACTCTGGTTTATACGATTGCCTTCGACTGACCTGCCATTGCGCGGGTCGCGGCGCACTGCCAGGTATCAAGCCGATCACCGGACGCAAAAAGGGCCGCACATGCGGCCCTTTTTTGGGATCGCTGCCGCTCACGCTCAGATGCGGAATTCCTCGAGGCTGCGTCCGGCGGCCAGGGCCTTTTCCAGCCACTTGGGCTTGCGCCCCCGGCCGGCCCAGGTCTCGCCGCCCGGGCCGCGAAACTTGGGCTTGACGGTGCCGGTGCCCGGGCCGCTTCCGCGCCGACGCTTGTCAAACCCGGCGTCGGCTGCCGTGAGCTTGAATTCCGCCACCAGCGAACGCACCGTGGCGATAGCCGCCGCGCGTTCTTCCTTGCGCGCATCGGCAATCTTCTTGTCCAGCGCTTCGCGTTGAGCCAGCAAGTCCTGAATGTTTTGTGCCATCGTCTGATCCCCTGTTATCCGAGAACGCGGTCCGCGTCACCCAAATTAGGCCAGTTAACGTGGCGGGGGTCAATGGCGGGGTTTCCAAATCGGTTTCCCAAAATGGCTGGCGGACTCCGCAAAAGGCGCTTGCGGAGCGCCCTGCTCCCCGCAGCGCCTGCAATTGAGGGCACCGCGCGGCCTCAGCTGGCGGCGCGCCGCACCCGGAACCAGGTCGCGTAAAGGGCAGGCAGCGACAGCAGGGTCAGGGCAGTGGCCACCATCAGGCCGCCCATGATGGCCAGGGCCATCGGCCCCCAGAACACCGAGCGGGACAGCGGAATCATGGCCAGCACCGCCGCCGCCGCGGTCAGCATGATGGGCCGGAAGCGGCGCACGCAGGCCTCGATGATCGCGTCCCAGGCCGCCAGCCCCGCGGCGCGGTCGCGCTCGATCTGGTCGACCAGGATCACCGAGTTACGGATGATCATCCCGAACAGTGCGATCACGCCCAGCTGCGCGACAAAGCCGAAGGGCGCGCGGAAAGCGAGCAGCGCCATGGCCGCGCCGATGATGCCCAGCGGACCGGTCAGGAACACCATCATCGAGCGCGAGAAGGAATGCAGCTGGAGCATGAGCAGCGTGAACACGATGAACAGCATCAGCGGCACGTTGGCGAGGATGGCCCCGCCCGCCTTGGCCGACTCCTCCGCCGCTCCGGCCAGCGTGATGCGGTAGTCGGGCGGCAGCTTGGCGCGCAGCGCGGCGAGCTCGGGATCGATCTGGCTGCTCACGGTCTGGCCCTGGATGCCGTCTCGCACCTCGCCCTGCACGGTGATCGCGTAGTCGCGGTTCTCGCGCCAGATCACGCCGGGCTCCCAGGCGAAGTCCACCTTCACGAGCTGCGACAGGGGCACGGCGCGGCCGCTGGCCGTGGGCACGTTGGCATCGGCCAGGCGCGACAGCACCGCGCGCTCCTCGTGCGGCTGGCGCAGGACGATGTCGATGAGCTGGTCGCCTTCGCGCTGCTGCGCGATCGGCGTGCCGGTCAGCACCGTCTGCGCCGCGCGGGCGATCACCTGCGTCGACACGCCCAGGGCGCGCGCCCGGTCCTGGTCGAGGGTGAGCTTCAAGGCCTTGACGTTCTCGTTCCAGTTGTCGTTGACGCCCACCGTGTTCGGATTGGCGCGCACCACGCGCTTGACCTCGTCGGCGATGGCGCGCACCGCGGCGAAGTCCGGCCCCTGCACGCGGAACTGCACCGGGTAGGGCACGGGCGGCCCGTTGGGCAGCAGCTTCACCCGCCCGCGCAGGTTGGGAAAGTCCTCGCGGAACAGCGCCTGGATGCGCAGGCGCAGCGCGTTGCGAGCCTTGAGGTCGCGCGGCGCGATCACCAGTTGCGCGAGGTTGGTGTTGTTGAACTGCTGGTCGAGCGGCAGATAGAAACGCGGCGCCCCGGTGCCCACGTAGGTCACGAAGTAGTCGACCTCGGGCTGAGCGGCGAGCCACTCCTCGAACCTCTTCGCCTCGGCCTCGGTGGCCTGCAGGCTCGATCCCTCGGGCAGCCAGAGGTCGACCACGACCTCCAGGCGACTGGAGTCCGGGAAGAACTGCTGCTCGATGTAGCGAAAGCCGAAGACCGCGAGCGCCAGGGCCGCCAGCGTCAGCGCCAGCACCGTCTTGCGCCAATCCAGGCACCAGGCCACCAGCGCGCGGAAGCGCTGGTAAAAAGGCGTGTCGAAGAGCTCGTGCGCGCCGTCGGCGCCGGCCCGCGGCTTGACGCGCAGCAGCCACACGCCCAGCAGCGGCACGAACAGCACGGCCACGAACCACGAGATCACCAGCGCCAGCGCGGTGACGGCGAAGATCGAGAAGGTGTATTCGCCGGCGCCGCTCTTGGCCAGCGCGATCGGCAGGAAGCCCGCTGCGGTGATCAGCGTGCCGGTGAGCATGGGATAGGCGCTGGTCTCGTACATGTAGGTCACGGCCGCCGCGCGCGAGTAGCCCTCCTCCATCTTGCGCACCATCATCTCGACCGCGATGATCGCGTCGTCCACCAGCAGCCCGAGAGCGATGATCAGCGCGCCGAGCGAGATCTTGTGCAGGTTGATGCCGAGGATCCACATCGCCAGGAACGTGATCGCCAGCACGAGCGGGATCTGCAGCAGCACCACCAGGCCCGGCCGCGCATCGATCCGGAAGGGCCGGGTGTGCAGGCCCAGGGCCACGAAGCTCACCCCCAGCACGATCACCAGCGCCTCGGCCAGCACCTTGAGGAACTCGTTGACCGAGGTGCGCACCGCGCGCGGCTGATCGGCCACCTTGCTCATGCTGATGCCCACCGGCAGGTTGGCCTCGATGCGCTCCTCGGCCGCCGCCAGGCGCTTGCCGAGGGCGACGATGTCGCCGCCCTTGGCCATCGACACGCCGATGCCGATCACCTCGCGGCCGGGCTGCCCGGCGGCGCCGGCACGCATCTTGTCGCGCGGCGGGTCGACGTAGCCGCGCGTGACTTTGGCGATGTCGCCGAGGCGGTAGCTCAGGCCGTTGGCGCGAATCGGCAGGGCCTCGAGGTCCTTGAGGTTGCGCAACTCGCCCGAGATGCGCACCTGCACGTTGTCGGTGGGCAGCACGACCACGCCCGCGCCCTCGACCGCGTTTTGCGCATTGATCTGGGCGGCAAGCTGGTTCACGTCCAGTCCAAGCTGCGCGAGCTTCTGGTGCGACACCTCCACATAGACCTTCTCGTCCTGCACCCCGAAGAGGTCCACCTTGGCCACGTCGGGCACCTTGAGCAGGATCTGGCGCACGCTCTCCGCGTGGTCCTTGAGCTCGCGATACGTGAAGCCGTCGGTCGACAGCGCGAAGATCACGCCGTAGACGTCGCCGAACTCGTCGTTGAAGAACGGCCCGATCACGCCCGGCGGCAGCGTGCTGCGGATGTCGCCGATCTTCTTGCGCACCTGGTACCAGATGCCGGGGATCTCGCGCGGCGGCGAGGAATCCTTGAGGATCACGAACACGAAGCTCTCGCCCGGCTTGGAGTAGGAGCGCAGCTTGTCGACGTAGGGCGTCTCCTGCAGCTTCTTCTCGATCTTGTCGGCCACCTGTTGCGCCATCTGCTGCGCGGTGGCGCCCGGCCAGTAGGTGCGCACGACCATCGCCCTGAAGGTGTAGGGCGGATCCTCGTCCTGGCCGAGCGCGGTGAAGGCAATGGCGCCGCCAATCAGCAGCACGACCATGAGGTAGCGCATGAGCGGCTCATGCGCCAGCGCCCAGGCCGAGAGGTTGAAGCGCGCGCGCGACTCAGCCATTGCGCGCCCCGGCGCTCGGCGCCGTCGGCGCGGCGGGCAGCGCGGGCAGTGCATCGCCGATCGGGCGCACCTTCTGCCCATCCTTGAGCAGGTGGACTCCGGCGGTCACGACCTGGTCACCCGACTTCAGGCCCTGCTTGACGACGAGTTCGTTGCCCGCGACACCGCCCACCTCCACGGGCTGGCGCCGCACGCTGCCCTGGTCGTAGATCCAGACCTGGGGCGTGGCGCCTTCGAGCAGCACCGCCTGCAGAGGAATCAGCAGCGCCTGCTGCACCGGCGAGCGCAACACCACGGTGGCGGTCATGCCCAGCGCAGTGCCGGCGGGCGGGTCGATGAGGCTCACGCGGGCGGGGTAGGTGCGAGTGGCGGGATCGGCCACCGGCGCGATCTCGCGCACGCGGCCGCGCGCCTGTCCGCCCGACCAGAAGCGCACCTGCACCTCCTTGCCCGGCTGCACCAGGGCGAGCTGGGTCTCGGGCACACCGATGGCTACCTCTTTCTCTCCGGTGCGCGCGAGCCGCACCACCGACTGTCCGGCCGAGACGACCTGGCCGACCTCGGCGTCCACCCCAGCCACCACGGCGTCGTGGGGCGCGCGCAGGGTCGTGTACTCGGCCTGGTTGCCGCTCACCCGGCTCGAGGCGGCGGCCTGCGTGTAGCGCGCCTCGGCCGCGTCCAGCGCCGCCTTGCGACGGTCGAGATCAGCCTGGCTGATGAAGCCCTTGGCCTGAAGCTCCACGAAGCGCTGGTAGTCGGCGCGCTGCTGGTCGCGGTCCACCTGCGCGGCGGTCAATTGCGCCTGAGCGGCCTCGAGCCCGAGGCGGAAGTCCGCTGCATCGAGCTGGGCCAGCGGCGCGCCGGCGCGCACTTCCTGCCCCACTTCGACCTTGCGGCTGACGATGCGCCCCGGGACCTGGAAGCCGGCGCGCGTCTCCACGCGTGGCCGGACCTCGCCGGCGAGTTCAGCCATGGCGGCGCCGTCAGAGAGCTTCACGGTCATCACGCGCACCGGCCGAATGTCGTCGGCAGGCGGCCCCGCCTTGCCACACGCGGCGAGCAGCGCGATCGGGAGGAGCAGAGGGAGAAAAGATGCGCGCGGCATGGGGCAACCGATTAATGACTAACCGGTCAGTAATATAGGCCCCGGGAAAAGCTGCGGTCAAGCTCCGCAGCCCCCTTGCTCGCCGCGGCCCGCGCAGGCAGCCACCGGCACCCGCCTAGCCCAGCAGCAGCAGCCGCCCGCTAGCCAGCCCCAAGGCGGTGGCCAGCAGCGAGCCCCCCAGATGAGCCGCGATGTGCAGCGCGGCAGCGCCCCACAGGCCTTGCTCGAGCAAGGTGACGTTCTCGGCCGAGAAGGTCGAGAAGGTGGTGAGCCCGCCCAGCAGCCCGGTGACGAGCAGCAGGCGCACTGCCGGTGGCAGCGCGGGCTGGAGCGTGAACCAGGCCAGCGCCAGCCCGATGCAGTAGGCGCCGATCAGATTGGCCGCCAGCGTGCCCAGGGGCAGGTGCGCCAGCCGCGGATTGAGCCAGTACGACAGCGCCCAACGCGCCCAGGCACCCACCGCCGCGCCAGCACCAACGGCTGTCAGCACCAGCCACAGCGGTCCGTCGCGGGTCACGCGCCCTGCTCCCAGCGGCTGCGAGCGGCGTCATCGGCCTCGCGCGCATCGACCCAACGGCTGCCCTCGGGCGTGAGTTCCTTCTTCCAGAACGGCGCCTCGGTCTTGAGATAGTCCATCACGAACTCGCAGGCGGCGAAGGCCTCGCCGCGATGCCGGCTGGTGACCACCACGAGCACGATCTGATCGGTGGGCTGCAATTCGCCCACGCGATGGATCACCAGGATCTCGGCCACGTTCCAGCGGCTGCGGGCGCGATGCTCGATCTGCTCGAGGGCGCGCTCGGTCATGCCGGGATAGTGCTCGAGCGTCATGCTCGCCACGCCCTCGCCTTCGTTGAGGTCGCGCACCACGCCCACGAAGGCGGCCACCGCGCCGACCCCGGGCTGCGATTCGCGCAGGCGGCGGATCTCGGCGCCCACGTCGAAGTCCTCGGTCTGCACGCGTACGGCCATGCGCCCTCCTAGCCGCCCGTCACAGGGGGAAAGAACGCCACCTCGGCGCCTTCGGCCAGCGCTGTGTCGTCGCGCGCCATGGCCTGATCCACCGCGGCGCGCAGGCGCAGTGTCTCGGCGAAGGCGCTGGCCCAGGGCTCGCCGCGCGCCACCAGCCAGGCGCGCAGCTCGCCCACCGTGGCCACGCCGGCGGGCACATCGACGCGCTCGGACGCACGGCCCACGCGCTCGCGCAGGGCGGCGAAGTACAGCACCTGCAAGTTCATGCCAGCAGCTCCGCAAACGGGAGGTAGCGCACCATGTCGCCGCGGGCGATCAGCGTGCCGGAGGGATTGTCCACCAGGCCGTCGGCCCACACGCAGGAAGTGAGCACCGCCGAGTTCTGGTTGGGGAACAGATCCAGCCCGCCCGAGGCGTTGCGCCGCACGCGCAGGAACTCGCGGCGCGCATCGGCACGCGGCCAATCGAAATCCGCCCTCAATGCGAGCGGCTCGACTGCGTGCGCGGCCGCGCCCTGCAGACGCACAAGCGCCGGCCGCGCAAACAGAACAAAGGTGACGAAACTCGACACCGGATTGCCCGGCAGGCCGATGAAGGGCACGCCATGCACCTGCCCGAAGGCGAGCGGCTTGCCCGGTTTCATGGCGATCTGCCACAGCGCGAGGCGCCCGAGTGACTCGACCGCCGGCTTGACGTGATCTTCTTCGCCCACCGACACGCCGCCCGAGCTCAGGACAAGGTCCGCAGCCGCCGCCGCGCGCTCGAAGGCCGCGACGGTGGCAGCGCGGGAGTCGGGCACGATGCCCAGGTCCAGCACCTCGCCGCCCAGCCGCTCGATCAGGCCGCGCAGCAGGAAGCGATTGGAGTTGTAGATGCGGCCCGGCGGCAGGGGCTCGCCAGGCATCACGAGCTCGTCGCCCGTGGAAAACAGCGCCACGCGCACACGGCGCACGACCTCGAGCTCGGCCACGCCGATCGAGGCCGCGAGCCCGGCGTCCTGAGGACGCAGCCGCGTGCCGGCCGCGAGCACCGTGGCGCCGCGCCCGATGTCGCAGCCCGCTCGGCGGATCCACGCCCCGTGACGCGGCGCCTCGCGCAGCGTGACCTCGCCCGCGCCCGCATCGGCCGCCTCCTGCGGAACCACGGCGTCCGCTCCGGTCGGCACCGCGGCGCCCGTGAAGATGCGCGCCGCCGTGCCCGGGGCGAGCGGCTCGCCCACCTGGCCCGCGGCAATGCGCTGGGCAACCGGCAGCCGGGCCGGCACGGCGGCCGCGTCGGCCGCGCGCACTGCGTAGCCGTCCATCTGGGAATTGTCTTGCGGTGGCACGTCCATCCCGGACACGAGATCGCGGGCCAGCGTCCGGCCGCTGGCCGCAAACGTCGACACGCGCTCGGTGGCGGTGATGGACGCCACCTGCGCCAGGATCTGCTCCAGGGCCTGTTCGACGCTCAGCATTGCGCCAGCCCCGTGATGTTGAGGATGAAGCGGGCGACGGCCGGCGGGTCGTTGAGGTCGAGCACCGGCAGCGTCGTGTCGATCGCCCCGTCGCTCGCCACCGCCACCACCCTGGCGTCTTGCGGGAAGATCGGCGGCTCGCTCTGCCCCGCCCGGCGTACCTCGATGCGCGCGATTGCGCCCTCGCTCTTGAACCCTTCGACCAGCACCAGGTCGCAGGGGTCGAGGCGCGCGAGCAGCACTTCGAGCGGAGCGGCCTGACGAGGCGTCTCGGTGAGCAGGGCCCAGCGCTGGCCCGTGGCGATCAGCACCTGGCCGGCGCCGGCCTCGCGGTAGCGGAAAGAGTCCTTGCCCGGACGGTCCATGTCGAAGCCGTGGTGCGCGTTCTTCACGGCCGAGACCGCCAGACCCTGCGCCCGCAGCAACGGGATGAGCCGCTCGATCAGGGTGGTCTTGCCGGAGTTGGAGTATCCGATGAACCCGATGGCCTTCAATTGAGTATCGCTGTTCGAACCAGGTCCGGATGTTAGCGGCGCGCAGTCATGCGCGTGACCCGCGGCGCCCCTCAGGCAGCGTGCCGGGCCAGGTAGTCCTTCACGCGCGCGGCGTCGGCTGGCAGGCGCTCGCAGCGCTGCGGGCGCGCGAGCAGGTCGGCGTAGGCGGCCGGGACCTCGGGTTCGCGACCGATGGCCTCGCGGATCGTGTCGGCGAACTTGGCGGGCAGCGCGGTCTCGAGGCACAGGGTGCGGGTGCCGCTCGAGTGCCAGTCGCGCGCCACCTTGATGCCGTCGGCCGTGTGGGGATCGACGATCAGTCCGTGCTCGTCGTAGATCGCGCGGATCGTCGCGAGGCGCTCGCCGTGCGTGCTGCGCCCCGAGACGAAGCCCGAGGCCTGCACCCGCGCCCACGCGGGGCTGCCCGACAGGTCGAACTCGCCGCGCGTCTCGAGCCCGGCCCACAGTGCGCGCAGCGCGCCGGGGTCGCGCCCCAGCATGTCGAACACGTAGCGCTCGAAGTTGGAGGCCTTGGAAATGTCCATCGACGGGCTGCTGGTGACGAAGGTGTCGGCCGAACCGCGCACCCGGTAGCGCCCGCTGCGGAAGAACTCGTCGAGCACGTCGTTCTCGTTGGTGGCCACGATCAGCCGGGCGATCGGCAGGCCCATGCTGCGCGCGATCCAGCCCGCGAGCACGTTGCCGAAGTTGCCCGAGGGCACCGCGAAGGCGACTTCCTCGTCGGCTCCGCGGCTCGCCGCGAGCCAGCCCTTGAAGTAGTACACCACCTGGGCGGCGATGCGCGCCCAGTTGATCGAGTTGACGGTGCCGATCGCGTGCTCGGCCTTGAAGGCCAGGTCGTTCGACACCGCCTTCACGATGTCCTGCGCGTCGTCGAAGCTGCCCGCGACGGCGAGGTTGTGGATGTTGGGATCGGTGAGCGAGTACATCTGCGCGCGCTGGAAGGCGCTCATGCGCTCGGCGGGCGAGAGCATGAAGACCTGGACGCCGGCGCGGGCACGCATCGCGTACTCCGCGGCCGAGCCGGTGTCGCCCGAGGTGGCGCCCAGAATGTTGAGGCGCTGGCCCCGCGCCGCCAGCACGTGCTCGAACTGCGCGCCGAGCAACTGCATCGCCATGTCCTTGAAGGCGAGCGTGGGCCCGTTCGAGAGCTCCAGGATCCCGAGCTCGTCGTCGAGCCAGCGCACGGGCGTGATCTGCCCGGCATCGCTGTCGGCGCGCCCGTAGCCGTAGGTCTGCGCGGTATAGGTCTGCGCGCACAGGCGCGCGATCAGCTCGCGCGGCAGGTCCGTGGCGAAGCGCGCGAGGATCTCGGTGGCGAGTTGCGCGTAGCTCAGCGCGCGCCAGGCCTCGAGCTCGCCCGCCGTGATCTGCGGGTAGGACTGCGGCAGGTAGAGCCCGCCATCGGGCGCG
Organism: Burkholderiaceae bacterium; assembly: GCA_035454085.1. Lineage (GTDB taxonomy): Bacteria > Pseudomonadota > Gammaproteobacteria > Burkholderiales > Burkholderiaceae_F > DAOTEJ01. Next base: position 5,397 of record DAOTEJ010000042.1, on the reverse strand, counting down.
AGGCCGGCGAGCAGGATGTCGGTGTAGCGCTGCGCGGGCGCCAGCCCGCGGGTCGAGACGTAGTCCATCAGGCGAGCTCTTCCTTGCGCAGGCGCACCACCGGTGCGGCCACGGTGGACAAGGCCTCGACGCGGGCGATCGCCGCATCGACGTCGGCCTCGCGCGCCTCGTGCGTGAGCAGGATCACGTCGGTCTGGTTCTCGCCCTCGCTGGGCTCGCGCTGGATCAGCGCATCGATCGAGATGTTCGAGTCGGCCAGGATGCGCGCGATGTCGGCGAGCACGCCGGGCCGGTCTTCGACGCGCATGCGGAAGTAGTAGGAGCACACGGTCTGGTCCATTGCCAGCCACGGCGTGTCGGCCATCGCGTCGGCCTGGAAGGCCAGATGCGGCACGCGGTGCTCCGGGTCCGCGGTGTGCATGCGGGTCACGTCGACCAGGTCGGCGATCACGCTCGAGGCCGTGGGCTCGGCGCCCGCGCCCGGGCCGTAGTAGAGAGTGGTGCCGACCGCATCGCCCTTGATCATGACGGCGTTCATCGCGCCCTCGACGTTGGCGATCAGCCGGCGCATCGGCACGAGCGTGGGGTGCACGCGCAGCTCGATGCCCTGCCCGGTGCGCTTGGTGATGCCCAGCAGCTTGATGCGGTAGCCGAGCTGCTCGGCGTACTTGATGTCCTCGGCAGCCAGCCGGCTGATGCCCTCGACGTGGGCGGCTGCGAAATTGATCGGCACGCCGAAGGCGATCGACGACAGCAGCGTGAGCTTGTGCGCGGCGTCCACGCCTTCGATGTCGAAGGTGGGGTCGGCCTCGGCATAGCCCAGGCGCTGGGCCTCGGCCAGCACCGTGGCGAAGGGCAGGCCGCGGCCGCGCATCTCGGATAGGATGAAGTTGCTCGTGCCGTTGATGATCCCCACCACCCACTCGATGCGGTTGGCGGTGAGCCCCTCGCGCAGCGCCTTGATGATGGGGATGCCGCCCGCCACCGCCGCCTCGAAGGCGACCATCACGCCGGCCCGCTGGGCGGCGGCGAAGATCTGGTTGCCGTGGGTGGCGAGCAGCGCCTTGTTGGCGGTGACCACGTGCTTGCCCGCCGCGATGGCGGCGAGCGCCAGCGAGCGCGCGGGCTCGGTGCCGCCCATGACCTCGACCACGATGTCGATCTCGGGATCGCGTACCAGGTCCATGCAGTCGCCGCTCACCCGCACGGCCGCGGGCAAGGCCGCGCGCGCCCGGGCCACGTCGCGCACCGCAACCGCGGCGACCTCGATGCCGCGGCCGGCGCGACGCCGGATTTCCTCCTGATTGCGCGCCAGCACCTCGAAGGTGCCGCGCCCTACCGTGCCGAAGCCGGCAAGGCCGATCTTGATCGGATTCATGTGCTGTCCGGAAAAGCGAAACGGGCCGCGCGAGCGGCCCGAGGAGTGTCAGGCGGCGGCCTTCTCTCCCTTGGGTTCCTTGGGCTCGGGCGCGCGCGGCGCGAGCAGCCCGTCCTTGCGGAACATGTCCTTGATGCCGCGCACCGCCTGACGGATGCGGTGCTCGTTCTCGATCAGCGCGAAGCGCACGTGATCGTCGCCGTAGTCGCCAAAGCCGATGCCCGGAGACACCGCCACCTTGGCATCAGCGAGCAGCTTCTTCGCGAACTCGAGGGAGCCCAGCGACTTGTAGGGCGCGGGGATCTCGGCCCAGATGTACATCGAGGCCTTGGGCACCTCGACCATCCAGCCGGCCTCGTGCAGGCCCTTGACGAGCACGTCGCGGCGCTTCTGGTACTCGACGCGCACTTTCTCGACGCAGTCCTGGGGGCCTTCCAGCGCCTGGATGGCCGCCACCTGGATCGGCGTGTACGTGCCGTAGTCGTGGTAGCTCTTGATGCGCGCGAGCGCCGACACCAGGTCCTTGTTGCCCACCATGAAGCCGATGCGCCAGCCGGCCATGTTGTAGCTCTTGCTCATGGTGAAGAACTCGACCGCCACGTCGCGCGCGCCCGGCACCTGCATGATCGAGGGCGCCTTGTAGCCGTCGAAGGTGATGTCCGCGTACGCCAGGTCGTGCACCACGTAGATGCCGTACTGCCGGGCCAGCGCCACCACGCGCTCATGAAAGGCCAGGTCCACGCACTGCGCCGTGGGGTTGCTGGGAAAGCCCATGATCATCATCTTGGGCTTGGGCGTCGACTCGCGGATCGCGCGCTCGAGCTCGGCGAAGAAGTCCACACCGGGGGTCATGCGCACCGAGCGGATGTCGGCCCCGGCGATGATCGCGCCGTAGATGTGGATCGGGTAGCTGGGGTTGGGCACCAGCACCGTGTCGCCGCGCTCGAGCGTGGCGAGCATCAGGTGCGCGAGGCCCTCCTTCGAGCCGATCGTGACGATGGCCTCGGCGTCCGGGTCGAACTCGACCCCGTAGCGGGTCTTGTACCACTGGGTGATCGCGCGACGCAGACGGGGGATGCCCTTCGACACGGAGTAGCCGTGGGTGTCCTCGCGGCTGGCCACCTCGACGAGCTTGTCGACGATGTGCGCAGGCGTGGGCCCGTCGGGGTTGCCCATGCTCATGTCGATGATGTCCTCGCCGCGCCGGCGGGCTGCCATCTTGAGTTCGCCCGTGATGTTGAACACGTAGGGCGGCAGGCGCTTGATGCGCGGAAATTCGACCATGACGACTCCGGGGTCTCGGGTTGTTGCGGGCGCGCCAATTTCTGCGCCGGCGCACCTCGCTTGTGCACTGCGGGGTGTGCCTATAATTTACCCGAAAGCCATCTCCTGCCTTGGCGCGTGCCAGGTGAGCCCGGAGGTGAGCCGGAGGCGACTTGAAACTTCACGCGGACCAGACCTCTGCCCAGAACACCGTGACCGCCTACGGTCCCGGTTACATCGAAGTCAACAAGGAACGCCACACCGGCCATCTGCTGCTGATGCCCGACCGGCTTGAACCCTGGCCCGTCGCGGATTTCGATGCGCTCGAACCCCGCCACTTCGCCGCCCTGCTGCCCTGGGCGCCAGAACTCGTGCTCCTGGGCACCGGGCGCCGCCAGCGCTTCCCGCAGCCGCAACTCGTCCGGCCCCTTGCAGACGCGGGGCTGGGGGTGGAGGCGATGGACTCGGCCGCCGCCTGCCGGACCTACAACATCCTGATGGCCGAAGGCCGCCGCGTGGCCGCGGCTGTCCTGGTCGAGACCTGAGAGAGCCGGCCCGATGAGCGTCACCCTCGGCAAGACCGTGCCCGACTTCCGGGCCGCCGCCACCGCAGGCGAGTTCCACCTCGCTGCACTGCGCGGCTCCAAGCTGGTGCTCTACTTCTATCCCAAGGACAACACGCCGGGCTGCACCACCGAGGGCGCCGACTTCGCCGCTGCGCACGACAAGTTCCGCCGCGCCGGCGCCACGGTGGTGGGGGTCTCGCGCGACAGCCTCAAGTCGCACGAGAACTTCAAGGCCAAGATGGGATTCCCCTTCGAATTGATCTCCGACCCCGACGAGCTCGTTTGCGAACTGTTCGGCGTGATGAAGCTCAAGAACATGTATGGCAAGCAGGTGCGCGGCATCGAGCGCAGCACCTTCCTGATCGATGCGGCGGGCAGGCTCGCGCGCGAGTGGCGTGGCGTGAAGGTGCCGGGCCACGTCGACGAGGTCCTCGCGGCGGTGAAGGAACTCGCCTGAGACATTGCGGTTCACTGGTGGACAGATCCCCACGCAGCGTCGTGTGCGGCCCGGTAGTCCGGCGCCCCGCAGCCCGACGCGGGAGATCTGCTCCTTGATGGCGCGAAGCACGCAGCACACCGTGTTTCGCGGCGGGGCGCCCCTCCTACTCGGGTTGCCCTGATGCCACTGCCGAAAGCTCCGACCAAGCCTGGCGCCGTTCTCCTTCCCCTGCCAGGCGAGATGGCCACCTCCCGCGCACGCCCTGCCCCGGCACCTGAGCCGGCCCCCGCGCCCGCGGCGCGCGCGCCCGAGCCGTCTGCCCCGCCACTGGCCAAGGCCGCGCTCAAGGTGGTGGACACCAAGCCGCGCGGCAACGGCAAGCGCAAGACCGAGGCAGGCCCGGCCAAGCTCTTCGTGCTCGACACCAACGTGATGATGCACGACTCCACCAGCCTGTTCCGCTTCGAGGAGCACGACGTGCTCCTGCCGATGATGACGCTGGAGGAACTCGACGCCCACAAGAAGGGCATGAGCGAGGTGGCGCGCAGCGCGCGCCAGGTCAGCCGCACCCTCGACGCCCTGGTAGCGGCGTGCAAGACGCCGATCGAGCAGGGCATCCCGCTCGACGGGCTGGGCAATCGCGAGGCGCGCGGGCGCCTTTACTTCCAGACCCAGGCGGTGGCCAACGCCCTGCCCTCTTCGCTGCCCGCCGGCAAGGCCGACAACCAGATCCTGGGCGTGGTGCGCGCCCTGCAGGACAGCCAACCGGCGCGCGAGGTGGTGCTCGTGTCCAAGGACATCAACATGCGCGTCAAGGCGCGCGTGCTGGGCCTGCCCGCCGAGGACTACTTCAACGACAAGGTGCTCGAGGACACCGACGTCCTGTACACCGGCGTGCTGGCCCTACCCGCCAACTTCTGGGACAAGCACGGCAAAGGCATGGAGAGTTGGCAGCAGGGCGGACACACCTGGTACCGCCTTGCCGGGCCGGTGGTCGGGGACATGCTCGTCAACCAGTTCGTGTACCTGGACGGGCCCACGCCCTTTCATGCCCAGGTCAAGGAGGTGCGCGGCAAGACCGCCACGCTCATGGTCCTGCGCGACTACGGTCACGCCAAGCATGCCGTGTGGGGCATCACCGCGCGCAACCGCGAGCAGAGCTTCGCGCTCAACCTGCTGATGGATCCGGAGTGCGACTTCGTCAGCCTGATCGGCCAGGCGGGCACCGGCAAGACGCTGATCGCACTGGCCGCGGGCCTCGCGCAGACACTCGAGACGCGCCGCTACTCGGAGATCATCGTCACCCGCGCCACGGTGCCGGTGGGCGAGGACATCGGCTTCCTGCCAGGCACGGAGGAAGAAAAGATGGCCCCGTGGATGGGGGCGTTCGAGGACAACCTGGAGGTGCTCAACCGCTCCGACGACGCCGCGGGCGAGTGGGGGCGCAGCGCCGCCAACGATTTGATCAGGAGCCGGATCCGCATCAAGAGCATGAACTTCATGCGCGGCCGGACCTTCCTGAACAAGTACCTGATCATCGACGAGGCGCAGAACCTCACGCCCAAGCAGATGAAGACGCTCATCACCCGCGCCGGCCCCGGCACCAAGGTGGTGTGCCTGGGCAACATCGCGCAGATCGACACGCCCTACCTGACGGAGGGCTCGTCGGGCCTGACCTACGTGGTCGACCGATTCAAGGGCTGGCCGCACGCCGGCCACGTGACCTTGCAGCGCGGCGAACGCTCGCGGCT
>DAOTEJ010000041.1:15934-21566 GCA_035454085.1 Burkholderiaceae bacterium | reverse complement strand
GTGGCGATGTGCTCCGCGCCCAGGCTCATGGCGTGGTCCAGGAAGGCCTTGAACTTGATCTCGGCGTTGCACAGCACGTCGGGGTTGGGCGTGCGGCCGGCGCCGTACTCGCGCAGGAAGTCGGCGAACACGCGGTCCTTGTACTCGGCGGCGAAGTTCACGGCCTCGAGCTCGATGCCGATCACGTCGGCCACGGCGGCGGCGTCGATCAGGTCCTGGCGCGTGGAGCAGTACTCGTCATCGTCGTCGTCTTCCCAGTTCTTCATGAACAGGCCCACGACCTCATGGCCCTGCTGCTTGAGCAGCCAGGCGCTCACCGCGGAATCGACCCCGCCCGACAGGCCCACCACCACCCGGCTGCGCGTCATCGGGCGACGCTCGGGTGGGTCCACACCACGTCGAGCGGGTAGCGCTGGCCGCCCAGGTGGTCGTCCACGCACTTCATCACCAGCGGGCTGCGGTGCATGGCGAGCCGGGCGCGGATTTCCTCGGGCGTGAGCCACAGGGTGCGCACGATCTCGGCGTCCAGGCGGCGTCCCGGCACCTCCTCGCCCAGTTCGCCGGTGTAGGCAAAGCGCAGGTAGGTGATCGGGCCCTCGCCGCGGCGGCTGCCGTTGCCCCGGCCCATGTAGACGCCCAGCAGCGCGGTGGGCGTGAAGGCGTGGGTGGTCTCTTCCAGGGTCTCGCGCACCACGGCCTGCAGCAGGGTCTCGGCCGGCTCCAGGTGGCCCGCGGGCTGGTTCAGGCGCAGGCCGTGCGAGGTCTCTTCCTCGACCAGCAGGAAGCGGCCGTGGCGCTCGATGACGGCGGCCACGGTGACCGAGGGCTTCCAGACGCTGGAGGACATGTTGGGGGGTGTGGATCAAGCGCACCGCTCGCGGCGGCGGGGTGGTCGCGGGTTTTCGCTTAAGCTAGGCCGCAATTTTACCGGCTGGGGCCGCATGCCCCGCCGGCCAGGACACACGGGGGGAATCCATGCGCATCGGAGTGCCGGCCGAGACCCAGGCAGGGGAAACGCGCGTCGCCGCGACGCCCGAGACCGTCAAGAAGCTCACCACCGCCAAGCACGAGGTGCTGGTGCAATCCGGCGCCGGCGTGGCCGCGGCCTACCCCGACGAGGCCTACGCCGCCGCGGGCGCGCAGATCGTCGACGCCACCGCCGCGTTGGGCGCCGAACTGGTGCTCAAGGTGCGCCGGCCCTCGGCCGCCGAACTGCCGCAGATGAAGTCCGGCGCGGTGCTGGTGGGCATGCTCGAGCCCTTCAACAACGAGGGCCTGGCGGCCATGAACGGCGCCGGCCTCACCGCCTTCGCGCTCGAGGCCGCGCCGCGCACCTCGCGCGCGCAGAGCCTGGACGTGCTCTCGTCGCAGGCCAACGTGGCGGGCTACAAGGCCGTGCTGCTGGCCGCCGACACCTATGGCCGCTTCATGCCCATGCTGATGACCGCCGCCGGCACCGTGAAGGCCGCGCGGGTGGTGATCCTGGGCGCGGGGGTGGCCGGCCTGCAGGCCATTGCCACCGCCAAGCGCCTGGGCGCGGTGATCGAGGCGAGCGACGTGCGCCCCGCGGTGAAGGAGCAGATCGAGTCGCTCGGCGCCAAGTTCATCGACGTGCCCTACGAGACCGACGAGGAGCGCGAGGCCGCCGCCGGCGTGGGCGGCTACGCCCGCCCCATGCCCGCGAGCTGGATGCAGCGCCAGGCCGCCGAGGTGGCCAAGCGCATCGCCGCCGCCGACGTGGTGATCACCACCGCGCTGATCCCCGGCCGCAAGGCGCCGGTGCTGGTGACCGAAGAGATGGTCAAGAGCATGAAGCCCGGCTCGGTGATCCTCGACATGGCGGCCGAGCAGGGCGGCAACTGCGCCTGCTCGGAACTGGGCAAGACCGTGATCAAGCACGGTGTGAAGATCATCGGCCAGCCCAACCTGCCGGCCCTGGTGCCCACCGACGCCTCGGCGCTGTACGCGCGCAACCTGCTCGACTTCCTCAAGCTCGTGATCGACAAGGACGGCCAGTTCACGATCAACCGCGAAGACGACATCGTGGCCGCCTGCCTGATGTGCACCGGCGGCCAGCTGGTGCGGCAGAACTGAGCGCCGCGTGAAGCAAGCCCGCCCTGCCTTTGCGAGGCTGCGCGCATGACGCTCGCCGCCGAACTGCGCGCGCGTGCGGCGGCGCTCACGGGCCTGCTGGGCGTGCGCCTGCCCATCGTCGGTGCGCCCATGGCCGGCGTGAGCACGCCGCAACTCGTGGCGGCGGTGAGCGAGGCCGGCGGGCTGGGGTCGCTCGCCTGCGGAATGATGGAGCCGGCGCAGATCGAGACCGCGATCCGCGAGGTGCGCGCGCTGACCTCCCGGCCCTTCGCGGTGAACCTGTTCATCACGCCCCAGCCGCGGCCCGAGATGGCCGCCATCGAACGCATGCTGGCGGTGATCGCGCCGCTGCGCGTCGACCTGGGCCTGAGCCCGGTGGAACTGCCGGCGGACTTCGCGCCGGATTTCGATCGGCAGTTCGCGGCGGTCGAGGCGGCGCGCGTGCCGGTGGTGAGCTACACCTTCGGCGGCCTGCGCGAGCGCGAGGCCGAGGCGCTGCGCGCCCAGGGCGCGATCCTGATCGGATCGGCCAACACGGTGCGCGAGGTCAAGGTGCTGCGCGAGGCCGGCTGCCACGCGGTGGTGGCCCAGGGCCACGAGGCCGGCGGGCACCGCGCCTACTTCGAGTCGCCGCCCGAGGGCGCGCAGGTCGGCCTGTTTGCCCTGCTGCCGCAGGCCGCCCGCGTGGCCGGCGTGCCGCTGGTGGCGGCCGGCGCGGTGATGGACGGCGCGGGCATCGCCGCGGCGCTGACGCTCGGCGCCGCCGGCGTCGTGCTGGGCACGGCCCTGCTGCGCGCGCCCGAGAGCGGCGCGCCCGCGGCCTGGAAGGACGCCTGCCGCCACGCCGATGACGCGTCTACGCGCATGACCACTGCGATCAGCGGCCGGCCGGCGCGCGGCATCGGCAACCGCCTGATGGACACGCTCGAAGCTAGCGGCGTGCCCGCGCCCGCCTACCCCATTCAGAACGCGCTCACCGGCGGGCTGCGCCGCGCCGCGGCCGCCGCCGGCCGGGCCGACGGCCTCGCGCTGTGGGCCGGCCAGGGCGTGGCCCTGGCCTCGAGCGCGCCCGCCGCCGACACGGTGCGGCGCGTATGGAACGAATTCGAAGCTCTCCTTCAGGAGTGACACGCATGGAAGCCATCAGTCCCATCGTCTGGAACCTGATCATCTTCGTGCTGGCGATCTACGTCGGCTACCACGTGGTGTGGAACGTCACGCCCGCCCTGCACACGCCCTTGATGAGCGTGACCAATGCCATCTCGGCGATCGTGATCGTGGGCGCGATGCTCGCCGCCGCGCTCACCGAGACCGGACTGGGCAAGTTCATGGGCGTGGCGGCGGTGGCGCTGGCCGCGGTGAACGTGTTCGGCGGCTTCCTGGTGACGCGCCGCATGCTCGAGATGTTCAAGAAAAAGGAGCCGAAGGCCGGCTCCGCGAAGAAGCACTGAGGCAGGGAGCGAACGCAATGAGCCTGAATCTCGTCGTCCTGCTGTATCTCGTGGCCAGCGTCTTCTTCATCCAGGCGCTCAAGGGCCTCTCGCACCCATCCACCTCGCGCCTGGGTAACGCCTTCGGCATGACGGGCATGGCGATCGCCGTGCTCACCACCGTGGCGCTGATCTACATGCTCGCACCGCAGGTGGCGACCACCGGCATGGGCTGGGTGATCCTGGGCCTGCTGATCGGCGGCACCGCCGGCACGGTGATGGCCAAGAAGGTCGAGATGACCAAGATGCCCGAACTCGTGGCCTTCATGCACAGCATGATCGGCCTGGCCGCGGTGTTCATCGCGGTGGCCTGCGTGGCCGAGCCCTGGGCCTTCAACATCGTCGAGAAGGGCGGCGCGCTGCCGATGGGCAACCGCGTGGAGCTGTTCATCGGCGCCTTCGTGGGCGCGATCACCTTCAGCGGCTCGGTGATCGCCTTCGGCAAGCTCTCGGGCAAGTACAAGTTCCGGCTCTTCCAGGGCGCGCCGGTCGTGTTTGCCGGCCAGCACATGGTCAACCTCGCGCTGGCCATCGCCATGCTCGCGGCGGGCGTGTGGTTCGTGGCCACGCAAAGCTGGACGCCCTTCGTGCTGATGCTGGCCATCGCCTTCGTGCTGGGCGTGCTGATCATCATCCCCATCGGCGGGGCCGACATGCCGGTGGTGGTGAGCATGCTCAACAGCTACTCGGGCTGGGCGGCGGCGGGCATCGGCTTCAGCCTGAACAACAGCATGCTGATCATCGCGGGCTCGCTGGTCGGTTCTTCCGGCGCGATCCTCAGCTACATCATGTGCAAGGCGATGAACCGCTCGTTCTTCAACGTGATCCTGGGCGGCTTCGGCGGCGAGGCCGTGGCCGCCACCGGCGGCGCGCAGGCGCAGCGCCCGGTCAAGAGCGGCTCGTCCGACGACGCGGCCTTCATGCTCGCCAACGCCGAGACCGTGATCATCGTCCCGGGCTACGGCCTGGCGGTGGCGCGCGCCCAGCATCCGCTCAAGGAACTGGCCGACAAGCTCACCGAGAAGGGCATCACGGTGAAGTACGCCATCCACCCGGTGGCGGGCCGCATGCCCGGCCACATGAACGTGCTGCTGGCCGAGGCCGAGGTGGCCTACGACCAGGTGTTCGAGATGGAGGACATCAACTCCGAGTTCGGCGACACCGACGTGGTGCTGGTGCTGGGGGCCAACGACGTGGTGAACCCCGCGGCCAAGGACCCCAAGAGCCCGATCGCCGGCATGCCCATCCTCGAGGCCTACAAGGCACGCCAGGTGATCGTGAACAAGCGCTCGATGGCCAGCGGCTACGCCGGCCTGGACAACGAACTGTTCTACATGGACAAGACCATGATGGTCTTCGGCGACGCCAAGAAGGTCGTGGAGGACATGGTCAAGGCGGTGGAGTAGCCCCCAGGCATGAGCCCCGCCAGCGCCCTGATCGTCGTCGACCTGCAGAACGACTTCCTGCCGGGCGGTGCGCTGGCCGTGGAGGACGGCGACGCCATTGTCCCGCTGATCAACCGCCTCGCGCTGCGCTTCGAGGACGTGATCCTCACCCAGGACTGGCACCCGCCGGGGCACATCTCGTTTGCCTCGGCGCACCGCGGCCAGTCGCCGTTCTCGACGATCGAACTGGCCTACGGCCGCCAGGTGCTGTGGCCCGATCACTGCGTGCAGGGCACGCCGGGCGCCGCCTTCGCCGAGCGCCTCGCGGTGCCTCAGGCGCAAGCCGTGATCCGCAAGGGCTGGCACGCGCACACCGACAGCTATTCCGCCTTCCTCGAGGCCGACCGCAAGACTCGCACCGGGCTGGCTGGTCTGCTGCGCGAGCGCGGTGTGCGCCGCGTTTACCTGGCGGGCCTGGCGCTGGACTTTTGCGTGGCCTGGAGCGCGCTCGACGCGCGCGCCGCGGGATTCGAGGTGGTGGTGGTGCGCGACGCCTCGCGCGCCATCGACACCGGCGGCTCGCTCGCCTCGGCCCTGCAGGCCTTCGCGAACGCCGGCATCGTGTGCGCCAACGCCGCCGAGGTCGAGGGCGGCGAGGTCTGA
>DAOTEJ010000041.1:0-15834 GCA_035454085.1 Burkholderiaceae bacterium | reverse complement strand
GAACGCCGGCATCGTGTGCGCCAACGCCGCCGAGGTCGAGGGCGGCGAGGTCTGAAGCCGGCGGCGTGCGTGGCCGCCCCGGCGGGCCGGGCCGTGCTGGCGGCCAAACGCCGCTCCTGTGATCCTCGTGCCAGCCAAGCCCTGGCACTGCACGGCATGATCTGGCCATGAACCTCGACCTGCCCTACAACCTCGACTTCACTGAGCGCGTGGTGATCGACACCGACGCGCTCGCCTGGCAGGGCTCACCCGCCGACGGCGTGCGCCGCCGCTGGCTGGAACGCGAGCGCGCCGAGGCCGGCCGCGCCACCAGCGTGGTCGAGTACCTGCCCGGTGCGCGCTTTGCGCCGCACGCCCACCCCGGCGGCGAGGAGTTCATCGTGCTCAGCGGCGAATTCGAGGACGAGACCGGCGTCTTTCCCGCGGGCAGCTACGCGCGCAATCCGGTGGGCTCGAGCCACGCACCCGCGAGCGCGCCCGGTTGCCGGCTCTTCGTGAAGCTCGGCCACCTCGATCCCGCCGATTCCACCCGCGTGGCCGTCCGCCCCGGTGAGCGCGCCTGGCAGCCGGGCCTGGTGCCCGGGCTCACCGTGCTGCCGCTCGCGCAGTTCGGCACCACGCACGCCGCGCTGGTGCGCTGGGCGCCGGGCACGGTGTTCAAGCCGCACACGCACTTCGGCGGCGAGGAGATCTTCGTCATCGACGGCGTGTTCGAGGACGAGCACGGCGCCTACCCGGCCGGCACCTGGATCCGCAGCCCGCACGGCTCGCACCACGCGCCGTGGTCGACGCAGGGCTGCACGCTGTACGTGGCGACCGGGCACCTGCCTGCGCCTTAGGCGAAGGCCGGTGCCGCGGGGCCTGCCGCCGCGGGTCTCTAGGCGTAGGTCTCGGCCATCAGCGCCGCGAACCAGCGGTTCATTTCCTCGATGTGGTCCTTCGAGCGCTGCTCGGCCTCGCGGAACGAGTCCTGCACCACCGCCATGCCGCCCGAGGCCGGGTCGTACTGGAACACGGCCGTGAGCCAGGATGCCGTGTCCATGGTGATCGGCGAGTAGCAGGCCGAATTCGTGACCGGGGCGGGGTCGGGCGACTGGCCGGCAAAGGCACGCACGATCGCGTCGGCGCACACCTTGCCGAGCTGATTGCCGATATGGCCGGCCTTGGGCTGGGCGGTGGCCGCCGCGTCGCCGATCACGTGCACGCCGGCGGCGAGCTTGGACTCGTAGCTCAGCACGTTCACCGGCGCCCAGCGACCGCCGGCGTCGGCCAGGCCGCTGGCCGTGACGATGCGCCCTGCCTTGTGCGGCGGAATGGCGTTGATCACGTGGGCCTTGATCGCACCAAGGTTGGTATGGAGCGTCATGGTCGCCGGATCGATGCTCTGGATGCTCGCGTTGGCGTGGTACTCGGTCACGCCGGCGTGCACGTTGGTGAACGCGTCGGTGAAGCTGTGCACCTCGGCGGTGATGCCCGGATTGGCGTCGAGGATGATCACCTTCGAGCCCGGACGGTTCTTCTTGAGCCAGTCGGCCACCAGGCAGGCGCGCTCGTAGGGTCCGGGCGGGCAGCGATAGGGCTTGGCCGGGATGGTGAGCACGAAGACGCCGCCGCTGGGCATGGCGAGGATCTGGTTGCGCAGCGCCGTCGACTGCGGCCCCGCCTGCCAGGCGTGGAGGATCTTTGCCTGCGCGCTCGGCGTCTCCAGCCCCGGAATGCCGCCATCCATGGGGTCGTAGATGAAGTCGATGCCGGGCGCCAGCACGAGCCGGTCGTAGGCGAGCTTGGCGCCGCTGGCCAGGGTCACGCTGCGGGCCACCGGATCGATCGCCAGCACCTCGTCCTGCACGCGGCTGATGCCGTACTTGCTGACCAGGGTGTCGTACTTGTAGCCGAGTTGTGCCACCGTCTTCTGCCCGGTCAGCACGAAGTTGCTCATGATGTTCGAGGTGTAGCTCGTGGCGCGTTCGATCAGCGTCACCTGCACGCCGCTGCCGCCCCACAGCCGCAGGTACTTCGCCACGGCCGCGCCGGCCATGCCGCCGCCCACCACCAGCACACGGCCCTTCAGGCTCGTGGTCGCCAGAGTGGCAGTGGTGCGCGAAGTCCCCAGTGCCGTCTGCGTGCCATCGTCGGCGGCGAGCGGCACGGGAGCGGCCTCGGTGTCGGTCGAGCCTCCCCCGCAGCTTGCGAGCAGTGCGCCCAGTCCGCCGGCGCCGGCGGCCTTGAGCAGGAGGCGGCGTGCGGTGTCGATGTCGATGCGTGTCATGGCGGCCCCCTAGCGTTGCGTCGACAGGTACTGGGCAATGGCCCAGAGCTGCTGGTCGGTGTAGCCCTTGGAGTGGGCTTTCATGATGTCGATCTCGGTGGTCTTGCGCTTCATCTCCAGCAGTTCCTTGTAGATGTCCGAGGCCGACTTGCCGGCCAGGGTTTCGAAGCCCGGTCCCTTGCCGTTCGTGCCATGGCACTGGAAGCAGTTCGAGGCGAGCAGGCGGCCGGCGGGCACCTGTTGCGCCTGCGTCGGACCTGTTGCCAGCGCGAGCAGCGCACCAGCCATGAGCGTGACGACCTTCATGATTCCTCCCGAGCGCGGCAGGCGTTGCCGCGTGAGGCCACGCTAGGTGCGAGGCGGACCTTCGCGTGGTGACAGAACTCACACGAGGGCGCACCCTGAAGTGCGTGCTTGATGCCCATCAGAAGGGCGCTAGGCCGAACGGCTGACGCGCGTGCCGTGCGCGCCGTACTCTCAGTCCTGCTCGGAACCTTCAACGCTGACGCCATCGCCATGCCCATCCGACTGCCCGTCGACCATCCTCTGCGCCGCGAACTCGCCAACGAGGTGCACGCGCGTCCGCCGGTGGTGGTGCCCTCGCCGGCGGTGGCCTCGACGCTCGCGCTGATCGGTGCGCCGGACGGCGACCTGCTCGCGCCCTTGCGTGAACTCGCGTCTCGCTTCGGCGTGACGCTCGACGCGGCGCCGGGCGCGCAGCACGTGGTGCTGCAACTGGGCGAGCTGCGCGTGAAGTGGGAGCGCCACACCGAGTTCCTGAGCTACACCTTCGTCGAGCCGCGGCCCGGGCTGACGCTGGACGCGCTCTCTGAATTGCCCACCGCCTTCTCGGCTTTGCCGGCTGACTGGCTCGCCTCGCTGCCGGGGCAGACCATCGCGGCGGTGGACGTGGTGATCGTGCCCGCCGGCAGCGAGGAGCCGGGGCAGGAGGTGCTGGCGCGGCCCTATGGCGGCCAGCCGCTGGTGGGCAGCGAGGTGGCCGACGGCGCGGCCTGGGTGTTCTCGGACTTCCAGCTCACGGCCGACGGCCGCGGCCGCTGGCTGGTGATCGACTGGAGCCTCAAGCCCTCGCAGCGCGCTCGTCTGGCGCAGCGGCTCATCGAGATCGGCGTCTATCGCGTGGTGGCCATGCTCGCGTTTCCGCTGGCGCGGGCCTCGGGGCAGCGCCTGGGTGCGCAGGAGCAGCGCCTGTCGTCCATCACCGGGCGCATCGCCGAACTTGGCGACCACGCTGCGCGCCCGCTGGAAGTCGAGGCAGAGGAGCGCGGCCTGCTCGACGACCTCACGCACCTGGCGGCCGAGGCCGAGCGCGCGCTGGCCTCGGGCAGCTACCGCTACGCCGGCTCGCAGGCCTACTGGGACATCGTCATCAAGCGCGTGGACGACCTGCGCGAGCAGCGCATCGGCGGACTGTCGACGGTGCGCGAGTTCCTCGCCCGCCGCCTCGAGCCGGCGATGGCCACGGTGGCCGCCATGGCGCGGCGCGAGCAGGCGCTCTCGGCGCGCGTGGCGCGGGCCAGCGAACTGCTGCGCACCCGCGTCGACGTGGCGCGCGAGGAGCAGAACCAGAAGCTGCTGGCCGCCATGGAGCGGCGCGGCAAGCTCTCGCTGCGCATGCAGCAGACCGTCGAGGGCCTGTCGGTGGCGGCGCTGACCTACTACGGCGTGGGCCTGGTGGGCTACCTGGCCAAGCCGCTCAAGGGCCTGTGGCCGGCCTTCAATCCCGAGTGGGCGATGGCCGCGGCCGTGCCCGTGCTCGCGCTTCTGGTGTGGCGCGGCGTGCACCGCCTGCGCAGCGAGCTGATGCGCGACTGAGCGCTGGCGGGTCCGGCCGTCTTAGCGATGCTCGGCGCGGTCGCGCAGCGAGGTCAGGAACATGAAGATGGCCGCGGTGGACCAGCTGAACACGATCCACCCCAGCAGACCCTCGGCGGCGCCCAGCAGGCGCCAGCGCTCGGGCAGCACGCCCGAACTGTCGTCCATGGTGGTGAGCGACAGGATGGAGTGATAGTAGGCGTCGTGCCAGGGGCGAATGCCGACCACCCAGTGGAAGAAGGCTGCCCACACGCCCGCTTGCAGGACGTGGATCAGCACCACGACCAGGATCACCGCGTAGACCAGCAGGATCTGCATGGCGAAGCCGCGGTGCGTCTGCCATAGCGCGACGAGGTGAGCGGTGCGCCGCTGCAGGGCGGTCAGGATCAGCGCCTGGATCGCCACGCACACGAACATCAGCACCACCACCGCGAGCAACTCATAGCCTTCCACGGCTCTCTCCTTTCAATGGCGCTGCGGGCCCCGGAGTGCCCCGCCGGCTGGGGCGCGGCCTGATCGCGCGCCCGACCCGCAGCCCAGCGACTCAGTCGCTCTTCACGGGGGCGGCCCCGGCGTCGGGCATCGCCGGCGCGAACGGACCACCGGCGGCGATGGGCGACGGCGCTTGCCGCGCGGCCTCGGTGACCCAGCCGCCTCCCATGGCGCGGTAGATGCTGACCGTCGCCGCGAGCGACTGGGCGCGGGCCGCGGCGAGGTTGAGCTGCTCGGGGAAGAACTGCTGCTCGGCTTGCAGCACGGTCGAGTAGGGGGCGTAGCCGCCGTCGAAGAGCAGCCGGGCGAGCTCCGAGTATTCGGCCAGTGCCGCCACCAGCCGCTCCTGCGCGGCGGCTTGCTCGACGGCGTCGGCGCGCGCGCCCAGCGCCAGATCCGTGTCGGCGAAGGCGTTGATCACCGCGCGCTCGTAGTTGGCGAGCGCGGCGCGCTGGCCGGCCTCGGCCGAGGCCACCTGGCCTGCGATGGCCCCGCCCTGGAAGATCGGACCGGCCAGGCTGCCGGCGTAGGACCAGACCTTGGTGGGCCCAGAGAACAGATTGCCCAGGTCCGTGCTCGAACTGCCCAGCGCGCCGGTGAGCGAGATCGTGGGGAAGTACAGCGCCTTGGCCGCGCCGATCTGGGCGTTCGCGGCGACCAGTTGCTGCTCGGCCTGCACGAGGTCGGGGCGGCGCTCCAGCAGTTGCGAGGGCATGCCGGCCGGCACCGAGGGCGCCCGCAACTCGGCCAGCGGCTTGCCGCGTGGCACCGGGCCAGGGTTGCGGCCGAGCAGGATGTTCAGCGCGCTCTCGGTCTGGCGCAGCTGGGTGCGGATCTGAGGCAGGCGGGCGGCGGCGGTCTCGAGCTGCGACTGCACCTGCGCGACCTGCATCTGCGAGACCTGACCGAACTCGAGCTTGTCCTGCATCAGCTTGAGCGAGGCCGCGTAGGTGTCGCGCGTGCGCTCGGCGATCGCGTACTGCTCGTCCAGGCTGCGCAGTTGCACGTAGCTCGTGGCCACCTGGGCCACCAGGCTCAGCACCACGCCGCGGCGGCCGGCCTCGGTGGCGAGCAGGTTGGCCTGGGCCGACTCGGACTGGCGGCGCACGCGGCCCCAGAGGTCGAGCTCCCAGCTCGCGCCGCCGAGCACCGAGGTGTAGCTGGTGGGATTGGCGAGGCCAATCGGCGTGGCCGTGGTCGACTGCTCCGAGAAGCGGTAGCGCCCCGTGTTGGCCTGGTAGTTGATCTGCGGAAACAACGCCGAGCGCGTCTGCACGAGCAAGGCCGCGGCCTGCTCGACGCGCGCAGCGGCGATGCGCAGGTCCTTGTTGCTGGCAAGCGCCTCGGCCACGAGCTGGTCGAGCACCGGGTCACCGAAGCTCTTCCACCACTCGGTGTCGGCGGTCTGTGTAGCGTTGCCGGGCAGGCTCGCGTAACTCGCGGGCACCTCGAGCGCGGGGCGGCGGTAGTCGGGGCCGAGCATGCAGCCGCCCAGGGCGGCCGTGCTCAGCAGCAGGGCAAGTGAGGCGCGGCGCATCTCAGTCGCTCCCCGCGTCGCTGGTCCCCGTCGCAGGCGTGCTTGGCGCCGGCGCGGCCGCGCTCGGCGCTGCGGCCTTGTCGGGGAAGAAGCGCTGGCTGGCGGACTCGAGGATCCAGTAGAAGACCGGAATGAAGAAGATTGCTAGCAGCGTGGCCGCGAGCGTGCCGCCGATCACGCCGGTGCCGATCGAGTGGCGGCTGTTGGCCGAGGCGCCGGTGGCGATGGCCAGCGGCAGCGTGCCGAGCACGAAGGCAAACGAGGTCATGATGATCGGGCGCAGGCGCAGCCGCGCGGCCTCGGCCGCCGCCTCGAACAGCGACTTGCCTTCCTTGCGGTTCTTCTCCACCGCGAACTCGACGATCAGGATCGCGTTCTTCGCGGCCAGGCCGATCAGGGTGAGCAGGCCGATCTGGAAGTAGATGTCGTTGGCCAGGCCGCGCAAGCCGATCGCCGCCAGCGCGCCGAAGATGGCGAAGGGCACGGCCATCATCACGCTCACCGGCAGCGACCAGCTCTCGTACTGCGCGGCCAGGATCAGGAACACGAACAGCAGTCCGAAGGCGAAGGCGATCGAGGACGTCGAGCCCGACGAGACCTCCTCGCGTGCCTCGCCGGCCCACTCGTAGCCGTAGCCCGAGGGCAGCGCCGCTTCGGCCACCTCGCGGATCGCGGCGATCGCCGCGCCCGACGAGACCCCCGGCGCGGGCGAACCGTTGATCGAGATCGCCGGATAGTTATTGAAGCGCGTCACCAGGTCGGGGCCCACCACCCAGCGCGCGGTGACCAGTGCCGAGAGCGGCACCATCTCGCCCTTGCGGTTCTTGACGTAGAAGCGGCCGATGTCTTCGGGCGTCATGCGGTACTGGGGTTCGGCCTGCAGCACCACCTGGTAGAGCCTCGAGTCCTTGGGGAACTGGCTCACGTAGAGCGAGCCGAACATGGTCTGCAGGGTGCCGTACACGTCCTGCACCGCCACGCCCAGGACCTCGGCCTTGTCGCGGTCGACCTCGGCGAGCATCTGCTGGCCGTTGGCGCGGATGGTGGTGCTTACGCCCGCGAGCTCGGGGCGCTTGCGCGCCTCGGCGATGATCTTGTCGACCACCGCGGCGAGCTGGCCGTAGGTGCCGCCGCCCTTCTGCTCGATCCACATCTGGAAGCCCGCGGTGATGCCCAGGCCAGGGATGGCCGGTGGGTTCACCGGCACGACCAGCCCGCCCTGGATGTCGGCCGTGCCCTTGCGCGTCGCGGCGATCACGTCGTCGGCGCTCATGCCCGGTCCCTTGCGCTCCTCGTAGTCCTTGAGCGAGACGAAGAGCACGCCGAAGTTGGTCTTGTTCTGCGAGTCGATCAGGCTGTAGCCGTCGACCTGCGAGACGTTGGCCACCGCCGGCTGCTTGCGCACCACCTCGGCGGCGGCCCGGCCCACCTCGCCGGTGCGGTCCAGGCTGGCCGAGTCGGGCAGGAAGTAGGGCACGAAGAGGTAGCCCTGGTCCTCCTGCGGGATGAAGCCCGTGGGCAGCGCCTTGAACAGCGCCACCGAGCCCGCGACCATCACGCCCAGCACCGCCAGTGCGACCCACCAGCGCTTGAGCAGCCAGGTCACGCCGCTGACGTAGCGGTTGGTGACGGCCTCGAAGCCATCGTCGAAGCGCTTGAAGAAGCCCTTCTTCTCGCCCTGCCGCGCCTGGATCAGGATCGCCGCCAGCGCCGGCGACAGGGTGAGCGCGATCAGCCCCGAGAACACCACCGAGATCGCGATGGTCACCGCGAACTGCTTGTACAGCGCCCCGGTGATGCCGCCCAGGAAGGCCACCGGCAGGAACACCGCGTTGAGCACCAGCACCACCGCGATCACCGGGCCGCTGACCTCGTCCATCGCCTTCTTCGCGGCGTCCTTGGGCGAGAGGCCGAGCTCGGCCATGTTGCGCTCGGTGTTCTCGACCACCACGATCGCGTCGTCGACCACCAGGCCGATCGCCAGGATCATGCCGAACAGCGTGAGCATGTTGATGCTGAAGCCGAACACCAGCATGCCCGCCATCGCCCCGAGGATGGACACCGGCACGGCCAGGGTGGGGATGATGGTCAGGCGCAGGCTGTGCAGGAACAGGAAGACCACCAGCACCACCAGCACCACGGCCTCGAAGAAGGTCTTGACGACCTCGTCGATCGAGGCCTGCACGAACTTGGTGGTGTCGAGCGCGACCTCGTACTTCAGGCCCTGCGGGAAGCTCTTCGAGAGCTCCGCGAGCGTGGCGCGCACCTGCTTCGAGACCTCGATCGCGTTCGCGCCGGGCTGCTGGTAGACCGCGATCAGCGTGGCCGCCTGGCCCTGGTAGTGGGTGCGCAGCGTGTAGCTCTGCGCGCCGAGTTCGGCGTAGCCGATGTCCTTGACGCGCACGATGGCCGCGTCCTGGTTGCTCGAGCGCAGGATCATGTTGTCGAACTGACGCGGCTCGGTGATCGTTCCGGTGGTCACCGGGAAGGTCTGCTTCACCGGGTGGGGCGTGGGCGGCGCGCCGATGCGGCCCACCGCGAACTGCTCGTTCTGGTTCTTGATCGCGTTGGCGACCTCGCTGGTGGTCAGCTTGAGGTCGGCCATGCGGTCGGGACGCAGCCACACGCGCATCGCGTACTCGGGCACGCCGAAGATCGAGGCCTGGTTCGCGCCGGGAATGCGGTTGATCGTGCTCAGCACCTGGGTGTTGGTGTAGTTCGAGATGTACTCGGGATCGAGCCGGCCATCGGGCGAGAACAGCGCGATCACCATCAGGAAGGTGTTGGTCTTCTGCTGCACGTCCACGCCCTGGGCCTGCACCGACTGGGGCAGCTGGGCCATGGCCTGGCTCACGCGGTTCTGCACGTCGACCTGGGCGAGCGACGGATCGGTGTCGATCGTGAAGAAGACGGTGAGCGTGTAGTTGCCCGTCGACGAACTGGTCGAGGACATGTAGAGCATGTTGTTCGCGCCGTTGACCTGCTGCTCGATGGGCGCGCCCACGTTCTGCGCCACCAGGCTCGCGTTCGCGCCCGGGTAGGTCGCGGTCACCTGGATCTGGATCGGCGTGATCTGCGGATACTGGGCGATCGGCAGCTGCGACATGGCGACCAGGCCGGCCACGGTGATCACCAGCGCCAGCACGACCGAGAAAATCGGGCGGTCGATGAAGAAGCGCGAGAACATGGCTGCCCCCTAGCGCTTGGGGGCGGAGGCTGGCGCAGCAGACGGCGCCGCCGGTGTGGCCGGCGCGGCTGCGGCAGCCGCGGCCACCGGGCGCACCGCGGCGCCCGGCGAGAGCCGCACCACGCCGTCGGTCACCACCACGTCGCCCGCTGCCAGACCCTTGAGGATGAACCACTCGTCGCCCTGCCACGGCCCGACCTCGACCGGACGAATCTGGGCGTGGTTTTCCTTGTCCACCACGATCACGAAGTGCCCGCTCGCGCCCTGGAGCACGGCCTGCTGCGGCACCAGCACCGCGCCCGGCCGCACCGCGCCGAGCACGCGCACACGCACGAACTGCCCGGGGCGCAGCACGCCCTCGGGGTTGGGCAGCGTGGCGCGCAGCATGAAGGTGCCGGTCTGCTGGTTGTAGTCGGCGTTGGCGAAGGTGATGCGGCCCTTGCGCGGGAAGGTGCTTCCGTCGGCAAGGATCACCTCGACCTCGAAGTCTTCCTTGGCCGGCAGTCGCAGGCGCCCCGCCTGCTGTTCGGAGCGCAGCTTGAGCATGTCGTTCTCCGACAGGCTGAAGTTGATCCACATGGGGTCGAGCTGGGCCACGTAAGTCAGCTGGCTGTCGGCGAGATTCACGTACTGGCCGTCCTGAACGCGGGCGTAGCTCGACACGCCGCTCACCGGCGTGGTGATGCGCGTGTAGGAAAGGTTCAGCTGCGCCTGCTCGAGGTTGGCCTTGGCCACGTCCACCGCGGCGGCGGCGGTCTCGGCTGCGCCGGTGGCGTCGTCGAGTTCGCGCTGGCTCAGCGCCTTGCGTGCCGCCAGCGGCTTGACGCGCGCGAGGTTGTCGTTGGCCACCTTCAGGCGCGCCTGCTGCTCGGCCAGCGCGGCCTTGGCGGCGTCGACCTGGGCCTGGAAGGGGCGCGGGTCCTGCTGGAACATCACCTGGCCGGCCTTGACGACGCTGCCTTCGGTGTAGAGGCGGCGTTCGAGGAAGCCGTTGACGCGCGCGACGATCTGCACCTGCCGCGAGCTCTGGGTCTGGCCCACGTACTCGAAGGACACGGGGGTGTCGCGCGGGGTGACCGTCTGCACGCTCACCTCCGCCGGCCCGCGGGCCGCGGGCGCAGCTTCGTGCTTGGAACAGGCTGCCAGAGCCGCGACCAGCCCCAGAGCGATGCAGGTGAAGCGCATGAATTCCTCTCCCCGAGCCCGGGGCACGCGCGCGCACAGACCGCGACGCGCCGGACTCTTGTCGGCGCCGATCTTCCGACCGGCGCCCTCGCGGCACACTGACAATTCTTGCCAGAGCCATGGCGCTAGCGAGGTATTTGACTTGGCGCGGACGGCGGTGTGGCGGCTGCGGCTTGGGCAAGCAAGCGCGGCATCCGGCCGGACGGGGGCGAGCGGCGGCGCGCCGGTGGGCCGCCACCGAGGGCGCGGCTGCCTCAGCCTGGGCGGGACGGCGCGTGCGCCTGGCGCCACGCGCTGGGGGACTGGCCCGACCAGCGCCGGAAGGACCGCACGAAGGGGCGCTGATCGGAGTAGGCCAGTGCCGCGGCGATCTCGCTCACGGTCAGCTTGGTCTGCGCGAGCAGCGACCGCGCGGTCTCGAAGCGCACGGTGTCGAGCGCGCGCTGGAACGTCAGGCCGCCCTCGGCCAGCCGGCGGTTGAGGGTGCGTCGCGACAGGCCCATGGCCGCCGCGACTTCGTCGCCCGACGCCAATCCGAAGACCAGCGCCACGTGCAGGGTGCGCAGGATGCGCGGCAGCATGGCCTCGCCTCCCAGCGCGAGCAGGCGCGCCACGAGCACCCGATGCCGCGTGGGGTCGCCGCCCGGCACCGGCGTGCGCTCGAAGCTGGTGGGGAACACGACGCGGGTAGCCTCGGCATCGAACCTCACGGCGCAGCGAAAGAAGCTGCGATAGGGGTCGGCCTGCGCCGGGCGGGCGCGCGCGAGGTGCACCTCGCGCGGCGCCCACTGCTCCTGGGCGGCGAGCGCGCGCAGGATCTGCGCGCCCGAAGCCGCGATCAGGTCGTGGATCTGGTCCAGGCCCGCGTTGATGTTGGGCTCGAACACCGCATAGCCAAAGGCCGACAGGCCGCCCTCACGCGCGAAGTAGGCCGTGCCCCCCGACGAATTGAGCCAGTGCGAGGCGGTGAAGAACTGCAGGCCCGCGCCCACGTTGGCGCAGCTGCCGGCGATCTCGCCGGCGAGGCCGGAGTGCTCGAGCCGGCTGCGACTGCCGACCATCAGCCCGAAGTGCGCGCAGGCCGTGGCCCGCACGCACTCGGCCAGCAGGGGGCCGATCGCGGCATAGGGCACGCGGTTCTCGCGCTCGGCCAGCGCGTCGGCGGCGAAGCCGGCGCGGCGCAGAACCGCGGCCGGACGCACGCCGAACTCGCGCAGCAGCCCGGGCACTTCGCTGAGCACCCCGACCCGCTGCACGCCCGGGCCCAGCGCCAGACGCAGGGGCAGGGAGTGGGCGGTGGGCGCGAGCCGCAGCGAGTTCACGAGCAGCGGGGCGCGGCAGGCCGGGCGGGCTGGGCGGGCACGGGCCAGGGTTCGCCGCAGCGGGGGGTGCGACCCAGAGCCGCGCCCACACGCATCGCTGCCAAGCTGCCGGGAGCGCGGAGTCGCCGGACGGGTGACGAGGCCCGTTCCAAGCGGGGCGGCCGCAGGCTACTTGGCCTGCGCCACGTAGATCTCGACGCGACGGTTCTTGGCGCGGCCGGCCTCGGTGGCGTTGTCGGCGATCGGCTCGCGCGAGCCGCGCCCGTCGATGCTGATGCGGCCGGCCGGGATGCCGCGCGACTCGAGGTAGCTGCGCACCGAGGCGGCCCGGTTGACCGAGAGCGGATCGTTGATCGCGTCGCTGCCGGTGGAATCGGTGTGGCCGACGATGCGCACCGTGGTGCCGGGGTTCTCGCGCAGGGTCTGGGCGAAGCGGTCGAGCACGGGCAGCAGGCTGGGGTTGAGCGCGGCGCTGCCGGTGGCGAACGAGATGTCGCTGGGGATGTCGAGCTTGAGCTGGTTGTCGGCTGTCTGCGTCACCTGCACGCCGGTGCCGCGGGTGGCGGCCTCCATGTCGCGCTTTTGCTTTTCCATCTGGTTCGACCAGATGAAGGTGCCCAGGCCGCCGATGGCCGCGCCGGCCAGCGCGCCGTGGGTGCGGTTCGAGCCGTGCACCGCCGCGCCGATGGCCGCGCCGGTGAGCGCGCCGATGGTGGTGTCGCGCGTGGGATTGGGGTCGTAGCTCGCGCAGCCGGTGGCGAGCAGGATGGGGGCGGCCAGAGCGAGGCAGGCACGGATCTTCATGAGCGTCGGCAGAAGGTGGTGGATCGAAGTGCGGATGCTAGTGGATCGCCGGCCGGCCCGTCGCCCGGGGCCGGGCTGCGCGCAAACCCGGGGAGTGACGCCGGTCCGCCCAGCGTGCACTTCGTCGCATCGCGCTGCAGGCAGTCGCACGGGGGCCGCGGGGCGCAGCGCGAGGCGCTAGGCTTGGCGTGTCGAAATGGAGTCATCGCCATGTTGCGTAACCTGATCATCACCGTGTCTGCCGCCCTCGCGGGCTGGGCTGCAGCGCAGCCCGCCGCTGCCGAGACCGTCGAGCGCGAGCGTGCCGTCGGCGCCTTCCAGATCGTGGTCAACCGCACCCCCTTCGACGTGGTGTTGCGCCCCGGGGCGAGCGACCGCGTGTTCGTCTCCGCCGACGAGGCGCTGCAGTCGCGCATCGAAACCCAGGTCCAGGGCGGCAAGCTCGACATCGCTCTGGCCTCGGGCGCCACCATCAAGCTCAGCGGCACGTCGCGCGTGATCGTCGAGTTCACCCGGCTCGAGGGCATCCACAGCCAGGGCTCGGGCGATATCCGCGTCGAGCAGCCGCTCAAGAGCCGCATCTTCGAGGTCACGGTCAAGGGCTCGGGCGACGTGCTGGTGCCCACCGTCGAGGCCGACGCCGTGGCAGTGGCCATCGCCGGCAGCGGCAACGTGCGCCTGGGCGGACATACCGAGGCGCTGGGCATCAACGTCAGCGGCAGCGGCGACGTGCTCGCCGGCAAGCTGGTGGCGCGCACCGTGGCGGTACGCATTCGCGGCAGCGGCGACGTCGAGGTTCATGCCGCGGGCGCGCTGAGCGTGGACATCGGCGGCTCGGGCGACGTGCGCTTCCGCGGCGAGCCGGTGGTGTCGAAGAAGGTCGCGGGCTCGGGCGAGCTGATCAAGCAGCCCTAGGCCGGCCGCAGCTGCGGCGAGGCGCTAGCCGATCCGCTCCACCAGCCAGGGCGCCAGCCAGGGCGCCACGAAGGCCGTGACCAGCGCGGTCAGGCCCATCGCCAGTCCGGCAAAGGCGCCGGCTTCCTCGCTCACCTGAAACGCCCGTGCGGTGCCGATGCCGTGCGCCGCGACCCCCACCGCGAAGCCGCGCGTGGGGCCGTGGGTGATGCGCAGCAGGTCAAGCAGCGGCCGCGCCAGGATCGCGCCGGTGATGCCGGTCAGGATCACCAGCACCGCGGTGAGCGAGGGCAGGCCGCCGATCTTCTCGGCGATGCCCATGGCAATCGGCGTGGTCACGCTCTTGGGCGCGAGCGAGAGCAGGGTCTCGCGGGTGGCACCCAGCGCCCAGGCGATCGCCACGGCCGAGACGATGGCCGTCACCGCCCCGGCGAGCAGGCCCAGCAGCAGCGGCAGCCACAGCTTGGCCAGGCGGCGGCGCTGGTCGTAGAGCGGGATGGCCAGCGCCACCGTGGCCGGCCCGAGCAGGAAGTGCACGAACTGCGCGCCGGCGAAGTAGGTGTCGTACGAGGTGCCGGTGGCGAGCAGCAGCGCTACCAGCAAGGCCACGGCCAGCGCCACCGGATTGGCCGCCGGGTGGCCGCCGCTGCGCTGGTAGGCCAGCACCGCGAGCTGGTAGGCGAGCAGGGTGGCCGTGAGCCACACCAGCGGCGTGGCCGACAGGTAGACCCAGACCTCATTGAGCGCCGGATTCACGGTCCAGGCCCAGCCAGCGGCGCGAGTGCTCGATCACCAGCGCGGTGACCACGATGGCCAGCGCCGTGCTGCCCACCAGGGCGACGAGGATGGGAAGCCACTCCTGAGCGAGCCGCGTGGCGTGCAGCAGGATGCCCACGCCCGCGGGCACGAACAGCAGCGACAGGTGGCGCAGCATCTCGATCGCCGTGGGCCGCAGCCGCGCGGCGCTGGCCTCGAAGAACAGCAGGAAGACGAGCAGCAAGGCCATGCCCAGCACCGGGCCGGGCACCGGCAGGTGCAGCAGGTGCGCGGCCGCCTCGCCCACCAGCTGGAAGGCGAGCAGCGCGGCGAGCGCGTTGATCATGCGGGTGCGTGCAGCAGGGCGACGGGCCCGGTCACGCGGGTACCAGCCGCGCGTCGAGCCACTCGACCCAGTGCATCACCTCGGTCGCGGTGCCGCCCGCCAGATGCGAGATGCAACCGATGTTGGCCGACAGGATGCGTTGCGGGCGCCCCGCCTCGAGCGCGGCGAGCTTGCGGTCGCGCAGCTGGTGCGAGAGCTCGGGTTGCAGCACCGAATAGGTGCCGGCCGAGCCGCAGCACAGGTGCGGCTCGGCGAAGGGCAGCAGTTGCGCGCCCGCGGCCGTGAGCAAGGCCTCGACCTGGCCGCGGATCTGCTGGCCGTGCTGCAAAGAGCAGGGCGGGTGGAACACCACGGGCTCGGAGGCCAGGCCCGGCTTGAGGCGGGACTTCACTTCGCTGGCGTGCGGTGCCACGACCTCGATCAGGTCGCGTGCCAGCGCGGCGATGCGCGCCGCCTTCTCGGCGTAGGCCGCATCGTGCGCGAGCAGGTGGCCGTAGTCCTTGACCTGGGTGCCGCAGCCGCTGGCGTTGATCACGATGGCGTCGGCTCCGGCCTCGACCAGCGGCCACCAGGCGTCGACATTGCGGCGCGCGTCGGCGAGCCCGCCGTCGTGGTCGTTGAGGTGATAGCGCAGCGCGCCGCAGCAGCCCGCCGCGGCGGGACGCAGGACCTCGATGCCCAGCGCGTCGAGCACCCGCGCCGTGGCGGTGTTGATGTTGGGCTGCATCGCCGGTTGCACGCAGCCTTCGAGCAGGATCACGCGCCGGGCATGCGTGCGTGCGGGCCAGGTGCCGGCGGCGCGCGGCACCTGGACCTTGGCCTTGAGCGCGGCCGGCAGCAGGGGCCGCAAGGTCTGGCCGAGCTTCATTGCCGGCGCGAACAGCGGGCTGGTGAGGCCCGCCTTGAGCACGTCGCGCAGCAGGCGCTCGCCCGCGGGGCGCGGCACGCGTTCGTCCACCAGCTTGCGGCCGATGTCGGCGAGCCGCCCGTACTGCACGCCCGAGGGGCAGGTGGTCTCGCAGTTGCGGCAGGTCAGGCAGCGGTCGAGGTGCAGCTGCGTGGTGCGCGTGGGCGCCTCGCCCTCGAGCACCTGCTTGATCAGGTAGATGCGGCCGCGCGGCCCGTCGAGCTCGTCGCCGAGCAGCTGATAGGTGGGGCAGGTGGCGGTGCAAAAGCCGCAGTGCA
>DAOTEJ010000040.1:0-22138 GCA_035454085.1 Burkholderiaceae bacterium | reverse complement strand
GTGTCGTCGCGCTGGGCGCCCACCTCGGCGCTGAACGCCTGGACCTCGGCACGCGTGGCCAGCATGGGTTGCTCGGCAGTGAAGTAGTCGGCCGCGCTCTGCGCGAGGCGCTCGCCGCCGCTGCGGGCTTGCGCGAGCGCGCCGCGCGCCAGTGCCACGAGGCGCTGTGCGGCCGCGTCGCCCACGAAGCGCGAGAGTTCCTCTTCGGGCTCGGGGCGCAGGTTCTGCAGAACGAAGGACAAGGCCTGGGCGAAGTCGGCGTCGCCCTCGAGGCGCACGTCGCGCATCAGGGCCTTGGGATCGGTCAGCGCGAGCGGCAGCGAGGCGAGGGACGCACGCACGGTGACAGCGGGGCTGGCGTCGGCCTCGGCGGCAAGGCGTCCCTCGTCGGTCACGCGCAGCAGCAGGGCGAAGGGCGGCACGTCGAAGCGCGCACTACGCCCGGCGAAGGGGACGAGCTTGGTGCGCGCCCAGGCCTCGCGATCGAGCATGCGGTTGATGGCGCCGACGGCGGCCTGGCTGGCAAGGGTGTCGATCAAGCGTGTACTCCGAAATGCAAAAGCGCCCGCAGGCGCCTTGGCATTCTTGCTCAGATTCGCGCAGCCCCGCCGATCGCGGGGTGCAGGCGGCAGGCGCACCGTTGCGGGCGCGCCTCACCTGTGCGCGTGAGGGCTCAACTGAGCTGCTGGATCCCGGCCAGCAGCCAGCCCGTCTTGCCGTCGACCGGCTTGACCAGATTCCAGACCTCGTGGACGCGCTCGATCTCGCCGTCGATCTTGAGCGTGCCGTCGAACTTCACGCTGGCCATGTGCTCGGTGGCGCCGGACTCGATGCCCAGCAGCTCGGCCTCGAGGGTGACGACCTCGGTGTGATGCTCGCCCGCACCGCGACTGCGCAGCTCGTGGGTGAGCGCGATGAACATGTCGTTGGTAGTGAACTCCGACAGCTGGTCGAGGCTTCCGTTGTCCCAGGCACCCTGCAGACGCGTGAAGTACGACTTGGCCTGCGCCACGAACGCCGGCGTGTCGAAGCCCGCCGGGATGCCCCAGGGCGCGATCGGCGCGTCGGCGGAGCCGCGCGTGAAGGCGTCCATGGCCGACCCCGGGCGTGCGGCCGCAGCGGCCGGCTCGACCGCGGTGCGCTGCAGGGGCTGCGGCGCGGGGCTGGTCTCGTAGCCCACCGGGCCGTAGGTGGCCGGCCCGGGGCCGCGCCCGGCATACGCGGGAGCGGGCGCCGCACGGCGACGCATCAGGAAACCGATGAGCGTGAGGATCAGCACGCCCGCGAGCGCGAACAGCAGGAAGGTGGCGAAGGCCTCGCCGAAGCCGAGCCAGGATGCGAGTGCCATCAGGCCGAGGCCGGCGGCCAGCCCCATCAGGGCGCCGCGCATCGGGCTGGCGGCCTTGGCTGCGCCAGCGGTCGCGGCGCCTGCGGCAGTGGGCGCAGCGGCAGGCTGGTTGGCCTGCTGGGCCGGCGTTGCCTGAGGCTGCTGCTGCGGGGGCGTGGCCTGGCGCTGCTGCACCGGGGTCGACTGCTTCCCGAAGGTCTTGCCACCCCCCAGGCGGCGCTGCGCTTCCGCGTCAAAGGCGAAGCTCGCGGCCATCACACCGACCACGAGTCCGGCGATCCAGGTCTTCATGTTGTGCCTCCTTGCTGTCTCAGGACTTGTAGCCCACGTGCAGCGCTGAGACGCCGAACGTGAGGTTGTGCCACTTGACGCGCTCGAGGCCCACCTGCTCCATCATGCGGGCCAGATCCTCCTGGCCCGGATGCATGCGGATCGACTCCGCAAGGTAGCGGTAGCTGTCGCTGTCGCCCGCGATGCGCCTGCCGAGCCAAGGCAGCACGTTGAATGAGTACGCATCGTAGAGGGGTGTCAGCGGCTGCCAAACCCGTGAAAACTCTAGAACCATGACCTTGCCGCCAGGACGGGCAACGCGGCGCATCTCGGCGAGCGCGGCGTCCTTGTGAGTCATATTGCGCAGGCCGTAGGCCACCGTGATCACGTCGAAGCTGTCGTCGGGAAACGGCAGCTTCTCTGCGTCGCACTGAGCGACCGGCAGGGCGAGGCCCTGGTCGAGCAGGCGATCGCGCCCGACGGTGAGCATCGCGTGATTGATGTCGGTGAGCCAGACCTGCCCGGTCGGCCCCGCCTGGCGCGCGAACCTGAGCGCGAGGTCGCCGGTGCCCCCCGCGATGTCGAGCACGCGCATGCCGGGTCGCACCGCGGCCTCGCGGATGGTGAAGGCCTTCCAGAGGCGGTGCATGCCGCCCGACATGACGTCGTTCATCACGTCGTAGCGCGTGGCCACCGAGTCGAACACGCCGCGTACCTGCGCGGCCTTCTCTTCCTCGGCCACCTTGCTGAAGCCGAAGTGCGTCTGTCCGGACGGGCCGGAGACCGGGTCTGAACTCATGCTTCGGATCCTGCGGCGCGGGCCGCGTCAGTGCGTGGCACAGCTGCCCTTGGCACGGGCGGCTGCGATCAGGGGTGCGTTGCGCGGGTCATCGGGGTCGCGGCTCGCGCCGGCCGCCTCGATCTGCGCGAGGTACTCGGCCCACAGCCCCTCGAGGTTCTCGCCCAGCTCGTAGAGGTAGTCCCAGGCGTAGATGCCGCTGTCGTGGCCGTCCGAGAACACGGGCTTGATGGCGTAGTGGCCGACGGGCTCGACCCCGGTGACCAGCACGTCGCGCTTGCCGACCTGGAGCGTCTCCTGCCCGGGGCCGTGACCGCGCACCTCGGCCGAGGGTGAGTACACGCGCAGAAACTCGAAGGGCAAGCGAAAGCGGCGGCCATCGTCGTAGGCGAGTTCGAGCACGCGCGAGGCGGAGTGAACGGTGATTTCGGTCGGCGTCTTCATGGCGGCGTCCTGCGTGGGCCGTCATTGTGGCTCAAAAGCAAAGTGGCGCGCCCTTGCGGTGCGCGCCACTTCAGCGGGTATCGATGCAGGACTACTTGGCCGCGCTGACCATGTACTGCACGGCCGCGGCGATCTCGGCCTCGGTGGCGCTGGCTGCGGCGCCCTTGGGTGGCATCGCGCCCTTGCCCTTGATGACCGAGGCCACCATCGCGGCCTCACCGGTCTTGATGCGCGGCGCCCAGGCAGCCTTGTCGCCGAACTTGGGAGCGCCCGCCACCCCGCTGGCGTGGCAAGCGGCGCAAGAGGTGTCGTACAGCTTCTTGCCGGCGTCGGCCGCCGGGGCCGCGGGCGCCGCCGCAGCGGCAGCCGCTGGAGCTGCGGCCGCAACAACACCGCCGCCCTGGTTGAACATGTACAGGACGGCCTTTCTCATTTCGGCGTCGGTGATGTTGGCCAGGCCGCCGCGCGCGGGCATCCCGTCATGGCCCCTGATCGCCGCGGTGGTGACGCGGTCGAGCCCTTGCGAGACGCGCTTGGACCAGGCCGCGCGATCGCCGATCTTGGGTGCGCCACCCTCGCCAGTCGTGTGGCAATTCGCGCAGGCGGCCTCGACGATCTGCTGGCCAGTCCGATCAGCCGATGCCGCGGCCGGAGCCGCAGCGACGGGGGCGGCCGCCGCAGGCGCTGCGGGCTCCTTGAAGCTCGCCCCGGCTGCGTTGGCCATGTAGACCACCGCGCGCGCCACCTCGGTGTCGCTCAGGGAAGAATTGCCCCCCTTGGCGGGCATCGCCTTGAAGCCCTCGATGGCGTGCTTGACCAGGGTGTCGAGGCCCTGCTTGTTGCGGGCGGCCCAGGCGCCGGCATCGGCGAACTTGGGAGCCCCGGCCGCGCCGCTGTCGTGGCAGGCCGCGCAGGCGAGCTTGTAGACCGCTTCGCCGCTGCGCACCTGACCGCCACCGGCCGAGGCCGCCTGCAGCGCAACCTGGCCCACCGGCGCGAGGCGGTCGGCGATGGCTTCGGGAGTCATCGCATTGGTGCCGGCCGCGCCTGTCTTTTCGCCGGTCACGTACTTGACCAGGAGCACGATGACGAGGATGGGGACGACAAACGCTAGAACGATGACCGTGATCAGCTGCTTCGGCGTCTTGATCGGCGAGCTGTGTTCATCCGACATGGAAGGCTCCGGGCGCGGTCCGGCCGCGCGGGGCGGGACGCGATGTTCAGGAAACGGGAACACCGACGCGGCACCGGGGCCAGTCGTCGGCAAGCGCGCGAGTATAGCCTGCGGGCTAGCCCGACTCCGGCGGGCGCAGCGGGCGGAATGCGGCTATCCTTGCCGACCCGCGTGGCGCCTGTAGCTCAGTGGATAGAGTGACGGCCTCCGAAGCCGTAGGTCGCAGGTTCGACTCCTGTCAGGCGCGCCACCGCCCTCGCATTTCGCCCCCGCTTCGCCCCCCCAGAGAGCTCGTCTCCGCCACCAAGCTCGCGGAGCCTGCCTCGAACGTTCACGCGCAGCTCGTGCCGTTCTTCAGGCGCACCGTCGCCGCCGAGACACACAACGAGCGGGCGTGACCTTCCCCCGTGATTCCCAGTCGTCCGAGCAGCAGGCCGTCCGACCCCGCGCGCTGCGGGTAGCCCGACTCGTCGAAGCTCAGGTACTCGCCCGCGAAGGTCGCTCCGAACGCGGCCGCGATGCGCACGCCACGCGGCGGGGCGGCGAAGCGCTGCAGCAGGGGCTCGGCGGCGTCGCGGCGGCCGTTGTTGTTCTCGTCGACGAAGACCTCCCAGCCGGAGTTCCAGTCACGCAGCGCAAGCGGAGCCACAGCCACGCGTGCACGACGCGACAGCGCCTCGGAGCGCGCCTGGCGCACGGCGGCCACGAGTTCGTTGCTGATGTTTGCCACCTGGTGGCGCGCATAGTGCTGGCCGATCGCGGGGATCGCCGCGGCGGTCAGTACGGCCGCCACACACAAGGCGACGAGGTTCTCGATCAGTGTGATGCCGCGCTGCGCCCGGATGCCGATTCCATGTGCCATGTCCGCCTCCCCTTGCCGCCTTCACCGTCGAGCGCAGTGTGCTGCGCGGTGGCGCGGAGCGCGAGCCGCGGATGCCGCGGCAACGGAGACGACTGTTACGGTCGCGGGCGTCGGATCGATCGAGCGCCGAGTGCCGACTATTCGGCACCCAGGTTCTCGACCGCAGCCAGCTGCCACACGGTCCGCGCCCCGGCGATCGCCTCCTCGAACCGGGAGGGCAGGAAACCATGCTCGGCCGCCAGCTCGATCGCGACCGCGGGCATGGCCGCGCCGGTCGAGCGCAGCTCGTAGCGCACTCGCTCGGGCGCGTCGAGGCTCACAGCCTGGCGCGCGCTGACCTCGCCCACTCCGGCCACGCCGATGACGAGGCCGCCGCGGCGCTGCGCCTCGGTCACGACCTGGTGCACGACGGCGACTTGCATGAACAGGCTGGCCGGATCCTGATCACCCGCCGCGATGCGAGACAGCGCTGCTCCGGCGGCTTGGCGGCCGTCATCGACCACGCCCGCCGCCCAGTCGAAGCGCAGTTCCTGCGCCGGCTGTCCGGCACGTACCTCGCGGTAGTTTGCGGGCAGCAGGCCGGCGTAGGAGATAAGTCCCTGAGTGGAACTGCGGCGCACGACGGCGCCGTCCTCGCGACGCTCGGTCCAATGCAGCGAGTAGTGACCGCTCGCGAGGCGCCAGACCAGCTCGCGCTGCCCCGCACCCGCCACCTGCCGGTACACGGCCCGCACGCCCTGGGGCAGAACCAGTCTCGCCCCATCGCTTTCCAGCGGCACAGCGGCGCCGGACGCCACGGGCTCGGGCGCTACACCCTGCGCCGCGGCCACTGCCCGCGTGGCGGACGGTGCGGCCCCGGTAGCCCCAGGCGCCTGCTCGGGTGCGACGCCAACCGAGGCGCGCCGCGCGTGCGGCGCGCGCGCCGCGGCGGCCAGCTCCCGGGCTGCGTCATGACCGCGCTCCGCGGCGGAGGCAGCCACTGACGCACCGCCACGCGCCGCCGCGCCTGGCAGACGCTGCCCTTGCTCTTCGAAGCTGGGCGCAAGCCGCACCTCCATCCGGCTCAGCGCGCTGGCCGGGACGCGCGCGGGCGCAGCGCCTTGCAGCAAGCAGATGTGCAGGCCCAGCGACGCGGCCAGGGCCCACGTCAGGGCGCCCGCCCCTCCGCCGAACTGGCGCGCCCTCAGGCCGGACATGTGGCCCCCTTCACGAGTTGCGGCTTGCCCAGCAACGAGAGGCAGACCGTGCGCTGCAAGTCTGCTGGCCCGAAGCGCATGCGCCCGGCCACCGGCGCGCCGTCCGCGCCGCGCACAAAGCCGCCGGGCAGGAACACGATGCGGCCGCCCCAGCCGTCGCCAAAGTCGGCAAGCACGGGAACCTCGCCCGAGCTCTGGTGACGGGTCAGCTCGGTGTCCCCGGCGTCGAGGGTGCCGTTGAGGTTCGCGTCGAGGAAAACATCCCATCCGCCCGCCCAGTCGCCCTCTCGCGGCGCCACGACCACGCGCTGGCCGCGTGCGAGCGACTCGTTGCGTGCCTGCACCAGCGTGCGCTCGAAGGCCTGCGCGGTCTCTTCGGTTCGCAAGCGCGCGAGCCAGGCCGAGAAATGGGGCGCGCCCAGCCCGAGCAGCACGGCCAGGACGGCCAACACCGCCAGCAGCTCGATCAGGCTGAACCCCCCGGGCCGGTCGCGCATCACGCTCAACGCCGCAGCTCGCGCCAGTTGATGAGCTCGCGCCACCCCATGCGCCGCACCTCGCTGCTGCCGCTCAGGCCCTCGCTCACCGGCACGGACGCGCCGGTGCCCAGGCCGACGGCGCGCCCGGTGGCGAACTCGACCAGTACGTAGCTCGTGGTGCGCGTGGCCCGGCCCGTGGTGTCTGGCGAAGAGTCGACGCTGCCCACCAGCAAGCTCGCTGGCGGACTGAGGAAGCCGCTGCGCGATTCGCTGCGCGCCAGACTGCAACTGGCCGAGCGCAGCCCTGTGACCGGGTCGAGGCAGTAGCGGCCGCTGCCGCCCTCGAGGCAGGGGTCGGCCCCGGGCACGGTGGAGTTGAAGAACAATGCCCCGAAAGCGAGCAGGGCAGTGTTGATCTGCTGCTCGCCGCCCGCGAGATCGGGCAGGTCGAGCACCCAGCCCCAGCGGTCTTCGGTGCGCACGCCGTATGTGAAGGCGTCGCCCGCGACCTCTCCGGTCAGCCGGCCCTCGTCGGTGCGCACGGCGCGACGCTCGGCCAGGTCGGCGCGGGCCACCCGGCGGCCGCCTGCATCGCGCACCGCGTAGAAGGACTGAGGACGCGCGTACGGGCCCGCGTTGTCTCCGACCTCCAGCATCTTGCCGGTGCCGAAGAAGAGCAGGTAGCCGCCACCCGGCGCGAAGGCGATCACCGGGGTGCTAGTGATCGGCTGACGCCGGCCCGCTGCGTCGCGCGCTTCGAACAGCGGCCGCGGCGCACCGCCTTCGCGGTGAAAGATGCGCCAGTCAGCGGGGTCGGTGGCCGAAAGGTCGAAGCGCCAGAGCTGCCCCTGCAGATCGCCCGCGTACAGCGCGGTGACGAGGCCCGCGACATCGAACACCGCCGCCGGCTGAGCGAGCCCCGGCGCGGCGGTGACGTCACCCAGTGGCACGCGCACCTTCCAGTAGTTGCGGCCCAGCCGCCAGGGCTCGGCCGCCGGCTTCGCAGGATCGAGGAAGAACAGGGCGCCTTGTCCGTCTGCACTGGCCGCACCATCGGGCGCGTGGTTGTTGTAGCCGCTCGCCACGATCACGAACCAGCGCGTCCCGCTACCCGTGCGTATCGGCGCGATGATCGGGCGGCCCGTGACATGGCCGATGTCGGCGTCGTCGGCATCGGTGAACTCCCACAGCACCTGCTCGCTGTCGAGGCGCGACGGGTCCGTGACGTCGAGCGCGAACAGGCCCTGCACGCCTGCCCCGTAGCCCGCGACCAGCAGCGTTGCCCAACGCGATCCGAGCTGCGCGTCGCCAGTGACCAAGGGCGCATCGAGCAGGGGGCGATGCCGATAGGCCGGATGGCTGAGGCCAGGTAGATGCCTGATCGCGCTCGCGGGTACGAAAGCGTGGCGCTCTACCCCAGTGTCGGCGTCGAGCGCGTGGAGCATGCCGGCGTTGGTTGCGACATAGAGGGTGCGGGCGCGCCCTGCGTTGGCTGCGCGGAAGGCTTCATAGCCCGGCAAGGCGTAGCGCGAGGCGGGTGCCGCGACATAGGCCGGATCGGCGTTGACGATGTCGCCGATCAGGCTGCCCGGGCGCACGCGCAGCGGCCGCCCCGGACCCTCGTCGTCGCGCCCGCCCCGTAACCAGGCGACGCGTCGCTCGCCCAGACCGTCGGCCACGCCGTACACGGGGTCGGCGTCGAAGAGCGTGCGTTCGGACTCGGTCAGGGTCGCCCAGGCGAAGTCGCGCGCGCCTGCGCCCGGCGAGCCCACCAGGATTCGTCGCTCTGCTGCGGGCGGCACGCGCTCCGAGGCGCGCCACGCGGGCCGCGCAGCCAGGCTCACTGCGCGCGTGACGGGGTCGAGCACGAAGCGGTAGCTCTCCACCTCGCCCGACCACGAGGCCGCGTCGTAGTAGGGGACGAACACGCCGGTCTCGCCCGCAGCGAGCGTGGCCGCGGTCAGCGCCCCCCCGCCGGCGGAGCCCGTGGTGGTGGCCACGCGCGCGAAGGCGCTCTTGAGCACCTCGACCATGCGGTCGGGGTTCGATGCCAGCATGTAGTTCGAAAGCTCCGGATTGTCGGAGCCCACGGCGCCGGCCACGTTCAGTTGGCGTTGCGCGATGGGCGTGGACGAGGTCTCGGCCACGTCGATGGAGATCGTGGTAAAGCGCTGGTCGCCAACTGCGTTGGCGTCGCCCGAGCGCGCACCCGCCGGGCGGATGTCGCCGCGGCCGTACTGAGCCAGGCCCGCGATGTAGTAGCTCGCCGTGCCGGCGGCGCCGGTCGAGGCGTTCTCGAGCGGACTTGGCAGACCGCTCATGCCACGCGCCAGGGCCACGGTCCGCGCCGCCGCGGTCTGCGCGCGCACGTCGAGGGCGTAGGCAGCGTCGGCAGCGCGCGGGGCATCCTTGGCGCAGTCGCCGTCGGCCGGAGCGCAACGGTCGTTGCCCGGGATCTCCCAGTCGTTCCAGGTGTTGGTGTCCGAGATGCTGATGATCACGCTGGGTTGGGCCGCGCACATCAGGGGGTCGCGGGACCAGTCCGTGTAGACCGGGAAGCCGCCCTTCATGGCCGAACTCATGCCCGCGGTGGACTTCGCCGTGGGGCCGTCGCGGTGCCACTGCAGGTAGCGCACGGCCTCGTAGAACATTTCCCCGGCCGTGTCGTGGCGCTTGTACGCCCCTTCGCCCCCAGGGACCGAGCCAAAGTTGTTGAGGTAGTTCACGAAGCCGGAGCGGCCCTCGGCCACGCCGCGCGGGTTGGTCACGAAGCGGCCAGCCGCGTCCCATTCGGCGGCAGCGTTGCTGCCTGCGTCGCGGAAGCTGCGGTCGAAGCTGCGCGGCCCCACGTAGTCGAGCGGATGACGCAGCGCCCCGCCGTAGCGGGTCTGAGTCTGGTCGAGGATGTAGCCAAACACGCCGAAGCGCATCGCCAGCGCGCGCGACTGGACCTCGCCCGAGGGCTTCCAGCTAGGTGCCGAGGCGCTGCCGAAGTTCACGCAGTAGCTGCCCTCGCGCCCGTTGGCGCGATCGAGTTCGTCGCACACGAGCACGCGCACCTTGAAGCGATTGATCGGCCCGTCGGCACCGAAGCGCGCGTCGGAGCCAGGCGCGTCGCAATCGCCCGCGCCGCCCGACCAATTGCCGATCAGTACCTCGTCGCGGCAGCTCACCACCGTGACGCGCGGCTGGGCGAAGGGCAGCACGCTCGCGGGATCGACGGGCGCAACGTCGTCGCCCGCCAGACCCGCCTGCACCGTGCGCCGCGGGAAGGTGCCGGGGCTGGCGTAGAAGTCCGCCACGCCGGGGTAGAGCGCCGGCGCGCTGCCGGAGGAGGCGGTCGGGATCCAGGCGCGCTCGAGCACGGTGACGTTGACTTCGTCGAGCACGCGGCGGCCACCGGTGAGCGTCATGCGGAAGATGTCCATCGCGGACATCGTGGCCCAGTTCATGAAGTTGCCGCTGAAGCCGCCGCGGCAGCTGCGGTCACCCGCGGCAGGTGAGGCGGCGGTGCTTACGCCCACGAAGACCTGGGCGTCGCTGCGGTACTCGTAGCACAGATCCGGGTTGAAGTAGCCGACATAGCGCCGCGCAGCGCTGTAGTTGCGCACGTCCTCGCGATACGCGGCGCCGACCGTCGGGAACTCGACCGAGAGACTCACCAGAACGTTGGGGTGCACCGGGCGCAAACCCAGCAGCGGGTCGGTGGCGAGGTTCAGGACCGGTTGAGCGCGCACAGGCGCGCCCGAAACAACGGCGAGCAGCGCAACCAAAGACAGTAAGCGGTGCATGCGAGCCTCCTCAGCGCCGGAAGGCCGATTGCACGGCGGCGACGTGCTGGCCAGAGGCGCTGCCGCTTTCCGCAGTGATGCGATAGAGCACGCTCGCCTGCTGAGGCCGCGCCGAGCCGCCGACGGCCGCACCAGCCACGTAGTCGGGCAGGACCTCGATCACGTAGCGCGGCGGCGCGCTCGGGCCGGGCCAACGTTCGCCGGTGAAGGTGCCGTAGGGCACGCCGCGCGATGCGAGGTCCACGGTGCGCCACACAGGCAGATCGCCCTCCGCCGCGGGCAGGCACAGGCCGCGCACGCTGAGGGCGCGCTCGCCGGCCGAGGGCAGATCCACCGCCGGACACCCGGCGGCGAAGCCGGTGGCAGCGCCGCCCTCGAAGCGCGCCGCGCGGGCACCCGAGAGCAACTCGTCCTCGGCATCGCGCAGTGCGGCCTCGGCACCTTCGAAGGCCAACTGCCTCTCGCGCGTGGCGCGTGCACCCTTCTCGTCGGTCAGGGCGATCCGCGCTCCCATGGCAGCGATCAGGGTGAGCAGCACCAGCATCACCAGGGCCACGACCAGCGCGGCACCGCCTTGGAGTCGATGCTCGGCGCGCATCTCAACCTCCGTTGCGCACGGCCACGACGGCCGAGTAGACCCGGCGCAGGCGGCGGCGCTCCGCGGCGCTCAGGGTGCGCGTATCGAGTTGAGCGCTATCGGCAGACACCAGGTATCCGGGGCCGAAGAGTTGGTAGACCGCGCTGTCGGGCTCGTTGCGCGTGCTCGTGGCGCTGGCCATGAGCAGCGCGACCCGCACGGCACGCACCGCACGCCAATTGGCGACCTCGCCGGCGCGCACCCATCGTTCTGGGCGACCGTCCGCATCGAGGTCGAGGCCATACAGAAACTGCAGGCGCTCCACGCCGTCGATCAGGGGCTGAGGACTGGTCATGCCCGTGGCCTGGCAGAGCAGCGCGCCGGCGGCGCTGAGGCTCAGCACATTCTCGGTGCGCGTGCTCGGGCTGCCGTCGCGCGGCACGGGCACCCCGAGGCAGTCGACGATGGCACCGTCGGCGGTCGCTCCCTGAGTGCTGCCGAAGAAGCGCAGGGTGAT
This sequence comes from Burkholderiaceae bacterium, assembly GCA_035454085.1. Taxonomy (GTDB): domain Bacteria; phylum Pseudomonadota; class Gammaproteobacteria; order Burkholderiales; family Burkholderiaceae_F; genus DAOTEJ01. The sequence continues at coordinate 10,681 of DAOTEJ010000040.1, read as the reverse complement.
GCGGTCGCCGCTCGCGCCGTCGGCGCCCTCGATGGCGGGCGCATCTGCAAGACCGAGGCGCACGGGCGCGGCGCCGGAGTCGCCTGGCCAGTTGACGTAGCCCGCCACCCTGATCAGGCGGGTGATCGACTCGAGCGCGAAGCGGCCCGCATCGTCGAGCCGAGAAGCCTCGTCCTGCACACGCAGGGTGCTCGCTCCGCCCAGGTACAAGGCGACGGCGGCGAGGATGACGATCAGCCCTATCGCGACCGAGATCATCAGCTCAACGAGCGAGCTTCCCCTCTGGCGGGCGCAGCGCATCAGGGCCTCAGCGGAAGGACGGTCACAGGCGCGGTCAGGGCCGCGGCCTCCGTGCTGCGACCACGCGTATCGCGCGCTGCCCACCAGAACTTCATGACCACCGGATCGAGCGCGCCACCACTGCACTCTGGGCTGGCGATACTGCCGTCACCCGGGGTGGCGTCGCGGCACACCGTGGCAAAACCGCCGGGTAGAGCGGCGGCAACCTGCGCCCGCCATTCGGCCAGATCGGTGGCGACACGCGCCGCGACCGAGCAGCCGCCGCTGCCGTAGCACGCCGCATCGACCGAAGGCGAGCCCGCCGCGCCCGCGACATAGCGCTCGACCTCGCCAGGCTGGGCGCGAATCATTTCGGCCAGTTCCTGCGCCAGTCGCGCCGCGGCTGCCTGTTGCCCTGCGTCCGCCGTCCACCGCAGGCTTGCGGCCTGCAGACCCGCCAAGCCGAGCAGGCCGATCATCAGTACCGTGACCGAGACGAGAACCTCGACCAGCGAATATCCCGCTTGCTTGCGTTGAACCGATGACATGGCGCCTCCGACTTCTGTCACGCTTTGTCACGGAGGCATGATTCACCCTGGCGCCACCGGGTGCGCCGGCGTGACGCCCAACGGCGGCGCATGGCCGACGATCGGCTTGCGCCCGTTTCGAGGCGCCGAGGTGCCCGTTCCGGCCCCTCTGGCGGGCGCGTCAGGGGTTGAGTTGGCGGTAGGTCAGTTCGGCCAGGCGCTGCAGTTCCTCGCGACCGACATCGCCGGCGAGCGCATAGCCGAAGGGCCCGTCGATCCAGTGGAACACCCGCGTCGGGCCGTCCTGCGAGAAGGCAAAGGCGGTGTCGCGCTGCGTGGACTCGCGCTTGACCAGCAGGGACAGCCGCTGCCCGCGCGCGTTCTCGTACACCAGCAGGGCGATCGGCGCGGGGTCACTGCTCGAGGCTGGCGGCAGCAGCCGTCCTCCCAAGAGCTGCCAGCCTTCGCTGCTCAGCACGGGAACGCGCAGCGGCGCCTGCAGGCGCTTCGAAAGCCAGGCGACAAGATGCTGCTCATCCTGCGCGCCCACCTCCACCGGGTGCCGCACTTCGGGCGAGTAGGCCACATAGGCTGCGGCCGCCTGGCGCGCAATCAGGGGCGCGGCGGGGGGGCCGGGCGCGAGCCAAGGTCGCGCCAGGTAGCCGAGCGCCACGCCAAGCGCGAGCGCCGCAGCGATTGGCAAGACACGCCGCGCGGCTGTCGACGGGCCGCGAACCCGCAGGTGCAGCGGCCGTGGTTCCTCGAGCACGGGGTCGAACAGGCGGTGCAGGCTGCGGTTGTTCGCCTCCCAGGCGCGCACGCGCTGCGCGTCCGCAGGGTTGTCCTGCAGGTGGCGCTCGACCAGCTCGCGCTCCTCGGGAGTGAGCGCGTCGTCGACGTAGGCGTGGAGTTGGTCTTCTTTCATCATTTCACCCGGCGCAGCGCCGCGGTCGCAGCGCCTCCCTCGAGCAAGTCGCGCAGTCGTTCACGCCCTCGAGACAGGCGAGACATCACCGTGCCCATCGGGACTCCGAGCGCCTCGGCCGCCTCGGCGTAGCTGAACTGCTCCAGTCCCACCAGGAGCACCACTTCGCGTTGTTCATCGGGAAGCCGGCGCAACGCGGCGGCCATCTCGGACAGCTGCACGCCGCTATCCGCCCTGGCCGCGCCCTCCGGCTGGGGCGCAGCATCGCCCAGGGCCTCGAGCGACTCGGTCGGGCGCACCCGCTTGACCCCGTTGATGAACACGCTGTGCATGATGGCGAACAGCCACGCGCGCAGGTTGGTGCCGGGCTGCCACTGGGCGCGCTTGAGCCAGGCGCGCTCCAGAGTGTCCTGGGTGAGGTCGTCGGCCGCCTCGCGGCTGCCGCACAGGGCGCGCGAGTAGCGCCGCAGACGCGGCAGCAGTTCCTCGATCTGGCGGCCGTCGAAGCTCACGCGGGTCAGGGTCGGGCGAGTTGCCAGACGTTGTTGACGCCCTGGCCAGTACGGTCGCCCGGCTTGGTGTCCTTGGCCCAGAGGTAGACAGGTTTGCCCTTGTAGGCCCACTGCCGGGCTCCGTCGTCGCGCGTGACGATGCTCCAGTCGCCCGAGGCGCGGGCATCGGCCCCGGCCAGCAGCGGCGGCCAGTTGGCGGCGCAGGGTCCGTTGCACACGCTCTTGCCACTGCCCGCGACGTCGCGGTCAAAGGTGTAGAGGCTCATCCCGGCCTCGTTGGTGAAGACCCCGTCGCTGACCTTGACCGGCGCTCCGCCTCCCGCCGTGGCGCAGGCGCTAAGAAAGAGCAAGAACGCCGTCAGCGCCCAGAGTCGCGCTTTCGTCATGATTGCTTGGTGCATGTCTCCCCCTTGCGCAGTGGCGGAATGCCACGCATGGAGAACACGTTCACTGCGGATCCTATTCCGCAGCCGGCTCAGACTTCCTGCGGATCGACCTCGAGATTCCAGCGTACGCGACCGCGTCGGGCCCGCAGGCCCTCGACCCACGCGCGCAGGAATCCCTGGAGCGCGGGCCTCGCATCGGCCTCGACCAGCAGTTGCGCTCGCTCCACGCCGGCCACCCGCATCACGCTCATCGGCACCGGGTCGTAAAGACGCACGCGAGGCTCGCCCAGAGCCGCGCCGGCCTCGACCGCGGCGCGCAGGAAGTCGAGGGCCTCGTCGAGCTGGCCCGCCTGCGCGGTGAGCAGGGCCTGGTGCGACCACGGTGGCATGCCGGCCTCGCGCCGCGCCGCAAGCTCGGCGTCGGCGAAGCGCGTGTAGTCCTGGGTGGCCAGCGCGGCGAAGAGCGGATGATCGGGGAAGCGCGTTTGCACCAGCACCCTCCCCGGCAGAGCGCCGCGCCCGGCGCGCCCGGCGACCTGCAACAGGCTCGCGAACAGCCGCTCGGGAGCACGAAAGTCGTGCGAAACGAGCTGCGCGTCGGCATTCAGGATGGCCACCAGGGACACACGCTGGAAGTCGTGGCCCTTGGCGATCATCTGCGTGCCCACCAGGACATCGACCTCGCCCGCGTGCACCGCCTCGAAGGCGGCGCGCGCCGCGCTGGGCCGGCGTGTGCTGTCGCGGTCGATGCGCAGCACGCGCGCCCCCGGCAGCCTTGCCTGCAGGGCCTCCTCGACGCGTTGCGTGCCCTGGCCCACGGCCTGCAAGTCGAGGTTGCCGCACTGGGGACAGGCGCGCGGCACGCGCTGGCCCCAGCCGCAATGATGGCAAGTCAATTGGCCGTCGGCCTTGTGGAACACGGCGTAGGCCGAGCAGCGCGGGCAGTTCGACAGCCAGCCGCACGCGCCGCAGCCGATCACCGGCGCATAGCCGCGGCGGTTGAGGAACACGAGCGACTGCTCGCCGCGCTCCAGCGTGCGCGCCAAGGCGTCACTCACAGGCGCCGCCAAGCCCTGCTCCGGCTTGTGCACGCGCAGGTCCACGAGTTCGAGCGCCGGCAGCCGCGCATTGCCGGCCGCTCGGCCGGGCAGATCGAGGCGCCGGTAGCCGCCCCGATGCGCCTGCGCCCAGGTCTCGATAGCGGGCGTCGCCGATCCCAGGACCACGGGCACGCCGAGGATCTGCGCCCGCTTGATCGCCAGGTCTCGCGCCGAGTAACGCAATCCTTCGCCGCTCTTGTACGAGGGGTCGTGCTCTTCGTCCACCACGATCAGACGCAGCGCCGGCATCGAGGCGAACACCGCCATGCGCGTGCCGACCAGGATCCGCGCCCGGCCCTCGTGAGCTGCGAGCCAGGCGCGCGCGCGCGCGCCGGCGGCCAGGCCGCTGTGCAGGCTGACCACGCCGGCGGCCGCGAAACGCGCGGCGACCAGCGCCTCGAGCTGCGGGGTGAGATTGATCTCGGGGACAAGCAGCAAGGCCTGCGCGTGCTCGTCGCCGCCGAGCACGCGCTCGATGGCCCGCAGGTACACCTCGGTCTTGCCGCTGCCGGTCACACCGTAGAGGAGGTTCACGCCGAAGCCGGGGGTGGCGCCGATGGCATCGACCGCGGCGCGCTGGGCCGGATTCAGGGTCACGCCAGGCGCAGGGGGCGCGCCGGCGGGCGCGGCCATCGTCCGCAGTCGCCGCAACGAGGCGGCGTGGCGTGGCCCGGGCGGACTGCGGAAGAAGCTCGGCAGGGCGGCCAGAGCCGCCTCGCCCCAACCCGACTGATAGTAGTCAGCCGCAAACCGGGTCAAAGTTAGCCAGTCCTCACATAAGCCTTTAACCCCGTCGATAAGGCCGACGATGCCCTTGAGCTTGTCGGGTGCCAGGTCGCTACGCGTCTGCGTCTCGGCGACGATGCCGACCTCGCGGCGGCGCCCCAGGGGCACCAGCACCCAGTCACCGGGCCGGGGATCCCAGCCCTCGGGCGCGAGGTAGTCCAGGGCCGGTGCACCAGGAAGGCTGACCAGAACCCGGATACAGCGCGGCGAGGGACTGACATTCGACATCAAGTTGCGACCCTAAGCGATTGATTTGGCGCGCATTGATTCGGAGCCGGTGCTGCCTGTGGATAACTTTGTGGAAAAGCCCGGGACAGGTGCCGCCGGAGCCCGCAGGCGCTGGCTCCGACCTGGATCGCCCTATCCCGGTGCATTTCCAGATGCACCAAAAATCAAGGGCTTACGCGCCTGGTCCGAGTCACGGAGCGGGGGTGCAGCGCCCTGAGGCGGCGCTTGCGTTCAGCCGCCGGGCGTGTGCATAAGTGCCCGCTCACCGGCCTTGGCGCTCAGGAGTGGAACTTCGGGCTGTACGCGTGCACTTCATCGACCAGCGCCTCGACGCTGCTCACCGGGGTGTGCTGATTAATGCCATGGCCCAGGTTGAAGACATGCCCGCCGCTCCGCCCGTCGGGGCGCCGCAGCGGTCCGGCCGCGTCGAGCACAGCGCGCGCCGCAGCGCGCACCTCGCGCTCGCCCGCGAACAGCGCCATGGGGTCCAGATTGCCCTGCAGGGCCACGCGGTCCTCGACGCGCAGGCGCGCCGCCCCGAGGTTGACGGTCCAATCCAGCCCGACCGCGTCGGCGCCGATAGCGGCAATCTGCTCGAGCCACCCGCCGCCGCCCTTGGTGAAGACGATCACCGGCACCCGTTCGCCCTCGTGTTCGCGCACCAGCGCAGCGACGACGCGCTCCATGTAGGCCAGCGAGAAGGCCTGATATGCGCCGTCGGCGAGGGAGCCGCCCCAGGTGTCGAAAATCATCACGGCCTGGGCTCCGGCGGCGATCTGGGCATTGAGGTAAGTCGCGACTGCAGCCGCGTTGACCTCGAGGATGCGATGCAAGAGATCGGGCCGCGCGTAGAGCATCGTCTTGATCAGCCGGAAGTCGTCCGAGCCGCCGCCTTCGACCATGTAGCAAGCCAGGGTGAACGGACTGCCCGAGAAGCCAATCAGCGGGATCCGGTTGGCGAGCGCGCCGCGGATCTGGCGCACGGCGTCGGTCACGTAGCGCAGCTCGCCCGCCGGGTCCGGAACCGCGAGCCGGGCCACGTCGGCCTCGGTGCGCACGGGGCGCTCGAACTTCGGTCCTTCGCCGTCGGCAAAGTACAGGCCCAGTCCCATGGCGTCCGGCACGGTGAGGATGTCCGAGAAGAGGATCGCCGCGTCGAGCGGAAAGCGCTCGATCGGCTGCATCGTCACCTCGGTGGCGAAGTCCGGAGACTTGGCCAGGCCCAGGAAGCTGCCGGCCCGCCGGCGAGTGGCGTTGTACTCGGCCATGTAGCGCCCCGCCTGACGCATCAGCCACACGGGGGTGTAGGGAACAGGTTGGCGCAGCAGGGCGCGCAGCAGCGTATCGTTCGCAGGTTTCACGAGGGGCGGGGCACTTGAAGGAGACGCGCGATTCTCTCACGCAGGCGCCACCGCCCTGGCTCACGCCTTGCGAAGGCGGCGTCGTGATCGAACTGCGCGTTCAGCCCGGAGCACGCCACGAGGGCCTGGCAGGCGAGCACGACGGGCGACTGAAGCTCGCCCTGCGCGCCCCGGCCATCGAGGGGCGGGCGAATACCGCGCTGCTGCGCTGGCTGGGCGAGTGCCTGCAGGTGCCGCCGAGCGCGGTGACGCTGCTGCGTGGCGCCGGGACACGGATCAAGCGCGTCCGAGTGGCAGGCATCGATGCGGGTACGGCCCGCGAGCGGCTCGGCCAGGCGAAAAAAAAGGAGCAGCCCTGAGGCTGCTCCCTTTCCTGAAGAGCTGACTAAGCCAGATTACTTCTTGGCTTCGGGCTTCTTCTCTTCCTTCTTCTCTTCCTTCTTGGCGTCAGCCTTGGCGGGGGCGGCGGCCGGGGCAGCCTTGGCGTCAGCCTTGGCGGGGGCGGCGGCCGGAGCAGCGGCGGCGGGCTTGGCGTCAGCCTTCTTCTCGTCCATCTTCTTTTCCTGGGCAACGGCGGCGCCAGCGAAAGCGAACAGGGCGGTAAACAGAGCAGCGAACAGCTTGGTCATTTCAGATTCCCTAACGGTTAGGTTGTTTTGGCTCGGGTCGCCCCACTGCAGCAGTGCGTCCCTGAGCGGCTAACGCTTAGCCGGCCGGGAGGTTGACACAGGTTTGGGCACGGAGGGCCTTGACGGCCCCTCGGATTCGCTCTGGATCAAGTCCAAGCCCTTGAAATGAAGCATTTTTGCGACGCGCGGGCGGCGCGCCCTGGGGCGAACCCGCAGCCTCAAGGCGTGAGGTCCAGGCCGATCAGCACGTTCCGACCGGGGGCGGGTTCGTAATGGCGGCCGTTGGCTTCGTTGACGATCACAGCACCGACGTAGCCCTTGTCAGCCAGGTTGTTGAGGCGCAGGAAGGCCCGCACCTGCACGCCCCCCAGGGTCAAGGTGCGGGCCACGGCGAGGTTGAGCACGCCGTACCCGGGCGCCGCGGCGCTGTTGCGGTCGTCGACGAACATCTGGCTTTGCGCGCGCCACTCCAGGCGCCAATCGGCCCAGCCCGGCGTCCAGCGCGCCATGGCGAAGGCGGTGTAGGACGGCACTCCGGGCAGGCGGTTGCCGTCGGCCACTGGCACGCTCGGGCGCACGCAGGGGGGCGGGCCGCAAGTCAGGAAAGGGCTGGTGAAGCGCGCGTTCAGCGCGGTGCCAGCGAAGCTCAGCGAGACCTCCGGCGCAGGCCTCCAGTCGAACGCGAGTTCCGCACCCTGGCGCAAGGTCGTGCCGGCATTGCCGAAGGCCGATCGCCCCTGGAAGTTGCTCAGCACGACGATCTCGTCGCGCGTGGCTACCCGGAAGAGTGCGGCAGACACTTGGAGCCCGGGCAAGGCCACCCACTTCGCGCCGAGTTCGAAGTTGTCGCTGGTGGCGGAGTCGAGGCCGAGGTTGAGCCCCGCGGCGCCGCCAGGGCGATACGCGAGTTCGTTGAGGGTGGGTGTCTCGAAGCCGCGCCCCGCGCTCGCGTAGACGCTGGCGTTGGGCGTCGGGCGCCATGTCACTCCCGCGCTGGGCGTCCACGCCTGGTAGGCCACGCTCCCGGAGTCGTCCCCGTTGACCCCCGCCACGTAGCGATCCTGCGAGTCGAAACTCACCCTCGAGGCGCGCAGGCCGGCGTGAAGGCGCCAGTGCTGCGCCCATGCCCATTCAAGCTGCAGGTACGGATCGGTCGACTCGACCCGATTGCTCTCGTCGCGCCGTAGCCGCCCGGCCAGGCCGAACACCGGGGTGCCCGCGACCAGCAGGAAGTTCTCGTAGCCCTGGCGATCCTCGTCGAGGCGCTGCCAGTCGAGCCCCGCGGTGAGGGTGAGGGCGTCGCGCGTCCATTGCACGCGCGCGTCGACACCGCCATACGGCCGACTGAACGCGATCACGCCCCCCGGACTCAGCGGGTTCGCCTGCGTCGACGCCGGAATGGCCTGGAACTGCTGCACGGAGCGCTCGCCCAGCCAGCCGACGGCACCAAAGCTCCAGCCGTCGCCAAGCGGCCTGGCCAATTGCACCGAGACCTGGTTCTGACGCGTGGTCTTGCGCGTGTCGAACAGCAGCGCCAAGGGCGAGGCCGCCGCGGGCTCGCGCTCCCATTGTTCGCGCGTAAGCCCGAGCGGATCCTGCGCGTCGGGCATCGCCAGTCCGTTGTAGGTCACGCGCAACTGGCCGAGCGGACTGTCGAGCCAGGCACCGCTGAGGTTGAGCACCTGCCTCGTGGCGGCAGAGTGCTCGCGATAGCCACGGGTGGAGAACGCACTGGCGTCGAGTGCGTAGGCGAACGGGTCGCTTCCACCGTTGGCGCTCACGGCCGCGCGCCACGTGCCGAAGCTGCCGCCGGCAAGCGACAGGGCCGGCGTGAAGGGTTCGGGCAGCAGCCGCGTGGTCATGGCGATCACCCCGCCCGACGCGTTCCCGTAGAGCGCCGAGAACGGACCGCGCAGCACCTCGATGCGCTCGGCGGCGTTGAGCGGGAAGTTCGAGACCTGGCCCTGTCCGTCGGGCTGGGTGGCGGGCACGCCGTCGAGGTAGAGGCGGATGCCGCGCACGCCGAAGGTGGAGCGCGCCCCGAAGCCACGGATCGAGATCTGAAGATCCTGAGCGTAGTTTTCGCGGTTGTTGGCCACCACGCCGGGCACGCGCGGCAAGGCCTCGGACAGGTTCACTCGCAACTGGGTGTCGCGAATCTCGGAGCGGGTGAGCACGCTCACCGATGCGGGCACATCGAGCTGGGCGCGCTCGGCCCGCGTGGCGGTGACCACCACCGGCTCGAGCGTGCGCGCGAGCGGCTCGGCCACTTCCTGTGCCGTTACCGCGCCCGTCGTGGCGAGCAGCGCGACGCCGAGCACGCGCATGAGCAGCGCGCCGGCAGGATCAGCGCACAACCAGGACGGGGCGATCGGCGTGGGCAAGAACCTTCTGGGTCTCGGAACCCAGAAGCAGCGCGCCGAGGCCGCCGCGGCCATGCGAGGCCAGCACGATGTATTCGCAGCCCGTCGCGCGGGCGCAGGCCAGGATCGCCCGCCAGGGCGGCCCCTTGCGGCTCATGGTGAGCTCGTAGGGCAGGCCGGCCGCCTTGGCCGCCTGCTCGACCACCGCGAGGCGCTCGTTGGCCTGCGCTGCCTGCACCGCCTCGAAGTCGAGTGCGTCGAAGCTTTCCTCGCTGCCGTAGTCGGCATAGCCGCCGTACTCGTAGCTCTCCACGGCGGTCATGCCCACGAGCGTGGCGCCCAGCGACTTGGCGAGCCGCGCCGCGGTGGCGATGGCCTTTTCCGAGAGCTCGGACCCATCGGTGCTGACAAGAACCTTCATCGCAGTCTGTGCTTCCGGAAGCGCAGCGGAACGCGTGCGCCTCGCAGTGTAGTGAGCCGGCCGCGCGAGAGCCATGCGCGCAAAGCAAAGGGCGCCCGAAGGCGCCCTCGCGTTGCGCTGTCCCGGCTCTACTTGCCGCGCAGCTTCTTGATCGCGGCGAGCTGGGCGGCCAGGGCCGACATCTCGGCCTCGACCTTGGCGATCTCGAGCTGGCTGCCGGCGTTCTTGCGGGCTTCTTCGGCCTGGCGCAGCGCCTCGGAGGCCTTGGCCTCGTCGAGGTCGTGGCCACGAATGGCGGTGTCCGCCAGCACCGTCACGACGTTGGGCTGGATCTCGAGGATGCCGCCGGCGACGAACACCTGCTCGTCATCGGCCTGGCCCGGCACCTTGATGCGCACCACGCCCGGCTTGATGCGGGTGATCAGCGGCGTGTGGCGCGGCAGGATGCCCAGCTCGCCCGCCTCGCCCGGCAGCGAGACGAACTCGGCCGGGCCCGAGAAGATGGACTCCTCGGCGCTGACGACGTCGACTTGTATCGTGTTCATGTGCGTGCTCCGTGCTCGGCAATCGGCGTGCACGACGAGGCGCGCGGCGCCCCGTCGCCCACGGCGCCTACTGCATCTTCTTGGCCTTTTCGAAGGCCTCGTCGATCGCGCCGACCATGTAGAAGGCCTGCTCGGGCAGCGCGTCGCACTCGCCGTCGACGATCATCTTGAAGCCGCGGATGGTTTCCTTGAGCGGCACGTACTTGCCCGGCGAGCCCGTGAACACCTCGGCCACATGGAAGGGCTGCGAGAGGAAGCGCTGAATCTTGCGCGCCCGCATCACGGCCAGCTTGTCCTCGGGCGAGAGCTCGTCCATGCCCAGGATGGCGATGATGTCGCGCAGTTCCTTGTAGCGCTGCAGGGTCGCCTGCACCCGGCGCGTCACGGTGTAGTGCTCCTCGCCGATGATGAGCGGGTCGATCTGGCGCGAGGTGGAGTCGAGCGGGTCGACCGCCGGGTAGATGCCCAGCGAGGCGATGTCACGCGACAGCACGATGGTGGCGTCAAGGTGGCCGAAGGTGGTCGCGGGCGACGGGTCGGTCAGGTCGTCCGCGGGCACGTACACGGCCTGGATCGAGGTGATCGAGCCGACCTTGGTCGAGGTGATGCGCTCCTGCAG
>DAOTEJ010000039.1:3110-22531 GCA_035454085.1 Burkholderiaceae bacterium | reverse complement strand
TCGCGGCTGAGTCCGGCGCGCTCGCCCAGCGCAAAGGCCTGGGCCGCGGCGGCAAGGTGCACGCCGGCCAGCAGGTTGTTGACGAGCTTCATGGCCGCGGCCTGGCCGGGCGCCTCGCCGAGCGTGAACACGGCGCTGGCCAGGTCCGCCAGCAGCGGGGCAGACCGCTCGCGCGCGGCCGGCGCCCCGGAGAGCATCAGAGAAAGCGTGCCGGTGCGCGCCCGCGCCGGCCCGCCCGAGATCGGCGCGTCGAGCAGCACGGCGCCGGTGGGCGCGAGCCGCTCGGCCAGCGCGCGCACCTGATCGGGCGCGACCGTGGAGTGCACCAGCACGATCTGGCCAGCGCGCAGGCAGGGTGCGGCCGGCTGCGGCCCGTCGAACAGCACGGCGTTCAACTGCGCCGCATCCACCACCACGAGCATCAGCCAGTCACACGCTGCCGCGAGCTCCGCGGGCGAGGCGGCGACCGTCGCGCCGGCCGCCGCCAGCGGTGCCTCGGCCTCGGATCGCAGGTCGCGCACCACGAGCCGCCAGCCGCGCTCGACCAGGCGCAAGACCATCGGCGCGCCCATGTTGCCGGTGCCGATCACGCCCACGCGCGCCGTGCTTCTCACGCCGGCTTCCCTTTCAGGAACGGCAGCGCCAGGCCGCGCGCGTCGACCCGCGCGCCCAGCCGCGCCAGCAGCAGAAACATGCCCACCAGCTTGCGGTGCAGGAAGATGGTGGCCGGGGGCGGGCTGCGCAGCAGGCCGCGCCGCAGGCCCAGTTCCAGCCCCACCTCGCGTGCGCGCTGCGGCAGGTCCGAGGCTCCGAAGTCGTAGCGCCCACGCGCGCGCAGCGGCTCGCACACCAGCTCGATCACCTCGACCGCCGCGGCCACGCGCTCGGGGGCCTCGTCGGCGTCGATGTAGCCGATCGCGGCCGCCTCGCGCGCGATGCCCGCCGCGTCGCTGGCGACGATGGCGCGCACGATGCGGCGGTAGTGCTCGACGAAGTCGGGCGCCAGCCGCACCGTGGCCCCGAAGTCGAGCAGCACGATGCGGCCCTGTTCGTCGAGGCGGTAATTGGCGGGGTTGGGGTCGCTTTGCATCAGCCCGAACTCGAACAGCTCGCGAAACAGCAGCTGCTCCAGGGTGGTGCCGAGCGCGTCGCGCGCGGCCTGCGGCAGCTCCGTTGCCGCCTCGATGGGCGCGGACTCGATCCAGTCCATCGCCAGCACCCGCGCGGTGGTGAGTGCCGCGTGCACGCGCGGCACCACGAGCTGCGGCTCGTCGGCCACGCGGCGCGCGTACTCGGTGGCAAGGCGCGCCTCGGCCAGGTAGTCGGCCTCCTGCAGCAACTGGCGCTTGGCCTCGGCGGCGATGCCGGCCACGTCGATCTGCAGCGGCAGCAGATTGAACAGGCGCAGCAACACGGCCACGTTGTCCACGTCGGCCCCGATCGAGCGCGCCACGCCCGGGTACTGCACCTTGACCGCCAGCTCGCGTCCGCCGCGCAGGCGCGCGCGGTGCACTTGGCCGATCGAGGCCGAGGCCTCCGGCTCCCAATCGAAGTGCTCGAAGCGCGTCTCCCAGCCCTTGCCCCATTCGCGCCCCAGCGCACGCGCGAGCTGCGCGTGCGGCATGGGCGCCGCGTCCGAGCGCAGGATCTCGAGCGCGCGCACGAACTCGGGCGGCAGCAGGTCGCCGCCTTCCATGGACACCAGCTGGCCGAGCTTCATGGCCGCGCCGCGCAGGCGCGCCAGGCGCTCGGCCAGGCGCTGGGCGTTGGCGGCGTTGAACAGCACCTCGCCGCGCGCCTCGCCGCCGCCCCAGCGGCGCAGGCCCTCGACCGCGCCGCTCACCGCGAGCTCACCCGCGGCCAGGCTCAGCCGGGCAAAGCGGCCCAGGCGGGTCTGGGGCACGGAGGCGGGGGCGCGGCGCTTGCTCAAGCGAGGCTCGTCGAAGGGATGCAGGCCGAGGGAGAAGGCCCGAGTCTAGAGGGCCGGGCGCGCGGCTCGGGTATCGTCGCCGCGCCATGACGCTGCTCACCCTGCACGCCGCCCAGCTCGCCTACGGCGACCAGCCCCTGCTCGACAACGCCGACTTCACCTTGCTCGAGGGCGAGCGCGTGGGCCTGATCGGCCGCAACGGCACGGGCAAGAGCTCGCTGCTGAAGGTGATCGCCGGCCAGGGCGTGCTCGACGACGGCGAGCTGCGCCTGCGCGAAGGCGTGCACGTGGTGATGGTCGAGCAGGAGCCCGAGCTGCCACCCGCCGCGACGCTGCGCCTGGCCCTCACGCGGCGCGGGCGCATCGAGCACATCCACGACGAGCGCGAGCGCTGGCGCACCGAGGCGCGGCTCGACGAATACCTGCACCGCCTGGGGCTCGACGGCGGCCGCGATCCGGCCAGCGCCTCGGGCGGCGAGCGCAAGCGCGCCGCGCTGGCGCTGGGCCTGGCGCTGGCGCCCGAGCTGCTGCTGCTCGACGAGCCCACCAATCACCTGGACATCGACGCGATCGATGCGCTCGAGGAGTTGCTGGTCGCCGAATTCCGCGGGGGGCGCGCGCTGGTGGTGATCACCCACGACCGCGCCTTCCTGGACCGCGTGGTGACGCGCATCGCCGAGCTCGATCGCGGCGCGCTGCGCAGCTACCCGGGCAACTTCGCGGCCTACGAGGCGCGCAAGGCCGAGGAACTGGCCGCCGAGGCCGTGGCGCGGCGCAAGTTCGACAAGTTCTGGGCGCAGGAGGAGGTCTGGATCCGCAAGGGCATCGAGGCGCGGCGCACGCGCAACGAGGGCCGCGTGAAGCGCCTCGAGCAGCTGCGCGTGGAGCGCGCCGAGCGGCGCGAGCGCCAGGGCCAGGTGCGGCTCGCCGTCGACTCGGGCGCGCGCAGCGGCAAGCTCGTGGCCGAGCTCGAGGGCGTGAGCAAGGCGTTCGGCGAGCGCGCCATCGTGCAAGAGCTCGACCTGCGCATCCTGCGGGGCGACCGCATCGGACTGGTCGGCCCCAACGGCGCGGGCAAGAGCACGCTGATCCGGCTCATCCTCGGCGAGCTCGCGCCGGACAGCGGCCGCGTGCGCCACGGCACCAATCTGCAGGTCGCCTACTACGACCAGCTGCGCGCGGTGCTCGACCCCGACAAGACCGTGGCCGAGACCATCGCCCCGGGCTCCGACTGGGTCGAGATCGGCCAGACGCGCAAGCACGTGATGAGCTACCTCGGCGACTTCCTCTTCCCGCCGCGGCGCGCGCAGGCCAAGGTCGGGTCGCTGTCGGGCGGCGAGCGCAACCGCCTGGTGCTGGCGCGGCTCTTTGCGCGCCCCGCCAATCTGCTGGTGCTCGACGAGCCGACCAACGACCTCGACATCGAGTCGCTCGAGCTGCTCGAGGACACGCTGCGCGACTACCCCGGCACCCTGCTGCTGGTCTCGCACGACCGCGCCTTCCTGGACAACGTGGTGACCCAGGTGGTCGCGGCCGAGGGCGGCGGCCGCTGGAAGGAGTACGTGGGCGGCTACAGCGACTGGCTGCGCCAGCGCCCGGCGCCGACGCCTGCGGCGGCCGAAGCGGCGGTCGCCTCGCCGGCACCCGCCGCGCGCCGCGGCGAGCGGATCAAGCTGAGCTACAAGGAGACCCGCGAGCTCGAGACCCTGCCCGCCGCGATCGAGCGCCTGGAGTCCGAGCAGGCGGCCCTGCTCGCGCAGATGAACGCGCCGGACTACCACCGCCGCGGCCCCGAGGCGATCAAGGCCGACAGCAGCCGTGCCGCGACGATCGAGCAGGAACTCGAGACCTGCTTCGCGCGCTGGGCCGAGCTCGAGGACAAGGCTCGTGCGGCGGCAAGCTGAGCGCACCGCTCACGGACCGCACGCCCGGATTACAAGCCTTTCAGCGTAAGCCGGCACTCGCATCGCGAGCGGCTCGCGCCTGCCCTCGGGCGCCGCGAGCCGTCTGGGCTGCCCGCCGCGCTGCGCTGCCGGGCCGCTGCTTACAAATCGTTTCTGCTTGCCGCCCATGGCCGACGAGAATGAAGTCGGCGCGTTGCCCGCGTGGCGCGTTGACTTGGTATCCGATCCGAGACCTGATCATGTCCTTCCATTCGCTCCTTCGTCCTGCCTGGCTGGCCGCCGTGGCGCTCGGCCTGGCCGCTGCCAGCGTGCAAGCCGCGCCGCCGCCTCCCGGAGCCTGGGCGGGACGCCCGCCGGGCGCCTGGGTGGGGCGGCCCGGAGCGCCGGTGTACGGCGGCGGCTATTGGCGCCCCGGCGCGTGGCCGGGTTACTGGCGCCCCGGCTACTGGCGCCCGGGCTACTGGGGTCCGTCCTATTGGGGCCCCGCCTGGGGCGCGGGCTACTGGGGCGCCTGGCCCGGTTGGTGGGGTCCGGTCACTTATCCGTCGGTCGTGATTTCGAGCCCGGTCGTGATCGAGCCCGAGCCGCAGATCTTCGTTGAACAGGGTCAGCCTGCGCCCGCCGCCCCGGCGCAGCAGTGGTGGTACTGGTGCGCGCCGCGCGCCGGCTACTACCCCTACGTGCAAAGCTGTCCCGAGCCCTGGCAGCGCGTGCCGCCCCAACCAGTGCAGTGAGGTGCGCGTGCATCGCCTGAGACTTCTGATCCTGCTCGCAGCGGCCAGCCTGATGGCCGCGTGCGCCACCGTGCCGACCGGACCCAGCGTCGCTGCCCTGCCGGGCAGCGGCAAGACCTATAACCGCTACGCCGACGACGACGCGCGCTGCCGCAATCGCGCCTACCGCGCCGCCGGCGGCACCAGCACCCAGCAGGCCGTCAACGAACAGGCGGTCGGCTCGGCCCTGTTCGGCACGGTGTTGGGCGCGGCGGTGGGCGGCCTCATCGATGGCGGCCAAGGCGCCGCGGTGGGCGCGGGCATGGGCCTGCTCACCGGCGCCGCAGTGGGCGCCAACCAGAGCACGGCCAGCAGCTGGCAACTGCAGCGTCGCTACGACACGGTGTACCTCAACTGCATGTACGCACTGGGCAACAAGGTGCCGATGTCGCCGCAGCAGGCGGCCTACATGCGCGGCGCGGCGCCCGCCATCCCGCCGCCCAACGCGCCCCCGCCGCAGGGCTATGGCGCGCCGGGCTATGCGCCCGCACCCCCGAACGCGCCCGCACCGGCCTACACGACGCCTGGCCGGAGCTATGCGGCGCCTGCCGACGCAGCCGTCCCCCCACCCAACGCGCCCCCGCCTGCCTACGCGCCATCGGGTCGAAGCTACGCCGCGCCCGCCGACGCGGCCGTCCCGCCGCCCAACGCGCCCCCGCCGCCGCGTTACTAGGCAGCGGCCATCCTCGCGCCGCGCATCGCCAAGCCTTGACGCGTGGCGCCTTGTGGCGAGGCGAGCGGGCGTATCCTGACCAAGCCGAACTGCGGGACACGTCGCCATGAGCCACAAGCACGAGAACTTCCTGCGCACCATCTTCCATGACCCGATCAGCGGCAACATCCACTGGCGCGAGGTCGAGTCGCTGCTGACTCACCTGGGCGCCAAGGTCGAGTCGCTCTCGGGCGCGCGTGTGCGCGTGACCATCAACCGCGCCGAGAGCATCCTGCACCGCCCGCACCACGGCAACACGCTCGACCGCCATGCGGTGCAGCACCTGCGCGAGTTCCTGGGCCGGGCGGGCGCCACGCCCTCGATGTACGAGCAGGCCCACAAGAGCGAGTAGGGCCACGCCGCGGCCGGCTGCGGCCGAGCCCGCCAGTTCCTGGCCCGGCCGGGGTGCATGAGCACATAACCAGCCCGTCTTTCCCGTCCCTGATGCAACGCGGCACACTGGCTGCCCTGTCCGCCTGTTGCCTGGAACCGCCATGCGCCGCCTGCTCGCCTCCCTGCTTCTGCTGCTGCCCCTGGCAGCCTTCGCCAAGCCGCTGCTGACCCCCGCCGAACTGGCCGCCCAGCTCGCCAACCCCGAGCTGCGCGTGGTCGACATCCGTGCCGGGCGCGAGAAGAACGGCAAGTCGCCGTTCGAGAACGGCCACATCGCCGGCGCCCAGAGCGCGCCCTATCCGGCCTGGCGCGGCCCCAAGGACAATCCCGGCCAGTTGCTGCCCGTGGCCCAGCTCACGCAGGTGGTGCAAGGCCTCGGCATCGATCGCGACACGCCCGTGGTGGTGGTGGTCGAGGGCACGGACAACACCGACTTCGGCGCCGCCGCCCGGGTGGCCTGGACGCTGCGCGCCGGCGGCGTGAAGCAGGTGTCGATCCTCAACGGCGGCATGAAGGCCTGGCGCACCGCGGGCCTGCCCGTCACCACCGAGGTGGTCGATGCCCTGCCCACGCCCTTCGAGCTGAAGTTCGATCCCCGCCTGCTCGCCACCCGCGAGGAAGTGCTGGCCATCGTCAGCGCCCCGACCACCGGCAGCGTGCGCCTGCTCGACGCGCGGCCCACGGAGTACTTCATCGGCGACGAGAAGCACGGCGCCGCCAAGCAGCCCGGCACGCTGGTCGGGGCCAAGAACGTCGACAACGCCGTGTGGTTCAAGGCCGACAGCGCGCAGATGCTGAGCCCCGAAGAGATCCGCCGCATCGCCACCGCGCAGGGGATCGACACCAGCCAGCCCACCGTGTCGTTCTGCAACTCCGGGCACTGGGCGGCCACCAACTGGTTCGTGCTCTCGGAGGTGCTGGGCCAGCCCGACGTCAAGCTCTATCCCGAGTCCCTGGTCGGCTGGTCCCAGGCCGATCTGCCGATGGCCAACGTGCCCTCGCGCCTGCGCCAGTTCTACCTGCAAATCCGCACGGCGCTGGCCAACTAGCGCACCCGGCACAGCAACGGGCGGGCGCCTGCGGCCCCGCCCGTTCTTGCTTACAGTGACGCCTCCTCTGCCCCGATGTCCGCCACCCCCGTGAGTTCCGCTTCGCTCGCCGCGCCGCACTCGCCCGCCCGCCGGCGCGGTGCGACGCTTGCGCTCTATGCCTTCGCCTGCGCCGCGTGGCTGGGGGTGACCTGGTCGGTGGGGCTGCGCCAGGGCTTCCTGTTCCTGATAGGCATCGGCTTCGGCGCGGCGCTGGCGGCGGTGGCCTTCGGCTTCACCACCGGCTGGCGCGCCTGGATCCGCGACCGCGACCCCACCGGTCTGCTGGCGCAGTTCCTGGCGATCGGGCTCGCCATGCTGGTGAGCATTCCGCTGATCGCCGCGCACCCCGAACTGTCCGGCGCCGCGGCGCCCCTGTCGGTAAGCCTGGTGATCGGCGCTTTCGTGTTCGGCGCGGTGATGCAGATCGCCGACGGCTGCGGCTCGGGCACGCTCTACAAGGCGGGCCTGGGCAACCTCTTCTCGCTCGCCGTGCTGCCGGGCTTCATCGGCGGCAGCTTCTTCGGCGCGGCGCACCTCGACAAGTGGCTGGCCCTGGGCAGCCTGCCGCCCGTGTCGCTGCCAGACACGCTCGGCGTGGGCGTCACGCTCGCGTTGCAGTCGGCGGCCTTCGCCCTGCTCGCGTTCGCCCTGTGGCGCCTGCGCCGGCGCACCGACACGCGCTGGAAGGGCCGCGCGGTCTACGTCGGCGCCGTGCTGCTGGCGGTGTTCGCGGTGCTCAACCTCGTGGTCGCGGGACAGCCTTGGGGCGTGGTCTACGGGCTGGGACTGTGGGGCGCGAAGATCGCCACCGCGCTCGGTGCGGACCTGAGCGCCAATGCCTTCTGGGGGCGCGAGGCGCAACAGGCGCACATCCACGCCAGCCTGCTCACCGACGTGACCAGCATCACCAACCTCGGCCTGCTGCTCGGTGCCTACCTCGCCGCGCACCACCGCGGCACGGCCAACCCCGAGGTCAAGGCCACCGGCCGCCAGTGGCTCGCGGCCCTGATCGCCGGGCTGCTGCTGGGCTACAGCTCGCGCCTGGCCTTCGGCTGCAACGTCGGCGCGTACTTCTCGGGGATCTCGACCGGCAGCCTGCACGGCTGGATCTGGTTCGTCGCGGCCTTCGCTGGTTCAGTGCTCGGCGTCGGCCTGCGCGCCCGCCTGGGGCTCAAGGCATGAGGCGCAGCACCTGGAGCTGGATCTTCCTGGCGCTGCTCGCCGCTTTCGTGGCCGCGGACTGGCTGCGCGCGCGCCCGCACGAGCGCTTCGCCGAGCCGCCGCCCTGGGCCCTGGGACAGGAGCGCATCGAAGGCGCGGGCCACTGCTCGGGCGCGCCGGCCCCCTCGAAGTAGCCCGCACGCGCCGGCCTACACTGCGGGCTCCATCGTGGAGTCCGTCTTGAATCTGGCCATCAGCTACGCCGATGTCGATGCCGCCGCCACGCGGCTCGCCGGCATCGCGCACCGCACGCCCGTCATGCGCTCGCGCACCGCGAACGAGCGCACCGGCGCGCAGCTCTTCTTCAAGTGCGAAAACCTGCAGCGCATGGGCGCCTTCAAGTTCCGCGGCGCGTACAACGCGCTCGCCCGGTTCACGCCCGATCAGCGCGCGCGCGGCGCGATCGCCTACTCGAGCGGCAACCACGCCCAGGCCGTGGCCCTCAGTGCGCGCCTGCTGGGCATGCCGGCGCTGATCGTGATGCCCGAGGACGCGCCGGCGCTGAAGATCGAGGCCACCCGCGGCTACGGCGCCGAAGTCATCCTCTACGACCGCTACACCGTGGACCGCGAGGCCCTGGGCCAGCGCCTCGCCACCGAGCGTGGCATGACGCTGATCCCGCCCTACGACCATCCCGACGTGATGGCCGGGCAGGGCACGGCCGCCAAGGAACTGATCGAGCAAGTCGGCGACCTGGATGCGCTGCTGGTGTGCGTGGGCGGCGGCGGGCTGATCAGCGGCTGCGCCACCGCCGCCGCGGCGCTCAGCCCGGCTTGCGCGGTGGTCGGCGTGGAGCCCGAGGCCGGCAATGACGTGCAGCGCTCGCTGGCCGAGGGGCGGATCGTGCACATCGAGGTGCCGCGCACGATCGCCGACGGCGCCCAGACCCAGCACGCGGGCTCGCTCACCTTTCCCGTGATCCAGCGCCTCGTCGACCGCATCCTCACCGTGAGCGACGTCCAGCTGGTACGCACCATGCGCTTCTTCGCCGAGCGCATGAAGCTGGTGGTCGAGCCCACCGGCTGCCTGGCTGCCGCCGCGGCACTCGAAGGCGCGCTCGAGCTGCGCGGGCAGCGCGTCGGCGTGATCGTCTCGGGCGGCAACGTCGGACCGCAGCGTTACGCCGAGCTCATCGCCTCGGCGCAGTGAGCGCACGGCGGCGGTCCGCGCCACGCAGCGGCGCCCTGCCCATCGCCACTGGGCGTGACTGGCCAGTATGAGCCGCGACTGCTAGGGTCCCTCCAACCCCGCTCCAAGCCCTCGACACCCTCGACCTTCCGCTCGCGCCCGCCCGGGCCGCGCCTGGCTCCATCCTCCCTTGAACACCGCGACGCTGCTGCTGGCAGCGTGGACGCTGGTCGGCGCGCCCGACGGCGACACGCTGCGCCTGCGCCAGGCCGACACCGAAGTCCGGGTGCGCCTGGCCGAGATCGACGCCCCCGAGAAGGCGCAGCCCTGGTCGCGCGCGGCCACGCGCCATGTGCTCGCGCTGTGCAGCGGACGCGAGGTGCGCATCGCGCCGGTCGACACCGACCGCTACGGCCGCACGGTGGCGCACGTATGGTGCGGCCAAGTGCATCTGAACTGGGCGCAGGTGGCGGCCGGCCACGCCTGGTGCTACCGGCGCTACCTCAAGTCGCCGGGCGAGTGCCTGAGCCTGGAAGACACCGCGCGCCGCGAGCGCCGCGGTCTGTGGAGCGACGAGGATCCGACTGCGCCCTGGGACTGGCGCCGCGCTCACTCCACCGGCAGGAAGCCCTCGACCGAGAGGTAGCGCTCGCCCGTGTCGTAGTTGAAGCCCAGCACGCGGCTGCCGGCGGGCAGCTCGGGCAGCTTCTGGGCGATCGCCGCCAGCGTGGCGCCCGACGAGATGCCCACCAGCAGCCCTTCCTCGCGCGCGCTGCGGCGCGCGTACTCGCGGGCCGGCTCGGCCTCGACCTGGATCACGCCGTCGAGCACGGCGGTGTCGAGATTCTTCGGCACGAAGCCCGCGCCGATGCCCTGGATGGGATGGGGCGAGGGCGCGCCGCCCGAGATCACCGGGCTCGCCGCGGGCTCCACCGCGTACACCCCGAGCTTCGGCCACTTTGCCTTGAGCACCCGCGCCACGCCGGTGATGTGGCCGCCCGTGCCCACGCCCGTGATCAGCGCGTCCAGGCCCTCGGGAAAGTCGGCCAGGATCTCCTGCGCGGTGGTGCGTTCGTGCACCGCCACGTTGGCGGGGTTCTCGAACTGCTGCGGCATCCAGGCCCCCGGGGTCGTGGCGACGATCTGCTCGGCCCTGGCAATCGCGCCCTTCATGCCCAGCGCGCGCGGGGTGAGCTCGAAGGCCGCCCCGTAGGCCAGCATCAGGCGGCGGCGCTCCACGCTCATGCTGTCGGGCATCACGAGCACGAGCCGGTAGCCCTTCACCGCCGCGACCATCGCCAGGCCCACGCCAGTGTTGCCGCTGGTGGGCTCGACAATGGTGCCGCCGGGTGCGAGCAGGCCGCGCGCCTCGGCGTCCTCGACCATGGCCAGCGCGATGCGGTCCTTGATCGAGCCGCCCGGGTTGGCGCGCTCGCTCTTGATCCACACCCTGGCCTCGGGCCCGAACAGGCGCCGCACGCGGATCACGGGGGTGTTGCCGATCGACTGCAGGACGGACTCGAACTTCATGGCGTGCGCTCGCGGGGGGATGCCCGCCAGCCTAGCCCAGTTTGCGCGCCGCCTTAGACCAGCCCGTGATGAGCTGATGCCGCGCGCCCCACGGCTCGCGCCGCGGCACCGCCGGGCGCGTACCTAGCCGGCGCGACCCACGATGCTGGCGGTGGCGATCAGCTCGTCGAGCAGGGACATCGAGGCCCGGCCCGAGACCGCATAGGGGTCGAGCACCGCGCGGTCGCCGTACTTGAGCAGCACGGCGGGGTTGAGCTTGTCGATGTTGACCATGCCCATGGTCCAGCCGGCGAAGCGGCGCTCGGCCACCTCCTCGTAGTGCAGCATCACCACGTCGCGGTGGCGCGGGTCGCGCACGATGCTGTTGTAGAGCTCGTTCACGGGGCCGCGTCCGCCCTCGAGCACCTGCATGAAGATGTCGCCACCGTGGCACAGGATGCCGGTGATCCCCAGCGGAGGGTTGTGGGCGCGCGACTGGGCAAGGATGGACTCGACCGTCGCGGCGTTGACGGGGCCGGCGGCACGGCTGGCGTAGAGCAGGCGGATCAGCATCGCGGTCCTCAGACGTGGCGGTTGCGCAGCAGGGAAAGAAACTCGCGACGCAGGTTGGGATCCTTGAGGAAGGAGCCGCGCATCACCGAGTTGACCATCTTCGAGTCGGTCTCCTTGACGCCGCGCCACTGCATGCAGAAGTGGTCGGCCTCCATCACCACCGCCAGGCCGTCGGGCTGCATGCGCTCCTGCAGCAGGTCGGCCAGGTGGGTGACGGCCTCCTCCTGGATCTGCGGGCGGCTCATCACCCAGTTGGCCAGGCGCACGTACTTGGACAGGCCGATCAGGTTGGAGTGCTCGTTGGGCATCACGCCGATCCACACCCGCCCGATGATGGGGCAGAGGTGGTGCGAGCAGGCGCTGCGGATCGTGATCGGGCCCACGATCATCAGCTCGTTGAGGTGCTCGACGTTGGGGAACTCGGTCACCGGCGGCTGCGCCGCGTAGCGCCCCCCGAACACTTCGCGCACGTACATCTTGGCCACGCGGCGCGCCGTGTCGTGGGTGTTGTGGTCGGCCTCGGTGTCGATCACCAGGCTCTCGAGCACGCCCTGCAGCTTGCCCGCCACCTCGTCCTGCAGGGCCTCGAGCTCGCCTTCGCCGATGAATCCGGCGATGTTGTCGTTGGCGTGGAAGCGCGCGCGCGCGGCGCGAATGCGCTCGCGGATCTTCTGCGACACCGGCACGCCTTCATCGGCGGCGGTGAGCGCGGAGCTGGGCTCGGGAGAGTTCATGGTCAGCCTCTCTGGTCGGTGCGGCGCGGGCGGCCGGCGTCGGCGCTAGGCGGCCGGCGCGCCCACGATCTCGTCGATGTGCGCCAGGCGCTCGGGCGTGAGCGCGGCGACGAAGTCCTGCGCCGCGATGTTCTCACGCAGTTGCTCGACGCGCGAGGCACCGGTGATCACCGTGCTCACGTGGGGGTTCTTCAGGCACCAGGCCAGCGCGAGCTGCGCCATGGTGCAGCCGATGTCCTGCGCCACCGAATCGAGCTGGTTGAGCAGGCCGGTGCGGCCGGGGTCGGTGAGCCGCTCGCGCAGGAAGGCGTAGTTCTCGAGCGTGGCGCGCGAGCCCTCGGGCACGCCCTGGCGGTACTTGCCGGTAAGCAGGCCCGAGGCCAGCGGGCTCCAGGTCGTGAGCCCCAGGCCGATGTCCTGGTACAGGCGGGCGTACTCCTGCTCGACGCGCTGCCGGTGCAGCAGGTTGTACTCGGGCTGCTCCATCACCGGCTTGTGCAGGTTGCGGCGCTCGGCGATATCCCAGGCGGCGCGGATCTCGTCGGCGCTCCACTCGCTCGTGCCCCAGTAGAGCGCGTAGCCGCGCTCGATCATGTCGTGCATCGCCCACACGGTCTCCTCGATCGGGGTGTGCGGGTCGGCGCGGTGGCAGTACACCAGGTCCACGTAGTCGAGCTGCAGGCGCTTGAGCGAGCCGGTGATCGAACTCAGCAGGTACTTGCGGTTGAGCGTGTTGCGGTCGTTCACGCCGGTGCGCAGGCCCCAGTAGAACTTGGTCGAGACCACGAAGTTGATGCGCGACCAGCCCAGCTCCCTGAGCACCGCGCCCATGATCTCTTCGCTCTTGCCGCCGGCGTAGATCTCGGCGTTGTCGAAGAAGTTCACGCCCGCGTCGTAGGCCGCGGCCATCAGCTCGCGCGCGAGCCGCGTGTCGACCTGGTTGCCGTAGGTCACCCACGAACCCAGCGAGAGTTCCGAGACTTTCAGGCCCGAGCGGCCGAGGCGGCGATATTGCATGGCAAGCGTGTTCCGGTGAGATCCGAGGCGGCGAGTCTAGCCCGCAGGCCTACGGCGGCCGCGCGCCGCGCCGGCGTCGCACCGGGCTACCGCGGGCGCCGCTCAGTTGTCGCGCCGCACGCGCCCTTGCTTGACCAGCGGGGCATACAGCGCGGTGTCGGCCGCCACGCGCGCCGCCAGTTCGGCCGGGGTCGAGGGAATGGGCTCGAAGCCGGCGGCCTCGATGCGCGCGCGCACCTCGGGGCTGTTGATCGCCGCCACCAGGTCGCGCTGCAACTGCTCGAGCACCGGGCGCGGCGTGCCCGCGGGGGCGACCAACGCCGCCCAGGGGCGCATCTCCACCGCCGGGCCGCCGGCCTCCACGCTCGTGGGAATCTCGGGATAGTCCTTGAGCCGGGTGCGCGCCGCCACCGCCAGCGGCCGCATCTTGCCGGCCTTGGTGAGCCCCGCGGTGGTGTTCATCGACAGCGGCGTGAAGTCCACCTCGCCGTTGGCCACCGCGCTCATCATGCTGCCGCCGTCCTTGAAGGGCACATGCAGGAACTCCACGCCGGCCGCCTTGGCCCAGCTCTCCACCGCGACCTGCGAGGGATGGCCGTTGCCCAGCGAGGCGTAGCTCACGCGGCCGGGCCGGGCGCGCGCGTCGGCCAGCAAGTCGGCCAGCGTGGCGTAGCGGCTCGCGCCGCCCACCTGGATCACGAAGGTGGCGCGGAACAGTCCGGTCAGCGGCGCCACGTCCCTGGCCGCGTCGTAGGGCAGGTTGGCGTGGATCAGCGGATTGACGGCCAGGGTGGCCACGTCGCCCAGAAACAGCGTGTGCCCGTCCGGCGCGACGCGCCCGATCTCGCTGAAGGCCACGATGCCCGAGGCGCCCGGCTTGTTGTCCACCATCACCGGTTGGCCCCAGGTCTGCGACAGGCGCTCGGCCACCGCGCGCGTCACCACGTCGGGGCCGATCCCCACCGAGTAGGGCACGACGATGCGCACCGGCCGGGCGGGAAATCCGTTCTGCGCGAGCGCGGCGGGCGCGGCCAGGCTCAGGGCCGCCAGCGGCGCGGCCAGCCACAGCGCGCGCAGGGCGCGGCGGCGCGCGGCCGGTGAGCGAGGCGAGGTCGGCGTCAAGGCAAGATCCACAGTTCGGTCGGCCCGATCGACGGGCGGCGCGCGATTCTATCGAGCCCTCCGCGCCAATGGCCCCGCGCCGCGGCGGGTCGCGACCCGCTGCCGGGCCGGCATACTCGCGCCCTGCGCGGGGCACCCACGCCCCCACGGAGACCCTGCATGACCCTGCTCGTAATCGGCCTTGTCCTCTTTCTTGGCGTGCACTCGGTGCGCATCTTCGCGGACGACTGGCGCCGCCACACCGTCTCGCGCATCGGCCTGGGCGCGTGGAAGGCCGCCTACTCGCTGCTGTCGATCGCGGGCTTCGTGCTGATCGTGATCGGCTGGGGCGAGGCGCGCACCGCGCCCCAGGTGCTGTGGGCCGCGCCGCTGTGGATGAAGCATGCCTCTTCGCTGTTCACGCTGCTCGCCTTCGTGCTGCTCGCCGCCGCCTACGTGCCGGGCAACGCGATCAAGGCCGCGGTGGGCCACCCCATGGTGGCGGGCGTGAAGCTCTGGGCCTTCGTGCACCTGCTGGTCAATGGCACGGTCGCCGGCGTGCTGCTCTTCGGCAGCTTCCTTGCGTGGGCGGTGCTCGACTACGTGGCCTCGCGCCGCCGCGACCGGCGCGAAGGCGTGGTGCGCGCCCGCGGCAGCGCGAGCCGCACGGTCATCACGGTGGTGATCGGGGTGGCGGCCTGGGCCGCGTTCGCCTTCTGGGGCCACGCGGCGCTGATCGGTGTGGCGCCGCTCGGGCGCTGAACCGCGAGCCGCGTACCCGCCGGCCAGCGCGGCCTCAGGCCGCGTGCGCCATCTTCTGGCCGTGCTCGCGCGTGGTGTGGAAGCCCACCTGCGGCCAGTGCTTGATCGTGGTTTGCAGGTTGTAGATCGAGCTGGCCAAGTACACCGCGTTGCCGTCGACGTCGCGGCCCATGCGCGCGGCCTGCTCGCTGGCGAAGTCCTTGCGCGTCTTGTCGTCGGGGAAGGTGAGCCAGCGCGCGGTCGAGATCTCGGTGGGGTCGTAGATCGCATCGACCTTGTACTCGGTGGCCAGGCGCTGGGCCACGATCTCGAACTGCAGCTGGCCCACGGCGCCGAGCAGCAGGTTGCCGAACTCGGTCTCGAAGACCTGGATCGCGCCCTCCTCGCCCAGCTCCTGCAGGCCCTTGGCGAGCTGCTTGGTCTTGAAGGGGTCCTTCGAGCGCGCGGCGCGGAACAGCTCGGGCGCGAAGTAGGGGATGCCGGTGTAGCCCAGCACCTCGCCCTCGGTGAGCGTGTCGCCGATGTGCAGCTGGCCGTGGTTGTGGATGCCGATGATGTCGCCGGCGACCGCGTCTTCCATCTTGATGCGGTCGTTGGCCATGAAGGTGAGCGCGTTGCCGAGCTTCATCTCGCGCGCGTCGCGCACGTGGCGCACCTTCATGCCGGGCGAGTAGCGCCCCGAGCACACGCGGAAGAAGGCGATGCGGTCGCGATGGCGCGGATCCATGTTGGCCTGGATCTTGAACACGAAGCCGGTGAACGGCGCCTCGGTCGGCTCCACCTGGCGCGTGCCGCCGTCGCGCGACTGCGGCGGCGGCGCCCAGTCCACCAGCGCGCGCAGCACCTCGCGCACGCCGAAGTTGTTGATGCCCGAGCCGAAGAACACCGGCGACTGCGTGCCCGCCAGGAAGCGCTCGAGGCTGAAGGGCTCGGACGCACCCTGCACCAGTTCCACGCTTTCGCGCGCGTGGCCGATCTCGAGCGGGAAGAGTTCGTCCAGGCGCGGGTTGGCCAGGCCCTCGATCAGCTCGGCCTGCTCGCTCACGCGCTCCTCGCCGGGCGTGAAGCGCATCAGGCGCGAGTCGAGCAGCGAGTACACGCCGCGGAAGGTCTTGCCCATGCCGATCGGCCAGGTCACCGGCGCGCAGTCGAGCTTGAGCACGCTCTCGATCTCGCCCAGCAGCTCGATCGGGTCGCGCACCTCGCGGTCCATCTTGTTCACGAAGGTGATGATCGGCGTGTTGCGCAGGCGGCAGACCTCGAGCAGCTTGATGGTCTGCGCCTCCACGCCCTTGGCCGCGTCGATCACCATCACCGCCGCGTCCACCGCGGTGAGCACGCGGTAGGTGTCCTCCGAGAAGTCCTCGTGGCCCGGCGTGTCGAGCAGGTTGATCACGTGGCCCTCGTACTCGAACTGCATCACCGAGCTCGTGACCGAGATGCCGCGCTGCTTTTCCACCTCCATCCAGTCCGAGGTGGCGTGGCGGCTGGCCTTGCGGCCCTTGACCGCGCCCGCCATCTGGATCGCGCCGCCAAAGAGCAGCAGCTTTTCGGTGAGCGTGGTCTTGCCCGCGTCGGGGTGCGAGATGATCGCGAAGGTGCGGCGCAGGGCGACGTCGCGCTCGAGCGCGGTGGGCGCGGAACTCATGGGCAGCCTGGGAGAGTGTGCAGGCGCGCAGCCCGCTTCAAAGCAAGGCCGCCGGCCGGAAGCGGCCAGCGGCGAGGAGCGCTCATTTTACTGCGGGCCCGCCGCACCCGGCCCCGGGGCTGTCCCGCAGCACGCTAGTGGCCGAGCAGGTGCGCAATCCAGCCCGCCACCAGCACGAGGATCACCGCCCACACGCCCAGGATCACCGCTGCGGCCCACCAGCCCAGCCGCTTGCCGCGCGCCACCGCGCTGCCGGCGCGCACCCGCGCATCGGCCAGCACCTCGGGCGGAGTGAGCTTGACCGCCAGGGTGATGAGCAGCGGCAGCAGCACCAGGTCGTCGAGCCAGCCCAGCACCGGAATGAAGTCGGGGATCAGGTCGATCGGAGACAGCGCGTAAGCCACGGCCGCGACCACCAGCAAGCGCGCCAGCCAGGGCGTGCGCCGGTCGGTGGCCGCGAGCGCCAGCGCCAGGGTCTCGGCCTTGAGCAGGCGGGCGCGGTTGCGCAGGCTCGCGAGCCAGCCCATGGCGAGGCGCTCAGCCCAGCAACCGGGCCCGTGCCGCGGCGTATTCGGCGGCCAGCTGCGCCACCACCTCGCGCACCGGCCTCACCGACTTGATCTGGCCCGTGCCCTGGCCCGCGCCCCAGATGTCCTTCCAGGCCTTGGCCGCGGAGTTGCCGCCGCTGCCGAAGTTCATCTTGCTCTTGTCGGCCTCGGGCAGGGCCTCGGGGTCCAGCCCGGCGGCGACGATGCTCGCCTTGAGGTAGTTGCCGTGCACGCCGGTGAACAGGTTGGTGTAGACGATGTCCTCGGCCACCGACTCCACCAGCGCCTGCTTGTACGCGCTGCTCGCATTGGCCTCGGCGGTGGCGATGAAGCGCGTGCCCACGTAGGCAAGGTCCGCGCCCAGGGCCTGGGTGGCGAGCACCGCGTCGCCGCTGGCGATCGCGCCGCTCAGGATGATCGTGCCGTCGTAGAACTCGCGCACCTCGCGCACCAGGGCGAAGGGGCTCAGGCGCCCCGCGTGGCCGCCCGCGCCGGTGCACACCAGGATCAGCCCGTCCACGCCGGCGGCGAGCGCACGCTTGGCGTGGGCGATGTTGGTCACGTCATGGAACACCAGGCCGCCGTAGCTGTGCGCCGCCTCGACCACCTCGTCGGGCGCGCGCAGGCTGGTGATCATGATCGGCACCTTGTGGCGCACGCACACCTGCACGTCGTGCTGCAGCCGGGCGTTGCTGGCGTGCACGATCTGGTTGACCGCATAGGGCGCCACCTTGGCGCCGGGGTGCGCCGCCTTGTGGGCGGCGAGTTCGGTCTCGATGCGCGTGAGCCACTCGTCCAGCGCGCTCTCGGGCCGGGCGTTGAGGGCCGGAAAGCTGCCCACGATGCCCGCCTTGCACTGCTCGATCACGAGCTCGGGGGTCGAGACGATGAACAGCGGCGCGCCGATCACCGGCAGGGCAAGCGCATCACGGAGCAGGGCGGGCAGGGACATGGCAGGCAGGCGCAAGGACACGGAGCGGGCACCTTAGCAGCGCGACCTCGAGGAAGCGCTCGAACCGGCACCGCCATCTGCGCCGGGCTTGTCCTGGGTCGGGGTCGGTCGGCCGGCGCTGCCTAGAATCGCGCCCGTTTGCCACCTGCCCGGGACCGCCATGTCCGCCGCCTACTTTCCCCGCTGGACCGAGAAGACCCAGGGGGTGATCGCCCCCGACGAGCGCCTGCCCTGGGGCCAGACGATCGCACTGGGCGTGCAGCACGTGGTGGCCATGTTCGGCGCCACCGTGCTCGCGCCGCTGCTGATGGGCTTCAACCCCAACGTCGCCATCCTGATGAGCGGCGTGGGCACGCTGATCTTCTTCCTGATCGTAGGCGGCCGCGTGCCCAGCTACCTGGGCTCGAGCTTCGCCTTCATCGGCGTGGTGATCGCCGCCACCGGCTATGCGGGCAGCGGCCCCAACCCCAACATCGGCGTGGCGCTGGGCGGGATCGTGGCCTGCGGCCTGCTCTACACCCTGATCGGCTTCGTGGTGATGGCCACGGGCACGGGCTGGATCGAACGCTTCATGCCCCCGGTGGTGACCGGCGCGGTGGTGGCGGTGATCGGGCTCAACCTCGCGCCGATCGCGATCAAGAGCGTGGGCGCGACCAACTTCGACGCCTGGATGGCGGTGCTCACCATCCTGTGCGTGGGTGGCGTGGCGGTGTATGCGCGCGGCCTGGCGCAAAAGCTGCTGATCCTGGTGGGCCTGATCCTGGCCTACCTGATCTATCTGGTCGCGGCGAACCTCATGGGCCTGGGCAAGCCGATCAGCTTCACTGGCCTGGCGGCCGCTCCCTGGTTCGGACTGCCGGCCTTCGCGGCGCCGGTGTTCACGGGCGAGGCCATGCTGCTGATCGCGCCCGTGGCGATCATCCTGGTGGCCGAGAACCTGGGCCACATCAAGGCCGTGACCGCGATGACCGGCCAGAACCTCGACCAGTACATGGGCCGCGCCTTCGTGGGCGACGGCGTGGCCACCATGGTCGCGGGCGGCGTGGGTGGCACCGGCGTCACCACCTATGCCGAGAACATCGGCGTGATGGCGGCGACCAAGGTCTACTCCACACTGATCTTCGTGGTCGCGGCGCTGGTCGCCGTGGTGCTGGGTTTCAGCCCCAAGTTCGGCGCGCTGATCCAGACCATTCCGTCGGCCGTGCTGGGCGGCGTGTCGATCGTGGTGTTCGGCCTGATCGCCGTGGCCGGCGCGCGCATCTGGGTGGTGAACAAGGTGGACTTCAGCGACAACCGCAACCTGATCGTCGCCGCCGTGACCCTGGTGCTGGGCGCGGGCGACTTCACGCTCAAGTTCGGCGGCTTCACCCTGGGCGGCATCGGCACCGCGACCTTCGGCGCGATCCTGCTCTACGCGCTGCTGCG
>DAOTEJ010000039.1:0-3010 GCA_035454085.1 Burkholderiaceae bacterium | reverse complement strand
CCCGCCTGCGCCTGCGCGGACAGCAGGGCAAGGCCCAGCGCGGACGCGCAAAGGGCCAATCGCTGGTGCAGTGCCATTTTCGTCCCCTCGACTTGGTTGGTGTGACAGGAGGTGACAAGCACGCTTCGTGCCGCGTGGGCAAATCAAGGGCTTGCGCGTAGTTGCGCCGCGTCATTGGAAAGCATGCCGACGGGTCGGCCGTGGGCCGGCTCGACCGGCTTGGCATCTCAGCCCGCCAGCGCCTGCGCCACGCTGCAGCGCAACGCGGGCAGCACCTCGGCCTCGAACCAGGGGTGACGCGCCGCCCAGGCGCGGTTGCGCCAGCTCGGGTGCGGCAGCGGAAACACACCCGGCAGATGCGCGCGATACGCAGCCACGGTGGCCGCCACGGTGTCGCGCGTGCCCAGGTGGTGGCGCTGCGCCCAGCCGCCCACCAGCAGGGTGAGCCTGATCGCCGGCATCGTGGCCAGCAGGCGCGCGTGCCATAGCGGCGCGCACTCGGGCCGCGGCGGCAGGTCGGCGCCATTCACGGTGCCGGGATAGCAGAAGCCGGTGGGCACGAGGGCGATGCGATCGGCGTCGTAGAAGGCCTCGCGGCTCACGCCCAGCCAGGCGCGCAGCACCTCGCCCGAGGGATCGTTCCAGGGCGTGCCGCTGTCGTGTGCGCGCAGCCCCGGGGCCTGACCGACGATCAGCAGGCGCGCACCGGCGCCGGCCTGCAGCACCGGCCGCGGCGGCTGCGGCAGATGCGCCGCGCACACCTGGCAGGCGCGGATCAGCGCCAGCACCTGAGCGGTGGTCTCCTTCAAGGCTCGCGGCTGCGGGTGAAGGGCACGAAGCGCACCGGCAGCACCGCGCGACGCACCACGCCCGAGGGCTGCTTCTCGATCACCAGCAGGTCCTGCCCGCTCCATTCGCGCCCCACGGGAATGACCATGCGCCCGCCCACCGCGAGCTGATCGATCAGCGGCTGCGGCACGGTGGCCGGCGCGGCAGTGACCAGGATGCCGTCGAAGGGCGCGGCTTCGGGCCAGCCCAGGTAGCCGTCGCCCGCGCGCACCTCGACGTTGCGGTAGCCCAGCTCGGCGAGCAGCGCCGCGGCGCGCGCGGCGAGCGGGGCGACGATCTCGATCGTGTAGACCTTGCCCACCAGCTCGGCCAGCACCGCCGCCTGGTAGCCCGAGCCGGTGCCGATCTCGAGCACGCGCTGCCCGGGCTTCGGGGCCAGCAGGTCGGTCATCAGCGCGACGATGAAGGGCTGCGAGATGGTCTGCTCGTGCCCGATGGGCAGCGGCCGGTTGTCCCAGGCCTGCGCGCGCAGCTCGGGCGGCACGAAGCGCTCGCGCGGCACGCGGGCCATCGCCGCCATCACGCGCGCGTCGAGGCGCGCCCGGCCGGTGGACTCGGCGGTGAGCGCGGCGTCGCGCTCGATCTCGGCCATCAGCCGCGCCCGGCGCGCCGCGTCGTCCTGCGCGCTCGCGCCGCCCGCCAGCATCCCGAGCATCCCCATGAGCCACGTCCTTCGCGCGCTGTCCATGCGTCCAACATAGTCGCGCGCACCCGGTCGTCGCAAGCGCGGCGCGGCGCCCGCGCGGCGGCACCCCGGGCGCGCGGCGGGCCACGGGAGGGGCCGCCGGCGCGACCGCGCGGCTTGCGCCAGCGCAAGCGCCGGGCTGCGACCGGGCCGGTGCCGGGGCGGCATACTTGCGCCCCATGAGCCGCTTCCTGCAAACCCTCAAGGGCGTGTTCGCCGGCGCCGCGCTGTGCGCCAACGTGCTCGTCGTGTTCTCGCTGGTGTTCATCCCCGTGGGCCTGGTCAAGCTGTGCCTGCCCTTCCCGGCCGTGCGCCGCGTCTGCGACCACGCGCTCAACTGGGCCGCGTCCCAGTGGGTGCGGGTCAACGACGCGATCATGGCTGCGGTGGCCAACACGCGCTGGGACGTCACCGGGATCGACAGCCTCGAGCCGCGCGGCTGGTACCTGGTGAGCCCGAACCACCAGAGCTGGGCCGACATCCTGGTGCTGCAGAAGGTCTTCCGCGGCCACATCCCCTTCCTCAAGTTCTTCCTCAAGGCCGAGCTGATCTGGGTGCCGGTGATCGGGCTGGCGTGGTGGGCGCTGGACTTCCCGTTCATGAAGCGCGGCAAGGGCGGCGGGCGAGGCGACCTCGAGACCACCCGGCGCGCGTGCGAGAAGTTCAAGCTCATCCCCACCTCGGTGATCAACTTCGTCGAGGGCACGCGCTACACGCGCGCCAA
Source organism: Burkholderiaceae bacterium (assembly GCA_035454085.1). Taxonomy (GTDB): domain Bacteria; phylum Pseudomonadota; class Gammaproteobacteria; order Burkholderiales; family Burkholderiaceae_F; genus DAOTEJ01. Next base: position 752 of record DAOTEJ010000039.1, on the reverse strand, counting down.
GCACGACCGCCAGGGCTCGCCCTACCGCCACCTGCTCAAGCCCAAGGCCGGCGGCATGGCGGTGGCGCTGGCCACCATGGGCGAGGACTTCAACGCCCTGCTCGACGTGACCATCGCCTACCCGCGCGGCACGCCCACCTTCTGGGACCTGCTGTGCGGGCGCATGCAAGAAGTGGTCGTGCGCGTGCAAAGCCGCCCCATTCCGCCCGAGCTGCTCGGCGGCGACTACCTGGGCGACGCCGACTTCCGCGCGCGCATGCAGGCCTGGCTGGCGGCCATGTGGACCGAGAAGGACGCCCTGCTCGACGCCCTGCTGCCGCCCGAAGTGCAGGCCGCGCGCCGCGCCTGAGCACGGCGCCGAGTCAGCTCCGCGCGCCGCACTGCGATCCCGCCCCCTGGCCTGCGCCTTGCGCGCCGCCAGCACGCGGGCGGGTATCGTGGCGTCCCCCGCGCACTTCCCGGAAGCAAGCCATGTTCGACACCGCCATCGCCGGCAGCCTGCCCAAGCCCGAGTGGCTGGCCGAGACCCACAAGCTGTGGCCGCAGTGGAAGGCCAGCGGCGCCGAGCTCGCCCAGGCCAAGGCCGACGCCACGCTGCTGTGGATCAAGACCCAGGAGGACGCCGGCCTCGACATCGTGGGCGACGGCGAGCAGTCGCGCCAGCACTTCGTGCACGGCTTTCTCGAGGCCGTCGAGGGCATCGACTTCGAGCACAAGGTCGAGATGGGCATCCGCGCCGACCGCTACAAGGC
>DAOTEJ010000038.1:1751-22705 GCA_035454085.1 Burkholderiaceae bacterium | reverse complement strand
GCGTTCTCGACTTCGGCGGCGATGCGCAGCGCGATCACGCAGGCCCCGGCGGCGCTGATGCCGCAGAAGATGCCCTCCTCGGCCGCCATGCGCCGCGCCATGGCTTCGGCCTCGGCCTGGCTCACGGGCTCGATGCGGTCCACGCGGCTCGCGTCGTAGATCGTCGGCAGGTAGGCCTCGGGCCACTTGCGGATGCCGGGGATGCTCGAGCCTTCGGACGGCTGCGCGCCCACGATCGCCACCTGCGGCGCCACTTCCTTGAGGTAGCGGCTCACGCCCATGATCGTGCCGGTGGTGCCCATCGCGCTCACGAAGTGGGTGATGCGGCCCGCCGTGTCGCGCCAGATCTCGGGGCCGGTGGTCTCGTAGTGGGCGCGCGGGTTGTCGGGGTTGGCAAACTGGTCGAGCACCCGGCCCTCGCCCGCGGCCTGCATCTTCAGGGCCAGGTCGCGGGCGTACTCCATGCCGCCCGCGCTCGCCGGCGTGAGGATCAGCTCGGCGCCGTAAGCGGTCATGCTGGCGCGGCGCTCGGCGCTGAGGTTGTCGGGCATCACCAGCGTCATGCGGTAGCCCTTCATGGCCGCGATCATCGCCAGCGCAATGCCGGTGTTGCCGCTGGTGGCCTCGATCAGGCGGTCGCCGGGGCGGATCTCGCCGCGCTCCTCGGCACGCCGGATCATCGAGAGCGCCGGCCGGTCCTTGACCGAGCCGCCCGGGTTGTTGCCCTCGAGCTTGCCCAGCACGAGGTTGCCGCGCGGTGCACACAGCTCGGCGCCCAGGCGCTGCAGGCGCACGAGCGGCGTGTTGCCGATGGTCTGGTCGATGCTGGGTTGGGCGTTCATGAGGGGTCCTGGGGACGGGGTCGCGAGCGCGTGTCGGGCGCGGTGGCGGCAGGCTGGCCGCCCACCGTCAGCTTGGGCTCGCGCTTGAGGCGTTCGAGGTTGCGGCCGCGCAGGCCGGGCACGCGCGCGGCCAGGTCGGCCCAGTCGCGGAAGGCACCGCCGCGCTCACGCTCCTCGAGGATGCGCGTCGCGGTGGCCACGCCCACGCCGTCGAGCCGCTCGAGTTCGGCGCGGCTCGCGTCGTTGATCTCGAGCGCGCGGGCACCGCCGGGCAGCGTCAGGGCGAACGCCACGGCGAGCGCGAGCAAGCCGCGGCCCGCCATCAGGCGTCGAGTTCCTCGATGCGGCGCGGCGGATAGCTGTCCCAGCTCGCGCAGCCCGGACACTGCCAGTGAAACTCGCGCGCACGGAATCCGCACTTGCTGCACCGGTAGCGCGCCAGCTTGTGCGAATGTGACTTCAGCAGCGCGCCCAGCAGCTTGAGTTCCTCGTCGTCGGCGCGCGAGGCGAGCCGCGCCTCGACCAGCTTCTCGAAGCCCAGCAGCGAGGGGCGCCGGCGCAGCTCCTCGCCCACCAGCGCCTCGGCCGCCTTGGAGCCGTGGACCTGCAGCGTGAAGCGCACGGCGGTGTCGAGCAGGTCGATCGACGGCGTGTCTTGCAGCGCGCGCATCAGCAGGTTGAGTGCCTCGTCGCGCCGCCCCGTGGCGGCCAGCTGCTCGGCGATGCGCGGCACGACCTTGGGCTGGTAGTCCGAGGCCACCGACTCGATGCGCCCCCAGGCCTTCATCGCGCCGGCCACGTCGCCGCGCTTGAGCGCGATGTCGCCGGCGGCGATGTTGGCGCGCGCCGACTTGCGGTTGGCCACGAGCGCGAGCTCGATCTGCGCCTGCGCGCCCTCCAGATTGCCCGCGGCCAGCGCCTGGTCGGCCAGTTCGCAGTGGAAGTGCGCCACCTCGACCTGGTGCGACTCGCCCGCTTCGCGCTCGAGGGAGTGCGCCACCTCGATCGCGCGCTCCCACTCGCGCTCCATCTGATAGATGCGCAGCAGGGCGCGCTGCGCATCGAAGCGGTGCCGTCCATCGTTGGCCAGGCGCTGGAAGCTCTCTTCGGCGCGGTCGAGCAGGCCGCCCTTCATGTAGTCCTGGCCAAGCTCGGCCAGAGCGCGCGAGCGCTCGGTTGCAGGCAGGTCGGCGCGGTTGAGCAGGTGGTTGTGGATGCGCACCGCGCGGTCGAACTCGCCGCGGCGGCGAAACAGGTTGCCCAGCGCGTGGTGCAGTTCGATGGTCTCGGGGTCGAGCTTGACCACCTCGATGAACGCGTCGATCGCCTTATCGGGCTGGTCGTTGAGCAGCAGGTTCAGGCCGCGGTAGTAGCCGCCGGGCGAGGCAGTGCGCTGGTTCGCATGCAGCCGCGTGTCGAAGCCGCGCAGCCACCAGCCGGCCGCGAACAGCAGCGGCAGCGCGGCGAGGTACCAGAGCTCGAAGTCCATCAGACGGCGTCCTGCACGTCGGCGGCCACCGCGCCACTGCTGCGGGCATTGCGCGCGGCGCGTTCGGCGGCGGGTTCGGGGCGCGGCGGCGCGGCGGCGCGGGCCAAGCGGGCAACCTCGTGACGCAGGCGAAAGATCGCAGGCGCGGTGGCCAGGGCGCCCAGCACCACCCCCAGGCAGAGCGCAGCCAGGATGATCAGGATGAGCGGCACCTGCTCCCAACGAAGTTCACCGCCCAGCACGACGGGCACGGGCGTGACGTTCTTCAGGGCGAACCAGAAGGCGAACAGGAAGAACGCGAGGAGCAGCAGCCAGCGAACGAAGCGGATAAGCGCTTTCATGGGCAGGGTCGGAAGATTGGCGGCGATTGTAAGCCGCAGCAAGAAAAAGGCCGCGGCAAACGCCGCGGCCCTGAAGGGTGAGCACGCAGACCGCGCCTAGTCGGGGCGGGTGTCGGTCTCTTCGATCTTGACGCCCGCCGCAGCCAGGGCATCGACCCGTTCGCGCAGCTCCTTGCCGGCCTTGAAGTGCGGCACGTGCTTGGCCGGCACCTCGACGCGGTCGCCGCTCTTGGGGTTGCGCCCCACGCGCGGCGGCCGGTAGTTCAGCGAGAAGCTGCCAAAGCCGCGGATCTCGATGCGGCTGCCCTCGGCCAGGGCCGCGGTCAGCGCATCGAGTATGGTCTTGACGGCCTCGTCGGCATCGCGCGCCGACAGGCGCGGGTTGCGCTCCGCCAGCTGCGCGATGAGTTCGGACTTGGTCATGAAGTGGACCGATCCGCGTCGTGCTTACTTGCTCTGGTCCAGCTTGGCCTTGAGCAGCGCACCGAGGTTGGTGGTGCCGGTCTGGGCGTCCTGGGCAATGCGCTGCATCTGCTCGGCGGTCTCGGCGTTGTCCTTGGCCTTGATCGACAGCTGGATGCTGCGGGTCTTGCGGTCCACGTTGATGATCAGTGCGGTGACCGTGTCGCCTTCCTTGATGTGGGTGCGAGCGTCCTCGACGCGGTCGGGCGCGATCTCCGAGGCGCGCAGGTAGCCCTCGGTGTCGTTGCCCAGGTCGACCACGGCGCCCTTGGCGTCCACGCTCTTGACCGTGCCGGTGACCGTCGAGCCCTTCTCGTGCGAGCCGGCGTAGTTGGTGAAGGGGTCGCCGCCCATCTGCTTGATGCCCAGGCTGATGCGCTCGCGCTCGGTGTCGATGGCCAGCACCACGGCCTCGACCTCGTCGCCCTTCTTGTACTTGCGCACGGCTTCCTCGCCGGGCTCGCTCCACGACAGGTCCGACAGGTGGACCAGGCCGTCGATGCCGCCGGGCAGGCCGATGAACACGCCGAAGTCGGTGATCGACTTGATCTGACCCTTGACCTTGTCGCCCTTCTTGTGGGAGATGCTGAAGTCCTCCCAGGGATTGGCCTTGCACTGCTTCATGCCCAGCGAGATGCGGCGACGGTCCTCGTCGATCTCGAGCACCATGACCTCGACCTCGTCGCCCAGCTGCACGACCTTCTTGGGATCGACGTTCTTGTTGGTCCAGTCCATCTCGGAGACGTGCACCAGGCCTTCGATGCCGGCCTCGATCTCGACGAACGAGCCGTAGTCGGTGATGTTGGTGACCTTGCCGAACAGGCGCGTGCCCTGCGGGTAGCGGCGGCCGATGCCGACCCACGGATCCTCGCCCAGCTGCTTGACGCCCAGCGAGACGCGGTTCTTCTCCTGGTCGAACTTCAGCACCTTGGCGGTCAGCTCCTGGCCGACCTGCACCACTTCGCTGGGGTGACGCACCCGGCGCCAGGCCAGGTCGGTGATGTGCAGCAGGCCGTCGATGCCGCCCAGGTCCACGAACGCACCGTAGTCGGTGATGTTCTTGACCACGCCCTTGACGATCGCGCCTTCACGCAGCGTCTCGAGCAGCTTGGCGCGCTCCTCGCCCATGCTCGCCTCGACCACCGCACGGCGCGAGACGACCACGTTGTTGCGCTTGCGGTCGAGCTTGATGACCCTGAAGTCGAGGGTCTTGCCCTCGTACGGCGTCGTGTCCTTGACCGGACGGGTGTCGACCAGCGAACCGGGCAGGAAAGCGCGGATGCCGTTGGTCATCACGGTCAGGCCGCCCTTGACCTTGCCGGTGATCGTGCCCACAACAAGTTCGCCCGACTCCAGCGCCTTTTCGAGGTTCATCCAGGCGGCGAGGCGCTTGGCCTTGTCGCGCGACAGGATGGTGTCGCCGTAGCCGTTCTCGAGCGACTCGATGGCCACCGACACGAAGTCGCCCGGGGCGACGGACAGTTCGCCGCGGTCGTCCTTGAACTCTTCGAGGGGGATGTAGGCCTCGGACTTGAGACCGGCGTTGACGACGACGAAGTTGTAATCGACGCGCACCACCTCGGCGGTGATGACTTCGCCCTGCTTCATTTCCTGGCGTGCGAGGCTTTCCTCGAACAGCGCGGCGAACGAATCCTTGGCGACAGGGGCGTGTTGAGCAACGGAAGACATGGGTTGAGGTTCTCTGCAGTTCACGCCACGGAACTTGCGTCCGCAGCGGAGTTGGTCAAAGCGACCGGGCACCTCGTCACCGCGAAGGGCGCAGCGGGGTGCGCTGCGCGACGCTTCGCGGCCGGGCGTTCCGGCCGCACCCTTGGCCTGGCCCTTGCGGGCTTCAGCCTGCGCGATACCAGCCCAGCACCCGCTCCACCACCTGATCGATGCCGAGTGAAGATGAGTCGAGCTGCCTCGCGCCCTGCACCGCCACCAGCGGCGCCGCCGCCCGCTGCATGTCGCGGGCGTCGCGCTCGCGCAGGTCGCGGGCAAGGGTCGAGATGTTAGCCGGAATCCCCTTTTCGATCAACTGCTTATGGCGCCGCGCCGCGCGCGCTTCGGGACTCGCAGTGAGGAAAACCTTGAGCTGCGCGTCGGGGAACACGACGCTGCCCATGTCGCGCCCGTCGGCCACCAGGCCGGGGGCCTGCCGGAAGCCGCGCTGCAGGTCGAACAACGCCTGCCGCACCTCGGGATGCACGGCAATGCGGCTCGCGGCGTTGCCCACCGGCTCGGCGCGGATCGCCTCGGTGATGTCGCGTCCGGCAAGCCGGATGCTGCCCGCCGCGAACTCGGGCCGCAGGCCGCGGGCGAGCGCGGCAACAGCCCCTGCCTGGTCGGGATCGATGCCGGCCTCGAGTGCGGCAAGCGCCGCCACCCGGTAGATCGCGCCTGAATCGAGGTAGTGGAAACCCAGGGCCGCCGCCACGCGCTGGGCGATGGTGCCCTTGCCCGAAGCGGTGGGCCCGTCGATGGCAATCACCGGCACGGGCGCGGAAGGGACTATCGGAGGCATCGGAAGAATCGAATGGACGGCACAAGGCCCAGACGCGAGCATGCCTCAACTGCATAAGGAACCGCCATGCGCATACCCCTCGGCCTCAGCCTCGCCAAGACGCTCACCTTTGCCTGCCTGCACTTCGCGATTGCCTTCAGCCTCGCCTACTGGCTCACCGGCAGCGTGGCCATCGCCTCGGCGCTCGCCCTGATCGAGCCCCTGGCCAACACCGTTGCCTACTTCTTCCACGAGCGCGCCTGGGCGCGTTGGGGCTCGCGGCGCGTGCCGCTCAGCGAGGCTGCGGCGTGAGCAGCGTGGCCATCCGCTCGAAGTAGTCGGGGAAGGTCTTGGCCACGCAGCGCGGGTCGCGGATGTGCACCGGAACCCCGCCGGCGGCCGCAAGCGAAAAGCACATCGCGATGCGGTGATCATCGTAGGTGTCGATCGCCGCCTCGAGCACCCGCGCGGGCGGCGCAACGGCGAGCCAGTCGGCCCCCTCCTCCACCGTCGCGCCTAGCTTGCGCAGTTCCGTGGCCATGGCGGCGATGCGGTCGGTCTCCTTGACGCGCCACGAGCCGATGCCGCGCAGCACGCTGCGGCCCTCGGCGAAGAGCGCGGCGGCGGCGATGGTCATGGCCGCGTCGGGAATCTCGGTGTAGTCGGCCTCGATCGCGCGCAGGCGGCCAGTGGCGGGGGCGGCGGCCGAGATCCAGTCCGGCCCCCAGACGATGCGCGCGCCCATGCGCTCCAGGAAGTCGGCGAAGCGCACGTCACCCTGCACGCTGTCGCGGCCCACGCCCTCGACCACCACCGGGCCGCCGGCAATGGCGCCCAGCGCCAGAAAGTAGGAAGCCCCCGAGGCATCGCCCTCGACGGCGAGTTCACCCGGCGCCACGTACCGGGCGCGCGGCACCAGGAACTGCCCGCCTTGCTCGGTCACGCGCACGCCGAAGCGCGCCATCAGCGCCACCGTCATGCGCACGTAGGGCTGCGAGATCAACGCGCCCTCCACCCGGATGCGCAAGCCGCCCGCGGGGGCGATCAGCGGCGAGGCCATCAGCAGGCCCGACAGGAACTGGCTCGACACGCCGCCGCGGATCGCCACCTCGTCGCTCGCCAGGCTGTCTGCCGGCTCGATGCGCAGCGGAGGAAAGCCGACCTCCCCCTCGTAGACGATGCGCGCCCCCAGCGCGTTGAGCGCATCCACCAGGTCGCCGATCGGCCGCTCGCGCATGCGGGCCACGCCGTCGAGCCGGTAGCGCCCGCCGGCGAAGGCCAGCGCCGCGGTCAGCGGCCGGAAGGCCGTGCCCGCGTTGCCGAGGAACAGATCCGCCGCGCGCACCGGGAAGCGCCCGCCGCCACCGCGCACGGTGGCGCGGTCGGCATCGAGCCTCACCTCCACGCCCAGGGCGCGCAGGGCTGCGATCATCACCGTGGTGTCCTCGGCGTCGAGCAGGCCGCTGAGCGTGGTCTCGCCCTGGGCCAGCGCGGCGAGCAGCAGCACGCGGTTGGAGATGCTCTTCGAGCCTGGCAGGCGCACGCGGCCCATGGCGTGCGCAATCGGGGCGAGGGTGAGCACGTCCATCGTCACTCGGCGTCGAAGGCCGCGCCGAAGCGGCGGCGGGTGCGGCTGGCGAGCTCGAACACGGCCTCGAGGCGGGCGGCATCGCCCTGGTCGAGCGCGCCTTGCAGTTCATCGAGCAGGGCGCGGTAGCCGGCGAGCTCCGCGGCGATCGCCTCGCGGTTGGCCAGGCACACGTCGCGCCACATCTCGGGGCTGGAGGCGGCGATGCGCGTGAAGTCGCGGAACCCGGCACCCGCGAACTCCAGCTTGTGCTCGCCGTCGGGCTCGGACGCGATGCGCGCCACCAGCGCGAAGGCCAGCAGATGCGGCAAGTGGCTGACCGCCGCGAAGATCGCGTCGTGCTCTGCGCAGTTCATGCGCAGCACGCGCGCACCGGCCGCGCGCCACAGCGCCTCGACGGCCTCGAGCGCGGCGGGCGCCGTGGCCTCGAGGGGCGTGGCGATGAAGAGCTTGCGCTCGAAGAGCCCGGCGCGAGCGTGAGCCACGCCGGGCAGCTCGCCCCCCGCGATCGGATGCCCCGGCACGAAGCGCGGCAGGGCCGCCCCCAGCGCGCTGCGCGCCGCGGCGATCACGCTGCCCTTGGTGGAACCCACGTCGGTGATCCACGCATGCTCCGGCAGCGCGTGGGCGCACGAGGCCATCACCGCGCCCATCGCGCCCACCGGCACGGCAAGCAGCACGAGGTCGGCGTCGCGCACGGCCTGCGCCGGCGTGTCGGCGACGCGATCGGCGATGCCCAGTCGAACGGTGTCAGCCGCCGCGGCCGGGTCGCGATCGAAGGCAAGGACCTCGGAGACCGAGCCGCTGGCGCGCCAGGCTGCCGCGGCCGAGCCGCCGATCAACCCGCAGCCCAGCAGCGCGAGCCGCATCAGGCGCGCGCGGCCGCGAGTGCGGCGGGCAGGGCCGCGAGGAAGGCGGCGTTCTCTTCGGGCAGGCCGATCGACACGCGCAGCCATTCCGGCAGGCCGTAGTTGGCCACCGCGCGCACGATCACGCCGCGCTCGAGCAGGGCCTGGTAGACCCGGGCCGCCGCGCCCACCTCCACGAGCACGAAGTTGCCGTGGCTCTCGACGTAGGGCAGGCCGAGCGCTGCGAAGGCCTCGGTGAGTGCTTGCATGCCGGCGCGGTTGAGCTCGTAGCTGCGTGCGAGGTAGTCGGCGTCGGCCAGCGCCGCCACGGCAGCCGCCTGCGCCAGACTGTTGACGTTGAACGGCTGGCGCACGCGGTTGAGCAGGTCGGTGAGTTCCGCCTGCGCCAGGCCGTAGCCCACGCGCAGGCCCGCCAGCCCATAGGCCTTGGAGAAAGTGCGCGACACCAGCAGGTTGGGAAAGCGCCGCACCCAGGCCACGGTGTCGATGCGCAGCTCGGGGGGCAGGTACTCGTTGTAGGCCTCGTCCAGCACCACCACCACGTGGCCGGGCACGCGCTCGAGAAAGCGCTCGAGCGCCGCTGCGCCCAGGTACGTGCCGGTGGGGTTGTTGGGATTGGCCACGTACATCAGCGTCGTGTCGGGCTGTATCGCCGCCACCATCGCGTCGAGGTCGTGGCCATGGTCGCGTGCCGGCACCACGATGGCCCGCGCGCCGCGCGCCTGGGTGGCGAGCGCGTAGACCGCGAAGGAATACTGCGAGTACACGCAGCTGCGCCCCGGCTGCAGCAGGGCGGAGGCCGCCAGCTCGAGGATGTCGTTGCTGCCGTTGCCCAGCGTGATCCAGGCCAGCGGCACGCCAAAGCGCGCGGCGAGCGCCTGCTTGAGCGCGAAGCCGTTGGCGTCGGGGTAGCGCGCGAGGTCGGCGGCGGCGCGCTCGATGGCGGCGCGCGCCGAGGCCGGCATGCCCAGCGGGTTCTCGTTGGAGGCGAGCTTGACGATGCGCGCGGGGTCGAGCCCGAACTCGCGGGCGAGCTCCTCGATCGGCTTGCCCGCCTGGTACGGGGCGATCGCACGCACGTGCTCGGGCGCCTGGTACCCGATGGTGTTGATCACGGCAGCCATGCGCGCACTCCTCAGCCTTCGGCGGGGTAGGACCCCAGGAACTTGTAGAACGCGCAGGCGGCCTTGAGCTCGTCGAGCGCGCGCGCCACCTTCGGGTCGGCGCCGTGGCCCTCGACGTCCACGTAGAAGTAGTACTCCCAGGTGCCCATGCGCGCCGGACGCGACTCGAGCCGGGTCATCGACACGCCGTGCTGCGCGAGCGGCGTGAGCATGTGGTAGACGGCACCCGGCCGGTTGGCCACCGACAGGATCAGCGAGGTCTTGTCGCGCCCCGGTGGCTTGGAAGGGGCCGTGTCCTGGAAGCCCAGGACCACGAAGCGCGTGCGGTTCGAGGGATCGTCCTGGATGTGCGCGGCGACGATCTGCAGACCATAGCGGCTGGCCGCGGCCTCGCCGGCGATCGCCGCCAAGCTGCGATCGGTGGCCGCCAGGCGCGCGGCCTCGGCGTTGCTCGCCACGCCCTGGCGCTCGAGCTGGGGCAGGTTCTCGTTGAGCCAGCCGGCGCACTGCGCCAGCGCCTGCGAGTGCGCGGCCACGCGCGTCACGCCAGCGAGCGTGCCACTGGCGGTGAGCAGGTTGTGGTGAACGGGGATCGAGACCTCGCCGATGATCTTCAGCGGCGTGGCCAGCAGCAGGTCCAGGGTGCGGCTCACCGCGCCCTCGGTGCTGTTCTCCATCGGCACGATGGCGAACTCCACGCTGCCCGCCTCGGCGGCACGGAACACCTCGTCGAGCGTGGCGCAGGGCACGCCGTTGACGCTGGTGCCGAACTGGCGGTGCATGGCCGCCTCGGAGAAAGTGCCGGCCGGTCCCAGGTAGGCGATCGCCACCGGACGTTCGAGCGCGCGGCAGGCGCTCATGATCTCGCGGAACACCGCGGTCATGCCGGCGTCGGGCAAGGGGCCGTGGCTGCGGGCCACGACCTTGCGCAGCACTTCCGCCTCGCGCTCGGGCCGGAACACGGGAGCCCCCGTGGCCTGCTTGATCTCGCCCACCTGCCGGGCAAGGTCGGCGCGCTGGTTCAGCAGTTCGACAAGCTGCGTGTCGATGCCGTCGATGGCGGTGCGCAGCGGCGCCAGGCGTGCGTCGGGCGAGGTCTCATCCATGCGTGCGGGCGAATTCCTGCATGTAGTCCACGAGGGCGCGCACGCCGGCCAGCGGCATGGCGTTGTAGATCGAGGCCCGCATCCCGCCCACCAGACGATGGCCCTTGAGCTGGGTGAGGCCCCTTGCTTCGGCACCCGCCAGGAAGGCCGCGTCGAGCTTGGCGTCGGCGATCGAAAAGGGCACGTTCATGCGCGAGCGGTCGCGCACCGCGACCTGATTGGAGTAGAAGCCGCCCGAGCCGTCGATGGCGCCGTACAGCAGCGCGGCCTTCTCGCGGTTGCGCGCCTCGATGCCGGCGAGCCCGCCCTGGTCCCTGAGCCATTCGAGCACCAGGTGGGCGATGTAGATCGAGTAGGTGGGCGGCGTGTTGTAGCTCGAATGCGCCGCAGCGTGCGTCTGGTAGTCGAGCAGCGTGGGCCAGCGCGGCGAGCAGTGGCCCACCAGGTCCTTGCGCACGATCACCACCGTGAGCCCCGCCGGGCCGAAGTTCTTCTGCGCCCCGGCGTAGATCAGGCCGAAGCGGTTGACGTCCACCGGGCGCGACAGGAAGTGCGACGACATGTCCGCCACCAGCGGCACCGCGCCGGTGTCGGGCACGTAGTCGAACTCCAGCCCGTTGATGGTCTCGTTCGAGCAGTAGTGCACGTAGGCGGCATCGGGGTCGAGCTCGAGCTCGCCTGGCCGTGGCACCGCGCCCTCGGCGCGGCCCGCTACCCGGGCGCGGCAGAAACGTCCGGCCTCGGCGGCCGCCTTCTCGGACCAGATGCCGTTGACCAGGTAGTCGGCGCTGGTGCGCGCGCCCAGCAGGTTGAGCGGCACCATGGCGAACTGCAGGTGCGCACCGCCTTGCAGGAACAGCACTTCGTAGTCCGGCCCGATGCCCAGCAGTTCGCGCAGCAGTGCCTCGGTGGCCGACTGCACCTCGACGAACTCGGGGCTGCGGTGGCTCACCTCCATGATCGACCAGCCCCGGCCGTGCCAGTCGAGCATCTCGGCCTGCGCGGTGCGCAGGACCGGCTCCGGCAGGATCGCCGGCCCGGACGAGAAGTTCCAGACCCGCGCCATGCTCAGGACGCCGCCGGCTCGCCGCCCTCGGCGCCGCCCTCGGACTCGTCCTCGTCGGACTCGCGCTCGACCACGCGCTGCAGGCCGGACAGCACGGTGCCGTCGTCGAGCGCGATCAGGGTCACGCCCTGGGTGGCGCGGCTCATCTCGCGGATCTCGGACACCCGGGTGCGGATCAGCACCCCGCCGGTGGTGATCAGCATGATCTCGTCGTCGGCCCGCACCAGCGTGGCGGCGACCACCTTGCCGTTGCGCTCGCTGGTGGCGATGGCGATCATGCCCTTGGTGCCGCGGCCATGACGGGTGTACTCGGTGATCGGAGTGCGCTTGCCGTAGCCGTTCTCGGTGGCGGTGAGCACGCTCTGCTGCTCGTCCTCGGCCACCAGCATGGCGATCACCTGCTGGCCGTCGTCGAGGTTCATGCCCTTGACGCCCCGCGCCTGGCGACCCATCGGGCGCACGTCGTTCTCGTCGAAGCGCACCGCCTTTCCGGCGTCCGAGAACAGCATTACGTCATGCTGGCCGTCGGTGATCGCGGCGCCGATCAGGTAGTCGCCCGGGTCGAGGTCGACGGCGATGATCCCTGCCTTGCGCGGGTTGGAGAAGTCGGTGAGCGCGGTCTTCTTCACCACGCCCTGGGCCGTGGCCATGAACACGAAGTGCTGCTCGTCGTACTGCGAGATGGGCAGCACCACGGTGATCTTCTCGTCCTCGGCCAGCGGGAACATGTTGACGATGGGCTTGCCGCGCGAGGTGCGCGAGCCCTCGGGCACCTCCCAGACCTTGAGCCAGTAGAGCCGGCCGCGGTTCGAGAAGCACAGGATGGTGTCGTGCGTGTTGGCGATGAAGAGCTGGTCGATCCAGTCGTCTTCCTTCATCTGCTGAGCCTGCTTGCCGCGGCCGCCGCGCTTCTGGGCGCGGTAGTCGGCGAGCGGCTGGCTCTTGATGTAGCCGGTGTGCGAGAGCGTCACCACCATGTCCTGCGGCGTGATCAGGTCCTCGGTGACGAGCTCCAGCGCGTTGCGCACGATCTCGGAACGGCGCGCGTCGCCGAACTCCTTGCGGATCGCCTCGAGCTCCTCGCCGATGATGGCGGTGATGCGCGCCGGCTTGGCGAGCACGTCGAGCAGGTCGGCGATGCGCGTCATCACCTCGCGGTACTCGTTGACGATCTTGTCCTGCTCCAGCCCGGTGAGGCGCTGCAGGCGCATCTGCAGGATGTTGTCGGCCTGGGTCTCGGACAGGCGGTACAGGCCGTCGGCCTGCAGGCCGAAGCGCGCCTCCAGCCCCAGCGGGCGGAAGTCGGCGGCGTCGGCCCCGGCGCGCGCCAGCAGCTCGCGCACCAGCGAGGAGTCCCAGGCGCGCGCCATCAGCTCGGTCTTGGCCACCGGCGGGGTGGGCGCGGCCTTGATGATGGCGATGAACTCGTCGATGTTGGCCAGCGCCACGGCCAGGCCCTCGAGCACGTGGCCGCGATCGCGCGCCTCGCGCAGCTCGAACACAGTGCGCCGCGTGACCACCTCGCGGCGGTGCGCGAGGAAGGCCTGGATCATCTCCTTGAGGTTGAGCAGGCGCGGCTGGCCGTCGACCAGCGCCACCATGTTCATCCCGAAGGTGTCCTGCAGCGCGGTCTGCTTGTAGAGGTTGTTGAGGACAACCTCGGGCACCTCGTTGCGCTTGAGCTCGATGACCATGCGCATGCCCGACTTGTCGGACTCGTCGCGCAGGTCCGAGATGCCCTCGAGCTTCTTGTCGTTGACCAGTTCGGCGATGCGCTCGAGCAGCACGCGCTTGTTCACCTGGTAGGGCAGCTCGTCGACGATGATCGCGGTGCGCGCGCCCTTGTCGAATTCCTCGAAGTGCGTCTTGGCGCGCATCACCACGCGTCCGCGTCCGGTGCGGTAGCCCTCGCGCACGCCCTCGAGGCCGTAGATCGTGGCGCCGGTCGGGAAGTCGGGCGCGGGCAGCACCTCGATGAGCTCGTCGATCGTCACCTCGGGGTTGCGCAGCGCGAGCAGGCAGGCCTCGATGGTCTCGTTGAGGTTGTGCGGCGGGATGTTGGTCGCCATGCCCACCGCAATGCCTGAGCTGCCGTTGATCAGCAGGTTGGGCACCCGCGCCGGCAGGATCAGGGGCTCCTTCTCCGAGCCGTCGTAGTTGGGGCCGAAGTCGACGGTCTCCTTGTCGAGGTCGGCGATCATCTCGTGGGCGATCTTGGCCAGACGCACTTCGGTGTAACGCATCGCCGCAGCGCTGTCGCCGTCGACCGAGCCGAAGTTGCCCTGGCCGTCGACCAGCATGTAGCGCAGCGAGAAGTCCTGCGCCATGCGCACGATGGTGTCGTAGGCGGCCTGGTCGCCGTGGGGGTGGTACTTGCCGATCACGTCGCCGACGATGCGCGCCGACTTCTTGTACGGGCGGTTGTAGTGGTTCGACAGTTCATCCATCGCAAACAGCACGCGGCGATGGACGGGCTTGAGGCCGTCGCGCACGTCGGGCAGCGCGCGGCCCACGATCACGCTCATGGCGTAGTCGAGATAGGACCGCCGCATCTCCTCTTCGAGCGAGATGGGCAGTGTTTCCTTGGCAAACTGATCCATGGGAATTCCGGTGCTGGGCGGGCCTGCGGGCCGCGCCCCGGGAGCGCAAGGGCGCGCGCTCCCGTCTGGAGAGGCAGTAGGGCAGCGAGTTTATCAGCGCGCGCGGGCGTGCCCGCCCAGTGTCGCCCGCGCGACATCGGGAGCCGCGCGGTTGTGCTGTAATGCCCTTCAGACGCGCCGCCCCGACGAAGGCGCGCACCATCACCCCAAGGAGGACGCCCGTGAGCTTCGCTTCCCGCCCCGTGCGGCTGTTCGCCGCTTTCGTGACGCTGCTTGCCGCCACCGCTGCGGGCGCACAGACCCGTGAGATCAAGGCCGAGTCGCCCACCGTGCCTTACGTGCTCGACGCACGCCAGATGGTGGTGGTCGATCCCTTCGGCCTGTGCTGGCGCACGCCCAACTGGACGCCGGCGCTCGCCGCCGCGGGCGGCCCGAACGGTGCCGGCTGCCAGTGCGACCGGATCCTGCTGCCCAAGGAGGCCTGCGAGCCGCCCAAGCCGGTGGCCGCCGCCGCTCCCCCGCCTCCGCCCCCGGTTGCCCCAGCTGCGCCAGCCGCGCCCAAGACCTGCAACTTCACCGCGGTGATCGCCCCCTACCCCTTCGGCTCGGCCGATCTGACCGCCAGCGAGAAGGCGATGATCGACGAGAAGGTCCTGCCCGGCCTGGCCAAGTGCGCGACCGTGTCGATCATCCTCGTGCAGGGGCACACCGACCGGCTGGGCAGCCAGTCCTACAACCAGAAGCTCTCGGAGCGGCGCGCCGAAGCCGTGGTCGCCTACCTGAAGTCCAGAGGCGTGAAGGCCGAGTTCGATGCCATGGGCATGGGCAAGACCGTGCCGGCCAAGGCTTGCCCCGATCCCAGTGCCCAGGGCGAGATCAAGACCCGCGCCCAACTGATCGAGTGCCTGGCCCCGAACCGTCGCACGGTGGTCGAGGTCAAGGGCACCGCGAAGTAGGCTTTGCGCGGCACGACTCAGGGAACCCCGCCGCGGCGGGGTTTCTCTTTGGAGCCCCCATGCAGGTCGATCTACTAATAGAAGCAGGCTGGGTCATCCCGGTGCGGCCAGCGGGTGTCGCGCTGGCCGACCATGCGGTGGCCGTGACGCAGGGACGGATCGTGGCCGTGCTGCCTGCCGCCCGGGCGCGAGCGGAACTGCAAGCCGGGCGCACGGTAAGCCTGCCTGGCGCCGCGCTGCTGCCGGGGTTCGTGAACCTGCATACCCACGCCTCGATGAGCCTGCTGCGCGGCGTGGGCGACGACCTGCCGCTGATGCGCTGGTTGCAGGAGCGCATCTGGCCGCTCGAGAAAGCCCTGGTCGGCGAGGACTTCGTCTACGACGGCGCGCGGCTCGCCGCCCTCGAGATGCTCCGGGCCGGAACGACCTGCTGCTCCGACATGTACTTCTATCCCGGTGCGGCCGCCCGCGGCATGCGTGCCCTGGGGATGCGCTGCGCCGTTGGCGTGATCGCCATCGACTTCCCCTCCGCGTACGCGAGCGACGCCGACGACTATCTGCGCAAGGGGCTCGAGGCTCGCGACGCCTGGCGCCACGACCCGCTGGTGAGCTTCACCCTCGCTCCGCACGCCCCTTACACGGTGAGCGACGCGACGCTGCAGCGCATCGCCATGCTGTCCGAGGAACTCGACCTGCCGGTGCACATGCACTTGCACGAGACCGCGGACGAGGTCGAGGCAGCGGTGGCCGCGACCGGACTGCGCCCGATCGAGCGCCTGGAGCGCCTGGGCCTGGTGGGCGAGCGACTGATTGCCGTGCACGCGGTGCACCTGACCGAGGCGGAGATCGCCTTGTTGGGCACGCGGGGGGCGTCGGTGGCGCACTGTCCGGCCTCGAACCTCAAGCTCGCCAGCGGGCAGGCACAGGTCGCGCGCCTGCTCGCCGCCGGGGTGAACCTGGGCATAGGCACCGACGGCGCGGCCAGCAACGACCGGCTCGACCTGCTGGCCGAAACGCGGCTGGCGGCGCTGCTGGCCAAGTCGGTGGCCCGGGACGCCTCGGCCCTGCCGGCGGCGCTCGCCCTGGAGTGCGCCACCCTGGGCGGGGCACGCGCCCTGGGGCTGGACCGGCGCATAGGCTCGATCGAGCCCGGCAAGGAGGCCGATCTGGTGGCCATCGACCTCGACCGTCCAGAGACCCAACCCCTGTACGACGCGGTCTCGCAGGTCATCTACAGCGCAGGACGCGAGGCGGTGAGCCATGTCTGGGTGGCGGGCCAGCCTGTTGTTGAAAAGCGACATCTACAGGTAAGCCTCGCCGACACCACTGAAAGCGACATCAATCGCCTTGCGCGTGCGTGGCAGAATAGGGCACAGCAGTTCTTGGAAGGGTCAGCGTCCTGAGCGCGTGACCCGCGCTCTCGGCTCCCGGCCTTCGATGGGGTGCTATAGGCTGCGACGAGCATGGCTCGCCGCGTTCGTTGCAGAAAGTTTGCGATCTCGAGTGAGGAGAAACATGAAAAGATCCGCGAAGATCGGGTACCTGGTCGCTACTGCCCTGGTAGCCGCATCGGGCGCCGCGTTCGCGCAGGCGTCGGCGCCGATCATGGCGAATCCTACGAACAACCCGAAGGCGGTCGTGCCGTATGTGCAGTCGCCCAATGGTCAAGTCGTGATGGATCCGTTCGGTCTGTGCTGGCGCACCGGCTTCTGGACGCTGGCGCTGGCCGAGGCGGGTGGCATCGATGGCCCTGGCTGCAAGTGCGACAAGGCACTGCTGCCCAAGGCGGTCTGCGAACCGCCGCCCCCGCCGCCGCCCCCGCCGCCGCCCCCGCCACCCCCGCCGCCGCCTCCGCCCGCTCCCACGAGCGAGAAGATCACGTTTGCGGCTGACACGCTGTTCGCCTTCGACAAGTCCGAACTGCGTCCGGAAGGCAAGCAGGTCCTCGACGACCTCGTGTCGAAGATGGCCGGCGTGAACCTGGAAGTGATCATCGCGGTGGGCTACACCGACCGCATCGGTCCGTTGAAGCACAACATGGGCCTGTCTCAGCGTCGTGCCGCCACGGTGAAGGACTACCTGGTGAGCAAGGGCATCGAGCCGAACCGTATCTATACGGAAGGCAAGGGCCCGGCGAATCCGGTCAAGCAGTGCCCGGATCCGTCGCCGAAGGGTGAGATCAAGACTTTCAAGCAGCTGGTGGACTGCCTGCAGCCCAACCGCCGCACCGAGGTCGAAGTGGTCGGTACCCGTACGGTCCGCCGCTAAGCAGTACAGCCTTACCTCGAGACCCCGCTTCGGCGGGGTCTTTTTTTTTGCGCGCTACGATCGCGCTTCGCAACGTCCCCCTGCCGCGCTGACCCCATGAACGCTTCCGTGCCCAACGCCGACCCCGCCGAACTGCAACGCTTCGCCGACGTGGCGAGCCGCTGGTGGGACCCGCAAGGCGCCATGGCGCCGCTGCACGCGATCAACCCGCTGCGGCTCGAGTGGATCGCGCGCCAGGCGCAGCTGCCCGGGGCGCGCGTGCTCGACGTGGGCTGCGGCGGCGGCGTGCTGGCCGAGGCCATGGCTGCGCGAGGCGCGCGAGTCACCGGCATCGACCTGAGCACCAAGCTGCTGCGCGTGGCCGAACTCCACGCCCTGGAGTCCGGTGTCGCGGTCGAATACCACGAGAGCGCGGCCGAGGCCTGGGCCGAAGCGCACGCCGGCGCCTACGACGTGGTCACGTGCATGGAGATGCTCGAGCACGTTCCCGACCCGTCCTCGGTCGTGCGCGCGGTCGCGCGCCTGGTGCGGCCGGGCGGACAGGTGTTCTTCTCGACCATCAACCGCAACCCCAAGGCCTTCCTCTTCGCGGTGGTGGGCGTGGAGTACGTGCTGAACATGCTGCCGCGCGGCACCCACGAGTACGCCAAGTTCATCCGCCCCGCCGAACTTGCGCGCTGGGCCCGCGACGCCGGACTCGTCACCGGTGAGATGGCGGGGCTGACCTACAACCCGCTCACTCGGCACTTCGCCATGACGGCCGACACCAGCGTCAATTACTTCCTCGCTTGCCGGGCAGGCGTTTGATGGGCGACGCCGAACTGGTGCTCTTCGATCTGGACGGCACGCTCGCCGACACGGCCCCCGACCTCGCGGCCGCGGTCAATCGCCAGCGCGCGCTGCGCGGGCTGGCTGCGCTGCCCTACGAGCAGCTGCGCCCCCTGGCCTCGCACGGCGCCCGCGGCCTGATCGGGCGTGCCCTCGGGGTCGGACCCGATGACGCTTCCTTCGCGGACTTGCGCGCCGAGTTCCTGGACTTCTACGAGCAGGCCCTGTGCGTGCACACGAGGCTGTTCGACGGCATGGAAGAGGCCTTGGCGGGGATCGAATCGGCCGGCCTGCGCTGGGGCATCGTGACCAACAAGCCGGCGCGCTACACCGACCCGCTGGTCGCTCAACTCGGCCTCGCCTCACGCGCCGCCGTCGTGGTCAGCGGCGATACCACGGCCCACGCCAAGCC
This sequence comes from Burkholderiaceae bacterium, assembly GCA_035454085.1. Classification (GTDB taxonomy): domain Bacteria; phylum Pseudomonadota; class Gammaproteobacteria; order Burkholderiales; family Burkholderiaceae_F; genus DAOTEJ01. The sequence goes on along the minus strand of DAOTEJ010000038.1, from coordinate 4,248 downwards.
CCACCCCGCCCCGATCGAACACGCTCTCACGCGCTGCGCCGTCCAAGCCGACAAGGCGGTCTACGTGGGCGACGACCTGCGCGACATCGAGGCCGGTCGCGCCGCCCGCACCCGCACCGTGGCCGTGCGCTACGGCTACCTGGGCGACGGCGCCCCCATCGAGGCCTGGGGCGCCGACTGCGTGATCGCCCATCCTGGCGAACTGCTCACCCTGCTCGTGTCCCGTCGCCCGCGCCCGGTCGCATAATCGGCGCGGAGACTGCGCCATGCCGATCGCACCCCACACCTTGCGCCTGGTCCAGCGGATCGGCCTGATCGCGCTGGCGCTCGTGCTGCTTTATGGCGCGATCGCCTGGTTCGCACTGCCCGCGGCCGTGCGCTGGGCCGTGGACGGGCCCGTGTCGCGCGAACTGGGGCGAGCCGTCTCGGTGCAGTCGGTGCGCGTCAATCCGTACACCTTGCACGCCCAGATCGAAGGCCTGCGCGTGGCGGGAGCGCCCGGCGAAGCGACCCCGCTACTCGAGATCCCCAAGGTCGCGGTCAACGCCTCCTGGACCAGCGTGCTTCACCTCGCGCCGGTGGTCGACGCGCTGCGCATCGAGGGCCTGCGTGCCAATCTGGTGCGCACCGCGCCGCAGCGCTTCAACTTCAGCGACATCGTCGACCGCATCCTCGCCAAGCCGCCCTCGCCCAAGCCCACGCACTTCGCGATCTACAACATCGAAGTGCTCGACGGCGCAATCCGTCTCGACGATCAGGTACGCAAGGCCGTCGAGCAGGTGAGCGCGCTCGAGATCGGCGTCCCCTTCGTCTCGAACTTCCCCGCCGATCGCGAGGTGCAGGTCCAGCCGCGCCTGGCAGCCAAGGTCAACGGCCAGCCTTTCGAGCTGCAGGGCCGCACCCTGCCCTTCGAGGAGTCGCTCGACAGCGTGCTCGACTTCAAGCTCGCCGACTTCGACCTGCCGCACCTGCTGAGCTTCTCGCCGGTCGGGCTCAACTTCACGGTGGCGCGCGGCAAGCTCGACGCCGAGCTCTCGCTCACCTTCCGGCGCGGGGTCCCGGCCAAGGGTGAGACGCCAGCCAAGCCCGAGCGCCTGATCCTCGCGGGCAAGACGGCGGTGCGGGATTTCTCGCTGCAGGCACCGGCCGGCGCGGCCGCGCCGCTGATCGACTTCAAGCGGCTCGCCGTCACGATCGAGGAGCTGGGTCTGCTCATCCATCGCGCGCGCATCAGCGAAGTGCGGCTCGATGAGCCAGCGATCGAAGTGCTGCGCTCGGCGCAGGGCATCAACTGGATCGCCTTCCTCAAGGCACCGCTGAAGTCGGGCGCGGCGCCCCCCACGAGGGAAGCCAAGCCGGCCGTATGGGACTGGCAGGTCGCGCGCATCGCCGTGGAAGGTGGCCGCCTGCACTTCCTCGACGAGACCGTGGGCCGCTTCGAGCGCACCGTCACCGACATGAGCGTGCAGCTCAGCGGTCTGGCGAATGACTCCAAGACTCCGGCCAAGCTCAGCGCGAGCATGCGCAGCCCCGAGGCCGAGAGCCTCTCGGCCAGCGGCGAGTTCACGCTCAAGCCCCTGGCCGGCAAGATCGGCTTCCAGGCCGAGGGCGCGCAACTGCGCGCCGCTGGCCGCTACCTGGCCCAGGTGGTGGATGCCGAGATCGACGGGCGCAGCAGCGTCTCGGGCCAGATCGAGTTCGCGCAGGCCGAATCGGGCCTCAAGCTGGCGATCGGCGACCTCAAGGTCTCGGGCAAGGATCTGCGCGTGCGTGGCCCCGCGGGCAGCGGTGCGGATCTGCAGATTCCCGGGCTCGAGATCGCCGGCGGGCGCATCGACCTCACCGAGCGCAGCCTCGGCTTCGCCTCGGTGCTGGTGAATCAGCCACGGGTGGACGTGCGCCGCCTGCCCGACGGCCAGATCGGCTGGCTGCGCGTGATGCGGGCGGGCGACGGCCCGCGCGCCGATGCCGGCCCCGGATGGAAGATCCGCGTCGACGAGGCGCGCATCGCGGGGGGCGACATCCGCTACGAGGACGCGGCGGTGGAGCCGCTTGCCCGTCTGCGCGCCCAGCAGCTCAACGTGACGGTGCGCAACCTGCAGCCGGGCACGAGCGAGCGCACCGAACTGACGCTGCGCACCCGCCTGGGCCGCGGTTCGCTTTCCACCGAGGGCTGGGCCACGCTCGCACCGCTTGCCGCGCGGCTGGCCGTGGACGCGCGCAACCTGGACATGGCTGCGCTGCGGCCCTACTTCGCACCCTTCCTGAACGTGAACGTGCAGTCGGCCGAGGCCTCGGCGCGCGGCACCGTCGAGCTCGCGCTGCCGGGCGACGGCGCGCCCCCGCGCTACGCCTACACGGGCAATGCGCGCATCTCGAACGTCAACGTGCTCGAGGGCCGAGGCGAGGCCGAGCTGGTGCGCTGGCAGGCGCTCTCGGCCGAGAAGATCCGCCTGCGCAGCGGCGCGCCGCTCTCGCTGGCCGTGGGTCAGGTGGA
>DAOTEJ010000038.1:0-1651 GCA_035454085.1 Burkholderiaceae bacterium | reverse complement strand
CGCCGCCGCCCATGCTGCGCCCGCGAGCGCCGCGTCGCCGCGTCCCAAGCTCGAGGTCGGCGGCGTGCGCCTCGTGCGCGGCAACGTGAACTTCACCGACAACTTCATCAAGCCCAACTACACGGCCAACATGACCGGGCTCGACGGCACCATCGACGCGCTCTCGTCCGACGACGCGGCCGTGCCGGCCAAGGTCAACGTCAGCGGCAAGATCGACGGGCAGGCACCGGTGACCGTCGCCGGCACCGTCAACCCACTGGCGCGAGCGCTGGCGCTCGATCTGCGCGGCGACGCCGAGGGCATCGACCTGCCCGGCCTGTCGCCCTACTCGGTCAAGTACGCGGGCTATCCCATCGTCAAGGGCAAGCTCTCGGTGGGCGTGCACTACGTGGTGGCGGACCAGAAGCTCAGCGGCGAGAACAAGATCTTCATCAGCCAGCTCACCTTCGGCGAGCGCATCGACAGTCCCACCGCCACCAAGCTGCCGGTGACGCTGGCGGTGTCTCTGCTCAAGAACGCGCAGGGCGACATCGACATCAGCCTGCCGGTGTCGGGTTCGCTCAGCGATCCGCAGTTCTCGTTCGGCGGCCTGATCATCAAGGCGATCATCAACCTTTTCGTCAAGGCGGTGACGGCGCCCTTCACCCTGCTCGCCTCGGCCTTCGGCGGCGGCGGCGAGGAACTCGGCTACGTGAGCTTCGCTGCGGGCTCCTCGCGCATCGAGGCGAGCCAGCACGCCAAGCTCGCCACGCTGGCGCGCGCCCTCACCGAGCGCCCCGGCCTGCGGCTCGACATCATCGGCCGTGCCGATCCCGCGGTCGATCTGCCGGGGCTGCGCGAGGCCAAGCTCGACGCCCTGCTGCGTGCGGCCTACGTCAAGGAGATCGTGCGCAGCGGTCGCACCGCCGACCCGGCCACGGTGCAGATCCCGGCCGACCAGCGCAACCGGCTGCTAGCCGAGGTCTACGACGACACCCGTATCCCCGACAAGCCACGCAACCTCATCGGTATGGCCAAGTCGATCCCGCCTGCCGAACAGGAGAAGCTCCTGCTTGCCGCCCTCGCGCCCACCCCCGAGGACCTGCGCACGCTCGCCAACGCGCGCGCCTTCGCGGTGCAGGCCTATCTCGAGGCCGAAGGCAAGGTGTCGCGCGACCGGCTCTTTGTCGTCGAGCCCAAGCTCAACGCCGAGGGCATCAAGGACGGCGCGCCCACTCCCCGGGTGGACTTCAGCCTGCGCTGAGAGCCGCCCTTGAAATCCGCCCGGGTGGCGTAACATAGTCAGCGCTGGGGGCGACCTGGTTTCGACGTGGGTTGCGAAGCAGCACGGGGCATGCCGAGGACCAGAACACCTCGTAAATCCATCTGGAACACTACAAACGCCAACGACGAGCGTTTCGCTCTCGCCGCTTAGTCGGTGAGACGCTGCACTAGCTGGCCCCTGGGCTAGGTCGGGCAACCGACAGCAGCGACATTCACAGAGGCTGGAGGCCGGTGGGGTCACAACGCCGGCATCGAGATCCAGTGACTGGCTGCTCACTGGCCCGCCGATCGGCAGGGTGAGCGGCGAGATTCAAATCATTCGGCTAAGCATGTAGAACCGGTTGTGGACTTCTTGCGGACGCGGGTTCGATTCCCGCCGCCTCCACCA
>DAOTEJ010000037.1:0-22797 GCA_035454085.1 Burkholderiaceae bacterium | reverse complement strand
GAGTCCCGGATTGTGATTCCGGTTGTCGTGGGTTCGAGTCCCATCAGCCACCCCAACTCCCCGAACCCTCGCGTCCTCGGTCCGCCGCTCGGCCTGCGACCGGGATTGCCCGCAGGCGCGTGTCACACTCGCTGCGACCTCTGCCCCTAGAATCGCTTCCGGTTGCCCCGAAATCCCGCCTCGCGGAGTGGGTGCACGACAACGGAGAAATGCGCATGCATGCGATCAAGGGAGTTCGCAAGTACCTTCTGAAGTACCCCCAGTCGCCGGAAGCGGCCGTGCTGAGGCGGCTCACGGCCGCGCTGGGTGAAGAGCGCGAGTTCCAGCTGTCGGAACTCTATGGACTCGAGCGCGAAGCCTTCGACCTCGCCATGGAACTGATGGCCGACTGGCGGCTCGACCGCTACTACGCCTCGCGCGTGAAGCTGTTCGACGCCGTCCTGGGCACGGACCTTCAGGCTCCGCAGGGCGAGTCCAAGCCCCAGAACACCGGCGGCTGAGCCCGCGATCGACTCAGAGCCAGCGGTGCAGGTGGGCGTACAGGTCGCCCACCACGCTGTGCAGCAGGCGTCGGCGCGCGTGCTCTATCCAGCGCGCGCGGTCGAGACGAAAGGTGTGCGGCTCGATCTGCGACCTGTGACCTGACTCCGGATCCTCGTCCACGAGGGCGGGCACGATGACCGCCCGCTCGGGGGCGAGCCGCGTGACGCGGCCACCGAGCACGTGGTCGATCGGCCAAGCGATCCGATCAAGCCGCTCCACGATGCGCGCGCAGGCGTCGCGGCGGATCACGTAACCCCAGGTGTTGAAGATCGCGCCCACCGGCCTGGCCAGGACGAAGCCGTCGGCGAGCACGGTCGATCCGCGGGCAGACAGGTTGCGCGACGAGGTGCCCAGGAAGACGAGCTCGCGTTGCGGCCGCGAAACGAGCGCAGCGGTGAGCTCGCCGAAGCGGGGGTGCAGCCGGAGATCGTCCTCGATCACCGCGCAGGCCGGCAGTTGCGGCCGATCCAGCAAGCCACGCCAGGCACTCAGGTGCGACAGCCAGCAGCCCGCCTCGGCCCCTGACAGCCTGTCGTGATCGAAGCTCAGCTGCGGGAAGAGCCCTCTGGCCAGCCGGTCCAGCCGGTTCGCGCCGAGATGCCGGCCGTCGATGCCGATGCGCTCGTGAGGCAAGTCGCCGAGCTGGGTCAGCATGCGTTCGCGGCGCGTCCTGGCGGAGTCGAGGTTGACGAGGACCAGCATGAGCGGACGATGAAGTGACTCGAGTCTGGTCGCTGCGCGTGACGATCGCGTGACCCCAGGCGCCGGGAGCGTCATGGGAGCAGCCGGTCTGTCACGGCCGAGTCATCCTGCTGGTGCATCTTCTGGCCCCCCAAGCCCTGTTGCCGCCATGCGCCAGCCACCTGCCCCCGACCTCAACGAACTGCGTTCGCGCATCGCGCTGGAGTTGCTCGACGGTTACGACGAAGAACTTGAGATGGCCCACGAGGATCGGGACGTCGATGCAAGCGGCGCGACCGTGACCGACACGAGCCCCGAGGCCAGGCAGGCGAGGCAGCGCTACTTCCGCGAGCTGTTCCGGCTGCAGGGCGAACTGGTCAAGCTGCAGGACTGGGTGGCCCATACCCGCCACAAGCTGATCCTCGTCTTCGAGGGGCGCGACGCCGCTGGCAAGGGCGGAGTGATCAAGCGCATCGCCCAACGCCTCAATCCGCGCGTGGTGCGCACGGTGGCGCTGCCGGCCCCGAACGACCGTGAGCGCACCCAGTGGTACTTCCAGCGTTACGTGCCGCACCTGCCGGCCGGTGGCGAGATCGTGCTGTTCGACCGCAGCTGGTACAACCGCGCGGGCGTCGAGCGCGTGATGGGCTTCTGCACCGAAGATGAGGTCGAGGAGTTCTTCCGCTCCGTGCCCGAGTTCGAGCGCATGCTCGTCCGCTCGGGCATACAGATCGTCAAATACTGGTTCTCGATCACCGACGAGGAGCAGCACCTGCGCTTCCTCGCGCGCATCCACGACCCGCTCAAGCAGTGGAAGCTCAGCCCCATGGACCTGCAGAGCCGCCGGCGCTGGGAGGACTACACCCGCGCAAAGGAGGCGATGCTGGAGCGCACCCACATCCCCGAGGCGCCGTGGTGGATCGTGCAGGCCGTGGACAAGAAGCGGGCGCGGCTCAACTGCATCCAGCACCTGCTCGGACAGGTGCCTTATGAGGAGGTGCCGCGCGAGGATGTGGTTCTGCCCCGGCGCGTGCGCCATGCCGACTACCTGCGGCATCCTGTCCCCGACTCCATGATCGTGCCCGAGGTGTACTGAGCAGGCGCAGGGCCAATCCTGGGCAGTGAAAGGCGATGCGTCGCGCCGCATGACACTCGGCGGTCACATTGATGCACGAGGCTTCAAGGCGTCGCCGAAACGCGTGACGCCCCGCCACGATCCCATCCCAGGAGCCTGCCTTGACCGCTCGCCATCACCGCCTCGGTGCACAGCTGTGCGCCGCCCTCTGCCTTGTCACCGCGCAGGCGGTGCTGGCCGCCCCCACCTTCGTCAACGGCATCACCCTGTCGGGCGCCGCCGGTGACCGCTTTGGCACTGGCGCGAACGACGGCAGGCTGGGCTATTTCTCGGATCTGTACTACGACCCCGCGGCCCGCGAGTGGTGGGGACTGTCGGATCGCGGCCCGGGAGGTGGCACACTGAGCTACGAGACGCGTGTGCAGCGCTTCACGCTGGACGTCGATCCTGCCACCGGGGCAATCTCGAACTTCAAGGTCGTCGACACGGTGAAGTTTCGCGACGGCGCGGCGGCCTTCAATGGCCTCGCCCCCTCGCCCAGCGACAAGCTTGGCCGCTCCTTCGATCCCGAGGGCTTCGTCGTCAACCCGCGAACCGGACGCTTCCTGGTCTCGGACGAGTACGGCCCGTCGGTCTATGAGTTCGACCGCAGTGGCCAGTTCGTGCGCGCCTTCAAGACCCCCGAGAACCTCGTGCCGCGCAATGCCGCCACCGGCGTCCCCAACTACGCAGGGGACGCGGGCAATACTGCGGGCAAGCGCAGCAACCGGGGCTTCGAGGGGCTGGCCATCAGTCCCGACGGGCGCTATGCCTACGCCATGCTGCAAAGCCCCATGCTCGACGAAGGCGGCACGGGCGCGGGCCTGTTCACGCGCATCGTCAAGTTCGACACGGCCACGGGCGAGGCGGTGGCGCAGTACGCGTACCGGCTCGACCGCAGCGGTCAGGGCCAGGGCATCTCGGCGCTGGTCGCGATCAACGACACGACCTTCCTCGTGCTCGAGCGCAACAACCGCGGCGTGGGAGTCGGAGCCACGCTGGCGACTGCGGACAAGTCGGTCTACCTGATCGACATCTCTGGCGCCGAGGACGTCAGCGGCCTTGCGCTGCCGGCTTCCGGGTCCTCGCTGCCCGCAGGCTTCGATCCGGTTGCCAAGGGAGTCAAGTTCCTCGATCTCGACGCCAACACGCTCAAGGAGCTGGGCTTCAAGTCGCCAGAGAAGTGGGAAGGGCTGGCGATCGGTCCTAGCCTGCTCGACGGTGGTTACCTGATGCTGGCGGGCACCGACAACGACTACAGCGTCACCCAGAACCCGGGCAGCGGCGAGCAGTTCGACGTCTACTTCCGCTTCACGGACGCGGACCCGTACGCCAGTTCGATCCAGTGTCCGCTCGACACCACGACCGGCTGCTTCTTCACGGCCGACCCCACCCTGAGCGCCGTCCTGAGCGGCGAGTATTCGCTGCTGCCCGGCGTGCTGCAGGCCTACCGGGTCAGTGCGGCCGACCTGCCCGGCTACGTGCGGCCGGTCGGTGAACCGGCCGCTCTCGGGCTGGTCGTGGCCGGCCTCCTGGGCGCGCGCTGGATGCGCCGCCGCCGTGCTCTGAGCTGAAGCCCGGCGGGAGCGGGCGACGAGCACGCTCCCGCGTGAGGGTTGGGCCGGACTGAACGCTCGCGGTGCAGGGCACCGTGCCGCCTCGCGGGGCGCTATTCTTCACGCCTCCAGGGACGGCAGACGCGGCAGCAAGATGAACAAAGCCTTCGTGCGCGAGAACGATGGCGCCGACGACGAGGACGAGGGCGTCGAGCTTCCCGGCCTGCCGGCCGGCACCAAGAATTACATGACCCCCGCGGGCCACAAGCGCCTGTGGGACGAACTCACGCATCTGGTGAAGACCGAGCGCCCTGCCGTGGTTCAGGTGGTGTCGTGGGCGGCGTCCAACGGCGACCGCTCCGAAAATGGCGACTACCTCTACGGCAAGAAGCGCCTGCGCGAGATCGACCGTCGCATCCGCTTCCTGACGAAGCGCCTGGACCGGTCCGAGGTGGTCGATCCCGCGGCACGCGAGGCGACCGACCAGATCTTCTTCGGTGCCACGGTGCTCTACGCCAACCAGCGCGGCGAGCAGCGGCGCATCCGCATCGTGGGCATCGACGAGGTCGATGCGGCGCGCGGTGACGTCAGCTGGATCTCGCCCGTGGCGCGGGCGCTGCTCAAGGCGCGCGAGGGCGACGTGGTGAAGTTGCCCACGCCCGGCGGGGTCGAGGTGCTCGAGATCCTGGACGTGCGCTACTCGGCCGAGCCGCCGGGCTGAGGCTCGCCCGCCGCGCGGTGCCCGCCGCGGCCGCGCACGATGTGCTGCACGGGCGACAGGCGCCGCAGCGTGCGCATCACCCGCGCCAGGTGGGCGCGGTCGCGTACCTGGATGGTGAAGTGCAGCACCGGCAGTGCGCTTTCCTCGTCGTCGATGGTCACGCCGACGATGTTGGACTCCGCGTCGGCGATCGCCGCCGCCACCATGGCCAGCACGCCCCGGTCATTGGCCACCGTCACGTCGATCGGGACCGCGAAGCTGGCGACGCGATCCTCCGCCCAGTGCAGGTCGATCCAGCGCTCGGGGTCGGCCCGCCGCGCGCGCCGCGCGTGCGGGCAGTCCGCCTGGTGCACCGACAGGCCCTGGCCCTTGCGCATGTGGCCGACGATGGCGTCGCCGGGGATGGGGTGGCAGCAGTTGCCCATCTGCACCGCGACGCCCTCGGTGCCGCGCACCAGGATCGGGGCGGCCGGCTTCGCGGGGTCGCTCGACGCCGCGGCTGCCGCCTTGGGCAGCAGCTGGCGCGCCACCACCGCCGCGAGCTTCTTGCCCAGGCCGATGTCGGCCAGGATGTCGTCGCGCCGCTGCGCGTCGGCCTGGCGCAGCACGCGTTCCCATGCGCTGTCCTCCACCTGGACCAGCGCGCCGTCGAGCTGGTGCAAGGCGGCGTCGAGCAGGCGCCGGCCGAGCTCGACCGACTCGTCGAACTGCATCGTGCGCAGGTAGTGGCGGATCTCGGCACGCGCCTTGCCGGTGCGCACGAAGCTGAGCCAGCCGGGGTTGGGGCGGGCGACCGGGCCGGCGATGATCTCGACCATGTCGCCGTTGCGCAGCTCGGTGCGCAGCGGCTGGACCTCGCCGTTGATCCGCGCCGCCACGCACTTGTTGCCCACGTCGGTGTGGATCGAGTAGGCGAAGTCCACGGTCGTGGCGCCGCGCGGCATCGACACGATGCGGCCCTTGGGGGTGAACACGTAGACCTTGTCGGGGAAGAGGTCGACCTTGATGTTCTCGAGAAACTCGCTCGAGTCGCCCGACTGGCGCTGGATCTCGAGCAGCGACTGCAGCCATTGGTGGGTGCGCGACTGCAGCTCCGACAGCGAGGCGTCGTCCTTGTACATCCAGTGCGCCGCCACGCCGCTCTCGGCCACGCGGTGCATCTCGCGGGTGCGGATCTGGAACTCGACCGGCGTGCCGTACGGGCCGATCAGCGTGGTGTGCAGGCTCTGGTAGCCGTTGAGCTTGGGGATGGCGATGTAGTCCTTGAACTTGCCCGGCACCGGCCGATACAGGGCGTGCAAGGCGCCGAGCGCGAGGTAGCAGTCGGCGCGCGACTCGACGATCACGCGGAAGCCATAGACGTCGAGCACCTCTGAGAACGACAGGCGCTTGTCGACCATCTTGCGGTAGATGCCCCACAGGGTCTTCTCGCGCCCCTGCACATCGGCCTTGATGCCGGTGGCGGGCAGCGTCTTCTTCACTGCGTCGAAGATCTTGCCGAGCGCCTCGCGGCGGTTGCCGCGCGCCGCCAGCACCGCGCGGGACAGCACCGCGAAGCGCATCGGGTGCAGGTTGGCGAAGGCCAGGTCCTGCAGCTCGCGGAACAGGTTGTTGAGTCCCAGGCGATGGGCGATGGGGCTGTAGATCTCGAGCGTCTCGCGTGCGATGCGCCGGCGCTTCTCGGGCTGCACCGCGTCGAGGGTGCGCATGTTGTGCAGCCGGTCCGCGAGCTTGATCAGGATGACGCGCACGTCGCGCGCCATGGCCAGCAGCATCTTGCGGAAGTTCTCGGCCTGCGCTTCCTCGGTCGAGGAGAACTGCAGCTTGTCGAGCTTGGAGACCCCGTCGACCAGTTCGGCCACGGTGGAGCCGAAGCGCTCGATCAGCTCCTGCTTGGCCGCGCCCGTGTCTTCGAGCACGTCGTGCAGCAGCGCGGCCTGGATGGCCGCGGCGTCGAGCTTCCACTCGGTGAGGATCTCGGCCACCGCGATCGGGTGGGTGATGTAGGGCTCGCCCGAGCGGCGGAACTGGCCGAGGTGGGCAGCGTCGGAGTAGCGGTAGGCCTCCTTGATGCGGGCCACGTCGGCCGCGGGGAGGTAGTCGCGCACGCGGGCGGTGAGGTCACCGGCGGTCGCCACGCCCGTGGGCGCAGGTTCAGCCTGGGCCGATCGCCAGACGGCCTTTTTCAGCGCCTCGGCGGCGCGTCGCGCGAAGCCGGGCGTGGAGGGGGGAGGGGGGTCCTGGGGCCGCATGGGTCGAGCCCGATGCTAGCGCGGCTGGCCGCAGCGCCCCAGGAAAAGACGCTCAGGTCGGAACCTTGCGCAGCATCTCGAGGCCCACCTTGCCTGCCGCTATTTCGCGCAGCGCGGTCACGGGGGCCCTGTCCTTGGACTCGATCTTGGGCGTGTGGCCCTGGGCGAGCTGGCGGGCACGGTAGGCCGCCACAAGGGCGAGCTGGAAGCGGTTGGGGATCTGCTTGAGGCAGTCTTCGACAGTGATGCGGGCCATGGTTCCTCTGCGCGGGGAAAGGCGCGCCTCAGGGTATGCCGAGCTGGGCGAAGAGCTCGTGCTGGCGGGCGGCCTGGGAAGCGAAACGCAGTCGCACGGCGGTGACGATGGCCTGCAACTGCGTGAGAGCGACATCGAAGTTCTCATTGATTATAACGAACTCGAATTCGGGGGCGTGTGCGATCTCGCTGCCGGCGGACAGCAGGCGGCGGGTGATCACCTGCGGCGTGTCCTGACCGCGCTTGTGCAAGCGCGCCTCGAGCGCATCGATCGAGGGGGGCAGGATGAAGATGCCCACGGCGGTCGGAAACTGCGCGCGTACCTGGCGCGCGCCCTGCCAGTCGATCTCGAGCAGCACGTCGCGTCCGCTGCGCACCTGCTGCTCGATCCACAGGCGCGAGGTGCCGTAGTAGTTGCCATGGACCTCGGCGCTCTCGAGGAACTCGCCGCGCGCGCGCCGCTCCAGGAACTCCTCGACGCTCACGAAGTGGTACTCGCGCCCGTGGTTCTCGCCGGGGCGCGGCTCGCGCGTGGTGTGCGAGATCGACAGCGAGATGCCCGGGTCGCGATCGAGCAGTGCGTTGACCAGGGTGGACTTGCCCGCGCCCGAGGGCGCGGTCACCAGGAAGACCGTGCCGGCGTCGGCGCCGGACAGGGCAGGCAGGACTTTGTTCGGCATGGTCACTCCAGGTTCTGGATCTGCTCGCGCATCTGTTCGATCACCAGCTTCAGCTCGACCGAGGCGTTGGTCATCTCGATGGCGGCGGCCTTGGACCCCAGCGTGTTGGCCTCGCGGTTGAGCTCCTGCATCAGGAAGTCGAGGCGCCGGCCCACGGCGCCACCGGCTGCAAGCACGCGACGGACCTCGGCAACGTGGGTGCGCAGGCGCTGGATCTCCTCGTCCACGTCCATCTTCATGGCGTAGAGCGTGACCTCCTGGCGGATGCGGTCGGCCACTTCCTCGCGGGTCAGTGCCGAGTTCTCGCTCAGGTTGCGGGCCAGCGCGGCCTCGAGCCGCTCGGCGAGCTTGCGCTCCACGCCGGCGAGGATGTCGGGCAGGCGCGCCGCCACCTCCACGGCCACCGCGTCGACCCGGTCGCACGCGGCCAGCAGGGCGGTGGCAAGTGCAGCGCCCTCGCGCGCGCGGCTGGCGGAAAAGGCGTCGAGCGCCTCGGCCAGCGCGCCGAGCACCTCGGCGCGCAGCACCTCGGGGTCGGGAGCGTCGGCCTCGACCACTCCCGGGAAGGCGAGGATCTCGGCGATCGACAGGGGCCGCGCGTCATGGATCGCGGTGGCCACCTGGCGCTCGAGCGTCGCGACCTGGTGGAGCGCCTCGGCCGAGAGGCGCGGGGCCGACTCGTGGCTGCGGCGCGCCATGCTCAGGCGGCATTCCATCTTGCCGCGTGCGACGCGCGCGGCGATGGCCTCGCGCACCGCGGGCTCCAGGCTGCGAAGCTCGTCTGGATTGCGTAACGAAAGGTCAAGGAAGCGCGAGTTCACCGAGCGCAACTCGACGCTCAGGGCTCCCAGGGAGGTGGCTCGGCTCACAGAGGCGAAGCCGGTCATGCTGGCGACGGGTTTCATGGTGTGTGCGGGGATCAGACATGGGCGCGCCTACCCGCCTTTGCGGAGGTCCGGCGCGAGGGCTTGTCGCTACAATCGCCGCGCCTCGAGACAAGATGACTGACCATGCCGGCGCAGACCAATTCGCCGCTTCCTGAAGGCCTGGAAGTTGGCGGCTACCGAATTGTAAAGAAGATCTCCAGCGGCGGCTTCTCGATCGTCTATCTCGCCACGGACGCCGAGGGGCAGTCCGTCGCGATCAAGGAATACCTCCCGGCCTCGCTCGCCTCGCGCAAGAAGGGCGAGTTCGCGCCCTACGTGGCGCCGGAGAACCTCAACACCTACCGCATCGGCCTGAAGTGCTTCTTCGAGGAGGGCCGCGCGCTCGCCTCGATCTACCACCCCAACATCGTGCGCGTGGTGAACTTCTTCCGCGCCAACGAGACCGTGTACATGGTCATGCAGTACGAGTCCGGACGCTCGCTGCAGGAGCACGTGCTGCGCAACCGCAACAAGGATCAGAAGGACGTTCTCTCGGAGCGCTTCATCCGCCGTGTCTTCGCTCAGGTGATGAACGGCCTGCGCGAGGTGCACAGCAACCGCCTGCTGCACCTCGACGTCAAGCCGGCCAACGTCTACCTGCGCATGGACGGCACGCCCATCCTGCTCGACTTCGGCGCGGCGCGGCAGACCCTGCAGCGCGACATCACCAAGACCTATCCCATGTACACCCCGGGCTTCGCCGCGCCCGAGCTCTACAAGCGCGACGCCGAGCTGGGGCCCTGGACCGACGTGTACTCGATCGGCTCGTGCATCTACGCGTGCATGTCGGGAATGCCGCCTCAGGAGTCGGACCTACGCCTCAAGGAAGACAAGATGCCCGCGGCGCTGCGTGCCTTCCGGGGCCTGTACTCGGCCGAGCTGCTGTCGATGGTCGAGCGCTGCCTGCGGCTGAACTCGCTCGAACGCCCGCAGACGGTCTACGCGGTGCAAAAGGAGCTGCTCAACGTCGTGCCCGAAAACCCCGAGTTCAGCCTCATGGATCGCGCCAGCGCGCGCGTGCGCACCGTGCAGGACAAGGTCTCCCGGTTCATGAAGGACCACAAGATCTCCTGGTTCTGAGCCCATGCGCTTTTCCATCTACCAGGAAAGCCGCAAGGGTGGCCGGCGCGTCAACCAGGACCGCATGGGCTACCTGTACACGCGCGAGTCCCTGCTGATGATGGTGGCCGACGGCATGGGTGGCCACGCCCGGGGCGAGATCGCCGCCGAGACCATGGTGCAGGTGCTGGCCACGCGCTACCCGGCCGAGGCCCGCCCCAAGCTCGCCAACCCGGCCCGCTTCCTGAAGGACGCGGTCGAGGCCGCGCACCACGAGCTGCACCGCTACCGCGCCGAGCGCGCGCTACCCGAGGCGCCGCGCACCACGCTGGTGGCCTGCATCGTGCAGGACGGCATGGCCACCTGGGCGCACGTGGGCGACTCGCGCCTGTACCTGGTGCGCGAGGGGCGCATCGCGGCGCGCACCCTGGACCACTCGCGCGTGCATCACTTGGTCGCCGCCGGCCTGATCCGCCCCGAGGACGCCAAGGACCACCCTGAGCGCAACCGCATCTACAACTGCATAGGCGCGAACGTGCCGCCGCAGGTCGACGTGGCCCGTCCCGTGCGACTGCGCCGCGGCGACACCGTGTTGTTGTGCACCGACGGCCTGTGGGGCGTGCTCCCGGACGAGCGGCTGGCCTCGGCCTTCGGACCGGCGGGCGTGATGCGGGTGGTGCCCGAGCTCATCGGACTCGCCCTGCACGAAGGCGGGCCCGAGAGCGACAATTGCACCGCGGTGGCCATGACCTGGGCCGGCGAGGAGTCGATCGACATGATCCCGCCCTCGGAAGGGCCGGTCTCGACGCTCATGATCCCCGAGGGTGCGGTGAGCTCGACGATCCAGATGCGCTTCCCCGGCGACGACGTGCCTGATACAGAATTCACCGAGGACCGGATCGACGAGGCCGTCGCCGAGATCCAGCGCGCCATCCAGCGCTCGTCCAAACTGATCTCCCGCTAGCAGCGAGGCGCGGGCCCGGCCCGCGTACACCCATGACCGAAACCACGGCGGCGCGCTCCGGCGCGCGAGCCCCCCACCAGTTGCGTCCCGTGCAGATCACGCGCGGCTACACCCGGCATGCCGAGGGCTCGGTGCTCGTGTCCTTCGGCGACACGCGCGTGCTGTGCACCGCCAGCGTGGAGGACAAGGTGCCGCCTTTCCTGCGCGGCCAGGGCCGTGGCTGGGTCACGGCCGAGTACGGCATGCTGCCGCGCTCCACGCACACGCGCTCGGACCGCGAAGCCGCGCGCGGCAAGCAAAGTGGCCGCACCCAGGAGATCCAGCGCCTGATCGGCCGCAGCCTGCGCGCGGTGTTCGACCTCGAGCGCCTGGGCGAGCGCAGCGTGCAGATCGACTGCGACGTGCTGCAGGCCGACGGCGGCACGCGCACGGCCGCGATCACCGGCGCCTGGGTGGCGGCGGCCGACGCCGTGAGCTGGATGATGGCGCGCGGCATGCTCGAGACATCCCCCTTGCGCGACCACGTGGCGGCGGTGTCGGTGGGAGTCGTGGGCGGCGTGCCGCTGCTCGACCTCGACTACGGCGAGGACTCGAGCTGCGACACCGACATGAACGTGGTGATGACCGGGGCCGGCGGCTACGTCGAGATCCAGGGCACGGCCGAGGGCGCGCCCTTCTCCGAGGCCGAGATGACGGCCATGCTGGCCCTGGCCCGCCGCGGCATCGGCGAGCTGGTGGCGGCGCAGAGGGCTGCGCTGGGAATTGCGCCGTGAAGCGTCTGGTCCTGGCCTCGAACAACGCCGGCAAGCTGCGCGAGCTGCGCGCCTTGCTGGGCGGCCGGGGCATCGAAGTGATCGCACAGGGTGATCTGGGCATCGAGCCCGCGGAGGAGCCCCACGGCACCTTCCTCGAAAACGCGCTGGCCAAGGCGCGGCACGCCGCCGCGGCCAGCGGCCTGCCGGCGCTGGCCGACGACTCGGGCATCTGCGCCGTGGCCCTGGGTGGTGCGCCGGGCGTGCGCTCGGCACGCTTCGCGGGCGAGCCCGCTTCGGACGAGCGCAACAATCGCGAACTGCTGCGCCAGCTCGCGCCGCATGCCGACCGGCGCGTGCACTACACCTGCGTGCTGGTGGCGCTGCGCAGCGCCGACGATCCCGAGCCCCTGGTGGCCGAGGGCCGCTGGCACGGCGTGGTGCAGGACGGCGCGCGCGGCACGGGCGGCTTCGGCTACGACCCGCTGGTGCTGGTTCCCGAGCTTGGGCTCACCGTGGCCGAGATCCCCGCCGAGCAGAAGAACCGCCTGAGCCACCGCGGTCAGGCGATGCGTGCGCTCGACGCGCGGCTGGGCGAGGCCTGGGGCTGGTGAGGGGCGCGCGGCCATGGCCGTGATCCCGCTCGTGCCCGCGCCGGCCGGCGTGGCGCCGCAGGACGTGGCGGCGTATCTGCGGCCGGGGACGCTGAGTCTGCCTGCGCTGCCGCCGCTGTCGCTCTACGTGCACTGGCCCTGGTGCGTGCGCAAGTGCCCGTACTGCGACTTCAATTCGCACGAGCCCGACGGCGCGGTGCCCGAGGCCGAGTACCTGGCGGCGCTGCGCGCCGACCTCGAGTCGGCGCTGCCGCTGGTGTGGGGGCGGCCGGTGGTGAGCGTGTTCATCGGTGGTGGCACGCCCAGCCTGATGAGCGGGGCAGGGCTGGCGCGCCTGCTGTCCGACGTGCGCATGCTGTTGCCGCTGGCGGCCGACGCCGAGATCACGCTCGAGGCCAACCCCGGCACGGTGGATGCCGCGCGCTTCGCCGAGTTCCGCGCCGCGGGCGTCACGCGGCTGTCGATCGGCGTCCAGAGCTTCGACGAGGACAAGCTGCGCGCCCTGGGCCGCATCCACGACCGAGCGCAGGCGCTGGCGGCGGTGAGCGCGGCGCAGCGCCACTTCGACACCTTCAACCTCGACCTGATGTACGCGCTACCGGGGCAGGACCTTGCCGCACTGCGCGCCGATCTGGCGCGGGCGCTGGGCGAGGCACCGCACGTCTCGCTCTATCAGCTCACGCTCGAGCCCAACACGCTGTTCGCCAAATATCCGCCCGAGTTGCCCGACGAGGACACGGCGGCCGCCATGCAGGAGCTCGTCGAGTCCGAGGCCGCCGCCGCCGGCTACGCGCACTACGAAGTCTCGGCGTACGCCCGGCCCGGCCACCGCTGCCGGCACAACCTCAACTACTGGGCGTTCGGCGACTACCTGGGCATCGGCGCCGGGGCGCACGGCAAGCTCTCGTTCCCGCACCGCATCGTGCGCCAGGTGCGCTATCGCGACCCGCGCTCCTACCTCGAGCACGCAGCGCGCGGCGAGTTCCTGGCCGAGTCGCGCGAGGTGCCCCGCGCAGACCTGCCCTTCGAGTTCATGCTCAACGCGCTGCGCCTGACCGAGGGCTACCCGGGCGAGTGGTTCACCGCGCGTACTGGTTTGGCACCGGGCGCGATCGACGCGGCACTCACTCAGGCCGAGGCGCGCGGCCTGATCGAACGCGACCACCTACACATCCGGCCCACACCCCTGGGGCGGCGTTTCCTGTCCGACCTGCAGTCGCTCTTCCTTCCGTCGCCCTAGGCACTGCGCCGACGCGCGAGGCGCCAAAACGGTGCACAATGCACCTACATGGTGCGCCAACGGGTCGGTGCTGCCCCAAGCCGGGACTACGCGCCGCGCGGCAAGTGCTTGATGCACGGACTCAGTGCGCTGGCTCAAGTCCCGCCCCGGCGAAGGCACGCTTCCTGCTATTAACCTTGCAGTAAGGCCGGCGCCCGCGGCGGCGTGCCTTCGCACCGTTCACCACTGACCAGGAGATTTCTCGATGACGTCCGCACAAGACGTGATGAAGATGATGTCGGACAACGAGGTGCAGTTCGTCGATCTGCGCTTCACCGACACCAAGGGCAAGGAGCAGCACGTCAGCGTGCCGGCCAAGGCCGTGGACGCTGAAAAGTTCGAAGACGGTCACGCCTTCGACGGCTCCTCGATCGCGGGCTGGAAGGGCATCGAGGCCTCGGACATGCTGCTCATGCCGGATCCGTCCACCGCGCGCATGGATCCGTTCCGCGAAGAGAACACGCTCATCCTGACCTGCGACGTGGTCGAACCCTCGACCGGCAAGGGCTACGACCGCGACCCGCGCTCGCTGGCGCACCGCGCCGAGGCCTACCTCAAGAGCAGCGGCGTGGGCGACACCGCCTACTTCGGCCCCGAGCCCGAGTTCTTCATCTTCGACGCGGTGACCTGGGGCAACGACATGCAGGGCGCCTTCTTCAAGATCAAGTCCGAGGAGGCCCCCTGGTCGTCCAGCCTGGACTACGAAGCGGGCAACCTCGGGCACCGTCCGGGCCTCAAGGGCGGCTACTTCCCGGTCCCGCCGGTCGACAGCTTCCAGGACATGCGCTCCGAGATGTGCCTGCTGCTCGAGCAGCAGGGCGTCGAGGTCGAGGTGCACCACCACGAGGTGGCGGCTCCCGGCCAGTGCGAGATCGGCACCAAGTTCAGCACCCTGGTCAAGCGTGCCGACTGGCTGCAGATCATGAAGTACACGATCTGGAACGTGGCCGCGAGCTACGGCAAGACCGCCACCTTCATGCCCAAGCCCGTGGTCGGCGACAACGGCAGCGGCATGCACGTGCACCAGTCGGTCTGGAAGGACGGCAAGAACCTGTTCGCGGGCAACGGCTACGCCGGCCTCTCGGACTTCGCGCTGTACTACATCGGCGGCATCATCAAGCACGCCCGCGCCCTGAACGCGATCACCAACCCCGGCACCAACTCGTACAAGCGTCTGGTGCCCGGCTTCGAGGCCCCGGTCAAGCTCGCCTACTCGGCGCGCAACCGCTCGGCCTCGATCCGCATCCCCTATGTGGCGAGCGACAAGGCGCGCCGCATCGAGGTGCGCTTCCCGGACCCCACCGCCAATCCCTACCTCGCCTTCTCGGCCATGCTGATGGCCGGCCTGGACGGCGTGCAGAACAAGATCCATCCGGGCGAGGCGGCCGACAAGAACCTCTACGACCTGCCGCCGGAAGAGGACGCCAAGATCCCGACGGTGTGCTCGTCGCTCGACATGGCGCTCGACTACCTGGACCGCGACCGCGAGTTCCTGACGCGCGGCGGCGTGTTCAGCAACGAGATGATCGACGCCTACATCGCGCTCAAGATGGAAGAGGTCACCCGCTTCCGCATGAGCACGCACCCGATCGAGTTCGACATGTACTACAGCCTCTGAGGCTGCCCGCCGCGCACGGGAAAAGGGGCGGGCCACCGCCCCTTTTTTCTGCCCACCCGCATGACAGCCACGCGCCCAACCCACTGCCGATCCGGCCGCGCCCGTCCCGCATTGCTGCGGTGTCGGGCGGGACGGGGGCTGGCTTACACTGACTCTTCCCGCACCGCCCAAGCCCACCTTCGTGAGTCGCCTGCTGCCCGCCCTCGTCCTTGGCCTCGCCTGCACTGCCGTGCAGGCGCAGTCGATCTGGCTGTGCGTGGACGACGAGGGCCGCCGCACCTTCACCAACAGCAAGGGCGCGGCGAAGAACTGCACTGCCGTCGAGACCCAGCCGGTGGCCAGCGTGCCGGCGCCGCGCGCGGGCCAGCGGCCGTCGGCAAGCCCGCCGTCTGCTTCGCCCGCCAACTACCCCAAGGTCGACGGTGCCACCCAGCAGTCGCGCGACTCGGATCGGCGCCGCATCCTCGAGGACGAGTTGCGCGGCGAGGAGGAGCGGCTGACGCGCGCACGGGGCGAGCTCTCCGCTGCGGAGGGCCGCTCTGATGCCGCCCGCTCGCAGCGCCTGCGCGAGGACGTGGCGCGCGCCGACGCCAACGTGCAGTCGCTGCGCCGCGAACTGTCACTGCTCGCGCGCCAGTAGAGCGCGCGGCACGCCGCGCCCGCGAGGGGTGGCGTGATGAGGGACTCCACCCACTACTTTGGCGCCGCGGAGCGGCAATACGAGGGCCTGGACTTGCTCTCGACCGCGGTGCTCGTGCTCGACGCGCGCGCCTGCATCGTCTACGCCAACCAGTCGGCCGAGCTGCTGCTCGACGCCTCGCGCCGCAACCTGCAGGGCCAGCCCGCGAGCCGGGTGCTCGGCGAGCCCGGCGAGATCGAGCGCCTGGCGCGCGACGCCGCGGCCAACCTCTTCAGCCAGCGCCGCACCACGATCAGCCTGCGCCTTGCGCTGCGCGAGCCCGTCCTGGTGCAGCTGACCGCGACCTCGCAATTCGAGGAGGCCACGCCGCTGATCCTCGAGCTATCGGAGATCGAGCAGCGTCTGCGTCAGGATCGCGAGGAGCGCCAGCTCGGGCTGTCGGAGGCGAGCCGCGAGCTGCTGCGCAACCTCGCGCACGAGATCAAGAATCCCCTGGGCGGAATCCGCGGTGCGGCGCAGCTGCTCGACGCCGAGCTGCGGTCGGACGAGGAGCGCGAGTACACGCGGGTGATCATCGCCGAGGCCGACCGCCTGCACACCCTGGTGGACCGCCTGCTCGCGCCGCACCGCATGCCCCACGAGGTGGGCGACGTCAACATCCACGAGGTCTGCGAGCGCGTGCGCGCCCTGCTGCTTGCCGAATTCCCGCGCGGCCTGACCATCGTGCGCGACTACGACGCCAGCGTTCCCGACTTTCGCGGCGACCGCGAGCAGCTCATCCAGGCGCTGCTCAACATCGTGCGCAACGCGGCCGAGGCACTCGAGGCGCGCATTGCCGCGGGCGACGCGCAGATCACGCTGCGCACCCGAGTGGCGCGCCAGGCGACCATCGCGCGCACCTTCCATCGCCTGGCACTGGACTTGCATGTGATCGACAACGGGCCAGGCATTCCCGAGGACATTCGCGACCGCATCTTCTTCCCGCTGGTGTCGGGCAGGGAGGGCGGCAGCGGACTCGGACTGGCGCTGGCGCAGACCTTCGTGCACCAGCACCAGGGCGCAATCGAGGTCGACAGTCGACCGGGCCGCACCGCTTTCAGGATCCTGATACCTCTGCCATGAAGCCGATCTGGATCGTCGACGACGACCGCTCCATCCGCTGGGTTCTCGAGAAGGCGCTCGTCCGCGAAGAGCTCCCGGTCCGTGCCTTTGGCACGGCGCAGGAAGTGCTTGCGGCGCTGGAGTCCGACAGTCCGCAGGTGCTGGTCTCGGACATACGCATGCCGGGCATGAGCGGCATCGAGCTGCTGCGCGCCGTCAAGCGCAAGCATCCCGCGCTGCCGGTGATCATCATGACCGCCTATTCCGACCTCGAAAGCGCGGTGAGCGCCTTCCAGGGCGGCGCCTTCGAGTACCTGCCCAAGCCCTTCGATGTCGACCGCGCCGTCGAGCTCATCCGCCGCGCGGTGGACGAGAGCCTGCGCGAGGCGCAGAGCGACGAGGCGCCGCTCGAGCTGCCCGAGATCCTCGGCCAGGCCCCGGCGATGCAGGAGGTGTTCCGCGCCATCGGCCGGCTGTCCCAGAGCAACGTCACCGTGCTGATCACCGGCGAGTCGGGCAGCGGCAAGGAGGTCGTGGCGCGCGCCCTGCACCGCCACAGCCCGCGCGCCGCCGCGCCCTTCATCGCGCTCAACATGGCGGCCATCCCCCGCGACCTGATGGAGAGCGAGCTCTTCGGTCACGAGCGCGGCGCCTTCACGGGCGCCCAGGCGATGCGGCGCGGCCGCTTCGAGCAGGCCGAGGCCGGCACGCTCTTCCTCGACGAGATCGGCGACATGCCCGCCGAGCTCCAGACCCGCCTGCTGCGCGTGCTCTCCGACGGCTTCTACTACCGCGTGGGCGGCCACCAGCCGATCAAGGCCGACGTGCGGGTGATCGCCGCCACCCACCAGAACCTCGAGGAGCGCGTGCGTCTGGGCCTGTTCCGCGAGGACCTGTATCACCGGCTCAACGTGATCCGCCTGCGCCTGCCCTCCTTGCGCGAGCGCCGCGAGGACATACCCTTGCTCGCCCGGCACTTCCTGACCAAGAGCGCGGCCGAGCTCGGGGTCGAGCCCAAGCGCCTGTCGGACGAGGCGGTGGCCTTCGTGAGCCGATTGCCCCTGCCCGGCAACGTGCGCCAGCTCGAGAACCTGTGCCACTGGATCACCGTGCTGGCGCCCGCGCAGGTGGTGCAGGTCCAGGACCTGCCCCTGGAGTTGCGCCAGGAGTCGGCGCGTCCGCCGGAGGCCGCCTTGGCTGCCCCCGCGGAGGCTCAGCCCGGCGCCCCGGTGAGCGCGGCGCTGGCCGCCGGCGCCGCCGTCGGCCCGGTGGCCGACTGGACCGCCCTGCTCGGGGCCGAAGTCGCGCGCCGCCTCGCTTCGGGCGAACCCGCGCTGATGGAGGCGCTTACCCGGCAGTTCGAGTCCACGGTGTTGGGCACGGCCCTGCGCCACACCCACGGCCGGCGGGTCGAGGCGGCCACGCGCCTCGGCGTGGGTCGCAACACGATCACGCGCAAGGTGCAGGAGCTCGGCCTCGAGGACTGAGGCGTCGCGCCGGTCGGCGCGGCCTGCAGTTCGTCGCCGCATGAGGCGTTTCGTCGCACTAGGCCGGCCGCGCAGCCGCGCGGGCTGGATAATGCGTCCCCACTAGCCGCCCAGCAGGCGGCCAAACAAGAACGAGACGGGGAAACCTCATGCGCAAGCGCGCCAAGATTTGGACCAGCGTGGTGGTGGTGCTGGGCCTGGCCACCGCCGCGGTGCTTGCCGTCGGGGCCCGCAAGGGCGGGGACGAAGGACCGCGCAAGGCCGACAAGCCCGCGCTCGAGTTCGCCGCCACCGACCTCACCCGCCTCAAGACCCAGCCGCTGGACGCCGAGCTCGCCCTGCCGGGCAGCGTGCAGGCGCTCAACCAGGCAACGGTGCGCGCCAAGCTCTCGGCCGAGGTGCGGCGCGTGCTGGTGCGCGAGGGCGAGACCGTGACCGCCGGCCAGCCGGTGGCCGAGTTCGACACGACGCAGCTGCGCGCCCAGCTGGCCGAGCGCCAGGCGACCTACGAATCCGCGCGCGCCCAGCTGGCCAACACCGAGCGCGTGCGCCAGGCCAACGCCGCGCTGGTCAAGCAGAACTTCATCTCGCAGAACGCCTTCGACAACGCCGACAGCAACCACCAGGCCCAGCTCGCCACCGTGGCCGCGGCGCGCGCCGCGCTCGAGCAGACCCAGATCATGATGAACGACGCCACGGTGCGCTCGCCGATCGCCGGCGTGGTCGCCAAGCGCCACGTGCAGCCGGGCGAGAAGGTGGGCTACGACGCGCCGCTGCTGGCGGTGGTCGACCTGTCGCGCCTGGAGGTGCAGGCCCAGGCGCCGGTGTCCGATGTGCCCCTGCTGGCGCGCGGGCAGGCGGCGGCGATCGAGGTCGAGGGCCTGCCGGGCCGCCGCTTCCAGGGCACGGTGGAGCGCATCAATCCGGCCACCGAGGCCGGCACGCGCATGGTCAACCTGTACGTGTCGCTGCCCAACGAAGGCTCCCTGCTCAAGGCCGGCATGTTCTCGCGCGTGTACGTGCAGGTCGCGCCCGAGGCGCCCGTGCCCACGCTGCCGCTGGCCGCGCTGCGCGGTGATCCCGGCGGGCACTACGTGTGGGTGATCGCGGAGGGCAAGCTCGTCCGCCGCCCGGTCGAGACCGGGCGCCGTGACGAGCGCGGTCAGCGCGTCGAGGTGCGTGGTGGCGTCGCGCCGGGGGACGCGGTGCTGGCGACCAAGTTCGACAACCTGCGCGAAGGCCAGGCCGCGAGCGCGGCCGGCACCGACGCGCCCAAGGTCGCGTCCGAGCCGGCCGTGGCCCGTCCCGCCGCCGGCACGAACTAGGAGCCGCGCCATGTGGATGACGCGCGTCTCGATCAATCACCCGGTGTTCGCCACCATGGTCATGGTGGGGCTCACCGTGCTCGGCCTGTTCTCCTACCAGCGGCTGGGCGTGGAGCCCATGCCCGACGTTGCTCCGCCCGGCGTGCAGATCTGGACCACCTACCCCGGCGCCTCGCCCGAGCAGGTCGAGGTGGACGTGAGCAAGCCCATCGAGAACGCGGCGAACACGGTGGCCGGGGTCAAGCGCATTCTGTCGCGTGCCGACGAGGGTCGGGCGCTGACCTGGGTCGAGTTCCGCCAGGACGTGGACATGACGCGCGCCACGCAGGAATTGCGCGACAAGCTCGCGCAGATCCGCGCGAGCTTCCCGCGCGACGTGAAGGATCCCATCGTCAACCGCGTCAACGGCGAGAACGACGAGCCCGTGGCGACCTTCGCGCTGGCGGGCAAGGACCTGACGCAGCGCCAGCTCACGCTGCTGGCGGAGCAGGTGGTGCAGAAGGGCTTCGAGCGCGTCAGCGGGGTGGGGCGCGTGGCGCTCAGCGGCACGGTCACGCGCGAGATCCAGGTGCGGGTCGACCCCGGACGGCTCACCGCTTACGGCCTGTCGGTCGACCAGGTGGTGGCGGCGCTGCGCGCGGCCAACGTGAGCGTGCCGGTGGGCACGATCCACAACGCCACCAGCGAGTCCATCGTGCGCGTCGACGGGCGCCTGTCCGGGCCGGCGCAGTTCGAGAAGATCATCGTGGCGCGCCGCGCCGGCATCCCCATCCTGCTCGGGCAGGTGGCGCAGGTGCTCGACACCGAGCGCGAGCGCACCTCGATCACGCGCATCAACGGCCAGCCCGCGATCGGCGTGCAGGTCTTCAAGGCGCAGGACGCCAACATCGTGCAGGTCGGGCGCGAGCTCAAGCTCGCGGCCACCGAGATGCAGAAGCAGCTGCCCGCCGGCGTGGAGCTGCGCTTCATGTGGGCCACCTCGGACTTCGTGGCCAGCTCGGTGGACAACGTCAAGCGCACCATCCTCGAGGGCGGCCTGCTCACCGTGCTGATCGTCTTCCTGTTCCTGGGATCGTGGCGCTCGACGGTGATCACCGGTCTGACGCTGCCGATCGCGGTGATCGCCACCTTCACCCCGCTGTACATGCTGGGCTTCACGCTCAACTACATGACGCTGATGGCGCTGTCGCTGTGCATCGGCCTGCTGATCGACGACGCCATCGTGGTGCGCGAGAACATCGTGCGGCACATCCAGATGGGCAAGGACCACGTCACCGCCGCGCGCGACGGCACCGAGGAGATCGGCCTGGCGGTGCTGGCCACCACCTTCTCGATCGTGGCGGTGTTCGTGCCCATCGCCTTCATGCAGGGCGTGGTGGGCAAGTTCTTCTACCCCTTCGGCATCACGGTGGTGGCGGCGGTGCTGCTGTCGCTGTTCGTGAGCTTCACGCTCGATCCGATGCTCTCGGCGGTGTGGCGCGACCCGCCCGAGGGCGCGCGCGGCCTGCCGGTGGTGGGCCCGATCCTGCGGCGCTTCGACGCCGGCGTGGAACGCCTGCACGGGGTGTATGACCGCGCGCTGCGCTGGGCGCTGGGCCACCGCAAGACCACGCTGGCGCTGGCCACCCTGAGCTTCGTGGCCAGCCTGCCGATCGCCGGCTTCGTGGGCGGCGAGATGATGCCCGAGGTGGACCAGAGCTACACCTCGATCCGCCTGACCATGCCGGTGGGCTCGAGCCTCGACTACGCCAACGAACGCGTCAAGCGCGTCGAGGAGGCGCTGCGCGAGTTCCCCGAGATCAAGACGGTCGACACCTCGATCGGCGCCGACGGCGCGCGCAACACCGCCACGCTCGCCCTGCAACTCGCGCCGCGCAGCGAGCGGCGCCGCGACCAGAAGGCGGTCGAGAAGGCGGTGCGAGCGCGGGTCGCGGCGATCCCCGGGGTGGAGCTGTCGGTGGGCTGGAACCGGCCGATCTACGTGGCCCTGCTGGGCAACAACGACGCCGAGATGAACCGCGTGATCGCCGAGCTCAAGGAGCGCGTGGCCAAGATCCCCGGCATCGCCGACGTCGAGACCAGCGTCAAGGAAGGCACCCCCGCCCTGCGCGTGCGCCTCAAGCCCGAGCTGGCGGCCGAGTACGGCATCACCCACGCGCAGCTCGGCACCACGCTGCGCGCCATGGTGGGCGGCGAGAACTCCGGCTACTGGCTCGCGCCCGACGGCCAGAACTACGAGGTCGTGACCCAGCTGCCGCAGGCGGCGCGCACCGTGGGCGAGGACATCGTCAACCTCAACATCGCCACCGGCCGGCAGCTCGCCGACGGCACGCCCGAGGTCGTTCCGCTGCGCGCGGTGGCCACCGTCGAGCGCATCTTCAACCCCGAGAACATCCGGCGCCAGGACCTGCAGCGGCGCGTGGCGCTGTTCGCCGGGGTCGAGAACCGCGCCGCCGGTGATGTGGGCGAGGACGTGCAGAAGGTGGTCAAGGCGATGGAGCTGCCGCCCGGACTGCGCTTCGACGTGGGCGGGCAGATCCGCGAGCAGCAGGAGGTGAGTGCCGCCATCCTCGGCGCGCTGGTGCTGGCCATCGTGTTCATCTACCTCGTGCTGGCCTCGCAGTTCGGCAGCTTCCTGCAGCCGGTGGCGATCATGGCCTCGCTGCCGCTGTCGATCGTGGGCGTGATGCTGGCGCTGCTGGTCACCAAGACCACGCTCAACATCTTCTCGATGATCGGCGTGGTGTTCCTGATGGGCCTGGTGACCAAGAACGCGATCTTGCTGGTGGACTTCGCCAACAAGGGCCAGCGCGAGGGCCTGTCGCGCGAGGAGGCCCTGCTCGCCGCCGGCCAGGTGCGGCTGCGGCCCATCCTGATGACCACCGCGGCGATGGTCTTCGGCATGCTGCCGCTGGCCCTGGGCCTGGGCGAGGGCGCCGAGCAGCAGGCGCCGATGGGCCGCGCCATCATCGGCGGCGTGATCACCTCCACGCTGCTCACGCTGATCGTCGTGCCCGTGGTCTACACCTGGCTCGACGCCTGGGAGCAGCGCTTCAAGGCGCGCCGCCGCGCGCACGGCACGCACGGAGCGGCGGTGCTCGACCATCAGCCCAGCGACCGGCTGCGCTAGTTGCCCGCCGGCCGGCCTGCCGGCGTGACGCGCGAACTGGCCAGGCCTGAGTCCGTGCGCGCGGGCGCGAGCGCGGCGGCCGGGCGCCACATGCGTGCGC
>DAOTEJ010000036.1:0-24112 GCA_035454085.1 Burkholderiaceae bacterium | reverse complement strand
CCGGCTGCTCCGGCTGCCGAGCCCAAGAAGTAAGTCGGAGTTCCCCTCCGCACTAAGGGGCCGCGCAAGCGGCCCCTTTTCTTTTCTGGTCAGCCCGGCAGCCTGTGCCGGGCGCCGGGCAACGCATGCCCTTCAGACCGCTTGCCAGTCGCAGCCGCGAGCCTGATCGGCCACGACCACCACCTCGTCGGGCCAGCCAAGTGCACCGGCCAGGGCAGCGCGGGCGAGGTCCGCGCGATTGTTGGTGCTCGACAAGTGCGCCGCCACCACGCAGCGCAGCCGCCTGGTGTCGAGCGCAGCGAGCAGGCTGGCTGCCTGCGCGTTGGACAGGTGGCCCAGGGCGCCCGCGATGCGCGCCTTCAGGAAGCCCGGGTAGGGACCGCTTTGCAGCAGATCCGGGTCGTGATTCGCCTCGAGGACCAGGGCGTCCACCCCGTCGAGCGCAGCCTGCACCGCGGCGGTGGGCGTGCCGATGTCGGTGAGCACGCCCAGGCGGCTGGCTCCGTCTGAGAACACGAGTTGCAGCGGCTCGGCCGCGTCATGCGGTACGGCGTAGGGACTCAACTCGAGGGCACCGATCGCCACGGAATGCCCGCTGCCGACGCATTCGAGCGCGATACCGGCGTCGGTGAGCCGTCCGGCGCGCGCCGTGCCCGCGCTGGCATAGACCGGCAGGCGATGGCGCCGGGCGAGCACGGCCACTCCGCCGATGTGATCGCTGTGCTCGTGGGTGACGACGATCGCGTCGAGATCCGCCGGGGCGAGCCCCAGGCGCGCAAGGCGCAGGGCCAGTGCACGAGCGTTGAATCCGCAGTCGAGCAGAACGCGGGTGCAGTGGCCGCCTTCGCGCGCCTCGACCAGCAGGGCGTTGCCGCCGCTGCCCGAGCCGAGGCTCGCAAAGCGCAGCACTAGCGCAACTGGTCTGCGAGCAGCGTCAGGATGCGGTCGGCCGCCTTGGTGGTGTCGACGTTGCCGTCCTTGTCGCTCACCGTGATGCGGGTGCGTTCGCCCTCGGCCACGACCTTGACCTGGTACTGCGGGGCATCCACCGGGCGCTCCTTGCCGAGGAACTTGGTCAGGAAGCCCTGCTGATCCTTTGCCTTGGCTTCGTAGTCGGGATCCAGATAGCGCACGAAGTAGATGCCCCGATCGCGCGCGCGGTCCTCGACGGTGAAGCCGCCGCGGTCGAGCGACTGGCCCACGCGCCGCCAGGCGCGATCGAAAGGCTCGTTGACCATCACCGCGACCGGACGGCCGTCGTTGCCCTTCACCACCTCGGACAGCGCGGGCGCAGCCGCCGCGGCAGCCGCAGCGGCAGCCGCGACGGTCGGGCCCGTGGCGGCGGCGCCGCCGCGCGCCGTGGCGGGCTTGAAGGCCTCGTCGAATCGCGCCTGCAGCCGGGTGAGCATCTCGCCCTCGAGTTGCGGGTCGGCGGGCCGCGGCTGCCACTTGGTCTGCGTCTGGTCGGCCGAGGTGTAGACCTCGATCATCCCGCGGTGACTCACGAAGATCTCGGAGGTGCCGTCGGGGCCGCGCTCGAGGCGAGCGCGGTACATGTCCTGTTCGCCGGTCGAGTAGATCGAGTCGAGCACCTTGCCCAGGGTCGCGCGAATCACGTCCTGCGGCAGCTTGGCGCGGTTCTCGGCCCAATTGGTCTCGAGCGTGCCGCTGTTTGGATCCTGCCGCGCGATGGTCAGGCCGACGCTGGGCCAGAACTCCACGAGGATCGGCCAGGCCTTCTCGGGCGGCAGATTGACGGCCAGCCAGCGGGTGTTGCCGGCGCGCTCGACCTTGGCAATCTGGGTGCCCGGCAACACCGCAGCGGCGCTGGCCGAGGCGGCAGCGCCCGGCGCGCCGCCGGCGAGCGGGCCACGGCCCTGCTGCGCCAGGCCGCTCGCGGTGACCGCCTGGGGACGCTCCGGAACC
Organism: Burkholderiaceae bacterium; assembly: GCA_035454085.1. Lineage (GTDB taxonomy): Bacteria > Pseudomonadota > Gammaproteobacteria > Burkholderiales > Burkholderiaceae_F > DAOTEJ01. Next base: position 22,186 of record DAOTEJ010000036.1, on the reverse strand, counting down.
GCGAAGCGCTCCTCGCGAGGCAACTGCGACAGGTCGGGCGGCACATCGAGGGGCACGCGACTCGTGTCCGCGGCTTTGTACTGGATCTTCTCCTCGGTGAAGATCGACCCCGTCCACGAGGTCCACGAACAACCGGCCGCGGCGAGCGGCACGAGGACTGCGCAGACGGTGCGCAGCGCGACTGGACGCATGCTTCTCACTCCTGGTCCGGCCTCAGGCGAGGCCGGATTCCTTGATGGCGGCCGCGACAACGGCCTCGTTGGCTGGCGACAGCGGCACCAGCGGCAGGCGGATTCCCGGGGGAATGCGCCCCATGCGGGCCAGAGCCCACTTGGTCGGGATCGGATTGGGCTCGACGAACAGCCGCATGTGCAGCGGCATGAGCTGGTTGTTGAGGCGTCGCGCGGCAGCCAGGTCGCCCGCGAGGGCGGCGGCGCACATCTGACTCATCAGACGCGGGGCCACATTGGCGGTCACCGAGATCACGCCCGCGCCTCCCAGCAGCATGAGCGACAAGGCCGAATCGTCATTGCCGCTGTACACCGCGAAGGGCTTGCCAGCGGGCAGGCGGCGCAGGAGGTCGGCGGCGCGGGCGAGGTCGCCCGTGGCGTCCTTCAGGCCCACGATGCCGGGCAGTTGCGCAAGGCGCAGGCAAGTGTCGTTCGACAGATCCGCGACCGTGCGACCCGGCACGTTGTAGAGGATCACCGGCAGGTCGACCGTCTCGGCGATCTTGCGGAAGTGGCGATACAGGCCTTCCTGCGGCGGCTTGTTGTAGTAGGGCACGACCTGCAGCGTCGCGGCCGCGCCAACCTTGCGCGCGTGCTCGGTGAGCTCGATGGCCTCGGCGGTGGAATTGCCACCCGTGCCGGCAATCACCGGCACCCGACCGGCCGCGGCCTCGACCGCGACACGGATCAGTTCGCCGTGTTCCTCGGGGTTCACGGTGGGCGACTCGCCGGTGGTGCCCACCGCCACGATCGCCGAGGTGCCCTCGGCCACGTGCCAGTCGATCAGCCGACGGTAGGCGTCGAAATCGAGCGTGCCGTCCTCCTGCATCGGAGAGACGATGGCGACGATGCTGCCAGTGATCATGAGGATTCGTTCACCCCGCGCGGGGGTCTCCCAGTCGAAGCCGCGATTCTACCTTGCACCCCGACTCAGTCCGGCACCGCGCCGTCGAGTTGCAGGCACCGGTCCGGCGCGGGCGGGCGCTGCGCCGCGATGCGCTGCACCCGGGCCGGGCGCGGCAAGTCCAGCACTCCGTCTTCGTACGCCAAGACGTGCAGGTCGCGGCACGCAGCGAGCAACTCCCCCGGCGCGAGCAGGAAGTCCGGATTCGACGGCCGCCCGTAGCGCTCGTTGCCCTGGGCAAAGGTCTCGTAGACCAGCAGCCCGCCGGGAGCGAGCGCGGCGACGATCGCCGCAAGCAGCGGGCGGTGCAGGTACTGAGTCACGATGATGCCGTCGAAGCGCTGGCCCTCGAACGGCCACGGCGCGGCTTCGAGATCGGCTTGCAGGAAGCGCACGCCCGGCTCGCCGGCCAGCGCCGCACCGCAGGCCGCATCGCGATCCACCGCCAGCACCGCGTGACCGCGTCTGGCCAGCCAGCGCGCGTGGCGCCCCTGCCCGCAGGCCAGATCCAGCACCGTGGCGCCTCGCGCGAGCGACGCCGTGAAGCGCCGCACCCAGGCCGAGGGCGGCTGCGCGCCGTGCGCCGGAGCAGGCCCGGTCGGGTTCACCTACAGGAACACACGAACGATTGCGTCGCCGACGGCCAGGAACGGCCGCAGGAACACGCCCAGCGTTCCGGTCACGAGCAGCGCGATGAGGATGAAGAACCCGTAGGGCTCCACCCGCGCCAGCGCCTGCGATGGCCCCGGCGGCAGCAGGCCCACGAGGATGCGCCCGCCGTCCAGGGGCGGCAGGGGCAGCAGGTTCAGCGCCATGAGCACCAGATTGACGCTGATGCCCGCCTGCGCGACCAGATACACGAAGCGCTCCTCGACGCCCGCCACGAGCATCAGCTTGAGGAGCAGCGCCCACAGGATGGCTTGCAGGAGGTTGGAGCCGGGGCCGGCCGCCGCCACCCAGATCATGTCGCGCTTGGGATGGCGCAGATTGGCGAAGTTGACCGGCACCGGCTTGGCCCAGCCAAAGAGCATGCCGCCCGCGCCGGCCAGCGCCGAGGTGAGCAGGATCACGCCGGGCACGAGCACGGTGCCCACCGGATCGACGTGCTTGAGGGGATTGAGGGTGACGCGCCCGAGCATCCAGGCGGTCGAGTCGCCGAACATGCGCGCCACGTAGCCGTGCGCAGCCTCGTGCAGGGTGATGGCGAGCAGCACGGGTATCGCGTAGACCGCGATCGTCTGAATCAGATCTTCCATCGATTCGAGTCTAGCAGCGGGGCGCGCTGCCCCCGCGCTCAGGACCCGGCCGCCAGCCCCAGGGCCTCAAGCGGGCCGCGGCCCTGGCGCACCACCACGGCCTCGCGCCCGGTGAGGTCGACGATGGTGGTGGGCTCGGTGCCGCAGGCGCCCCCATCGACGATGAAGTCCACCTGCTTGCCCAGGCGCTCGAGGATGTGCTCCGCGTCGGACAGCGGCAATTCGTCGCCCGGCAGCATCAGCGTGGTCGAGATGAGCGGCTGGCCCAGCACCTCGAGCAGCGCGAGCGCCACCGGGTTGTCGGGCACGCGCAGACCGATCGTCTTGCGCGCCGGATGCGACAGCCGACGCGGCACCTCGCGGGTGGCCTCGAGGATGAAGGCGTAGGGCCCCGGGGTGGCGTTCTTGAGCAGGCGGTACTGCTTGTTGTCGACCTTGGCGAAGTTGGCGAGCTCCGAAAGATCCCGGCACAGCAGGGTCAGGTGGTGACGCTCGTCCACGCCGCGCAGACGGCGCAGGCGGTCGGCCGCGGCCTTGTCGTCAAGGTGGCAGACCAGCGCGTAGCACGAGTCGGTGGGGATCGCGCCCACGCCGCCGTTGTCCAGAATGCTCGCGGCCTGGCGCAGCAGGCGCACCTGCGGTGTCTCGGGGTGGACGCTGAAGAACTGGCTCATGACTGCGCTCGCGGCCATTTCGCCGCGCGGATGGAAGGGGTGTGAAGTCTCTGCCACGAGGCCGCCTCACACATAGCGGTGCCAGACCGGCGTGAGGTCCGCCGGCAGGGGCGGCGCGGCGCCGAGTTCGGCCTGCTCGCCGGGCGCGTGAAAGTCGCTGCCCGCCGAGGCCTCGAAGCCGAAGTCGCGCGCTGCCTGGGCAAAGCGAACGATCTGCGCCGGCCCGTGGTTGCTGGTCGAGACCTCGATGGCAGTGCCGCCCTGGCTGCGAAACTGCAGCATCAGCTCGTGCAGGGCGGGCTCGCCGAGCTTGTAGCGGCCGGGATGCGCCAGCACGGCCACGCCACCCGCCGCCTGTATCCAGGCGAGCGCCTCGTCCAGATCCGCCCAACGGTGCGGCACGAACCCCGGCTTGCCCTCGACCAGGAAGCGGCCGAACACCTCGCGCACATCGCGGCACACTCCGGTGTCGACCAGATGGCGGGCAAAGTGAGTGCGCGACACCAGATCCAGATTCCCGGCGTGCGCGAGCGCGCCTTCGAAGGCGTCGGGCACCCCCGCGACCTCGAGCTGGCGGCCGATCTCGCGCGCCCGCTCCAGCCGGCCGGAGCGCACGCGCGCCAGGCCCGCGCGCAGCACTGGTGCCTGCGCGTCGATGCCCAGACCGACGATGTGCACGGTGGTCTCGCCCCAGGTGACCGAGACCTCGACGCCGGGTACGAAGGGCAGCCCGAGCCGCTCGGCGGCGCTGGCGGCTTCGGCCAGCCCGTCGAGCTCGTCGTGATCGGTGAGAGCGAACAGTTCCACGCCCTGGGTGGCGGCCCGTTCGACGAGCACCGCCGGCGCGAGCGCGCCATCCGACACGGTCGAGTGCGCGTGCAGGTCGGCGCGCACCGCGCGGGGGTCGCGGCGTGGCGCGAGATTGGAAGGACTGGCTGAGTCAGCTGGCATCAGGCAATTCTACCGGCGCGCCCTGCGCGCCCGCTTTGCCCCGCCGTTCGCGCTCAGCCGCGGTGCCGGTCGAGGAAAGCCTCGATGAGCCGCGCCACCTGTTCCGGCTGGTCGTGGTGGAGCATGTGGCCGGCGTCATCGACCAGCGCCGCCTCGAGCTGGGGCACCACGCCGCGGCGCGCGTCGATCTCGCTTTGCTCGCCTGCCCAGCGGTGCGCGTCGGTGTCCGCGGCCTGGATCCACAGCACCGGCGCGGCGATGCGCTTCCAGCACTCGGCCACCTCTTCCCAGCGGTAGAGCGTGGGGTTGGGCAGCTTGTGCGCCGGGTCCCCGGCAACGCGCCAGCGTCCGTCCTGCTCCTGGTGCGACCAGTGCGCCGCCAGAAAGAGTGCCCGCTGCGCGCTCAGCCGCGGGTTGTTACGGCGCAGGCGCTCCGCCACCTCCTGCAGCGAGCCGTAGTCGCGCATCGGGCTGCCGGCGCGCAGCTCGTCCATCCAGCGGGCGTAGCGGGCCGGCGCCTCCTCGGGCCGCGTGCTCCTGAGCCCGAAGCCCTCAAGGTTCACGACCGTGCGGATGCGCTGCGGCCGGATGCCCGCGTAGAGCATGGCCACGTTGCCGCCCATGCTGTGCCCGACCAGGTTGACGCGTGCCTCGGGGCACAGCTGATCGAGCAGCAGATCGAGGTCGGCGAGGTAGTCCGGGAACCAGTAACTATCGGCCGGCGTGCGGTCGCTCAGGCCGTAGCCGCGCCAATCGGGCGCGAGCACGCGCAGGCCCGCGGGCAGCTCGTCGACCACGAACTGGAAGGATGCCGAGACATCCATCCAGCCGTGCAGCATCACCAGGGTCTGTTCGGCCGCCGCATCGGCCGGGCCCCACTCCCGGACGTGGTAGCGCAGGCCGCGCAGGCGGTGGAAGCGGGAGCGGGAAGATCGCATTCTGGTTGCTCGTTTCGGCAGGCCTCGGCGATTATGCCCATCGCGGCAGCCGCACTTGAGCGGACCGCGCCGACCATGACGGACGACTACCGCCGCCTCTACCGCGAATTCCGCTGGCACGTTCCGGAGCGCTTCAACATCGCCGCGGTGTGCTGCCGCCGTTGGGCCGCCGAGGCCTCGCGCATCGCCATCCACTACGAGACCGAGTCCGGCCAGCGCAGCACGCACAGCTATGCCGCGCTCGCCGCCGACGCCAACCGCCTGTCCAACGCGCTCGCCAGCCTGGGCGTGGCGCGCGGCGAGCGGGTGGCCATCGTCCTGCCGCAGTGCCCCCAGGCGGCCATTGCCCACATCGCGCTCTACCAGATGGGCGCGGTGGCGATGCCCTTGTCCGTGCTCTTCGGTCCCGAGGCGCTCGAGTATCGCCTGCGCGATTCGGGCGCGGTGGCGGCGATCGTCGACGCGGGCGCCGCCGCCGCGGTTCAGGGCCTGCTCGCCCACTGCCCCGAACTGCGCCAGCTGATCGTGGTGGACGAGGCAGCGAGCGGCGCACACGCCTGGAGTGCGCTGTTGGCGAGCGCCGCAGCTGACTTCGATTGCGTCGACACCGCCGCCGACGAGGGCGCGCTGCTCATCTACACCTCGGGCACCACCGGCCCGCCCAAGGGTGCGCTCATGCCCCACCGCGCGCTGATCGGCAACTTGCCGGGCTTCGTGGCCTCGCAGGACTGGTTCCCTCGGAAGGGCGACGTGTTCTGGTCGCCGGCCGACTGGGCCTGGACCGGCGGCCTGATGGACGCGCTGCTGCCCACCCTGTACTTCGGCTTCCCCATCGTCGGCTACCGCGGCCGCTTCACCCCCGAGGTGGCGCGCGCCCTGGTCGAGCGCTACGGGGTGAGCAACGCCTTCCTGTTTCCCACCGCATTGAAGATGATGATGCGATCGGCCGCCTGGGATCGTCCGGCGCCCACGCTGCGCGCCGTGATGAGCGCGGGCGAACCGGTGGGCAGCGCCGTGCTCGATTGGGCGCGCGATCACCTGGGCCTCACCGTCAACGAGATGTTCGGCCAGACCGAGATGAACTACATCGTCGGCAACTCGCAGGCGCGATGGCCGGTGCGCCCCGGGGCAATGGGCCGGCCCTACCCCGGCCACCGCGTGGCGGTGATCGACGAGGCCGGCCGGGAACTGCCGCCGGGCAGCACCGGAGAGGTTGCCGTGCATCGCTGCGACATCCACGGCCACCCCGACCCGGTCTTCTTCCTGGGCTACTGGAAGCAGCCCGCCGCGACCGCGGCGAAGTTCAGCGGCGACTGGTGCCGCACCGGCGACCTGGCAAGCTGCGACGCCGACGGCTACCTCTGGTACCAGGGCCGCGCCGACGACGTCTTCAAGAGCGCGGGCTACCGCATCGGCCCCTCGGAGATCGAGAACTGTCTGGTCAGGCACCCGGCGGTGATCAACGCCGCGGTCGTGCCCAAGCCGGACGCGGAGCGCGGCAACCTGATCAAGGCCTACGTCGTGCTCGCCGCCGGGCACGTGGCGAGCGACGCCCTGGTGGGCGAGTTGCAGGCGCACGTGCGCGGCCAACTGGCGCCCTACGAGTACCCCAAGGAGATCGAGTTCATCGCCGAGCTGCCCATGACCACCACCGGGAAAGTGCAGCGGCGCGTGCTGCGCGAGCGCGAGGCGCAGCGCGCAGCGGGGGCCGGGCGCGACTAGGCCGGTCCCGGCGTGCTGCGCACGAGCATGCGGCCGCGCGCCGTGGCCACCAGCACGCCGTGCTGGTTGCGCGCCTCGCAGGTGGCAGCCACGATGCCCCCGTGGTGGTGCGCCTTGGGTGTGAGCTCGGTCACCGTCCACTCGATGGCCAGCGTGTCGCCCGCGTGCACCGGGGCCAGGAAGCGCGCGTCGTGCTCGAGGTAGGCGATCGCCGTGCCCGCCACCGCCATCCCGAACGGAGCAGCCATCAGCGCGGAAGTGATCACGCCATGCAGGATCGGTGCGCCGTAACGCGAGCGCGCGGCGAACTCGGCGTCGACATGCAAGGGGTTGTAGTCGCCGATCAGGCGCGCTCCTTCGCTCAGGTGCGCCGCCGTGATCTGGACCTGGCTTGCGAAGTGCTCGCCCAGGCAAAACTGCCCGAAGACGCGCCCCGCTGCGCCCATCAGGCCCCGGACTCGCGCTCGCGGCGCGCCGCGGCCCCGGCTTCGGGCCGGAACGTGGCCGCTTCGGTGGCCTCACGCAGTGCGTCGGAGCGAAACTCTGGCGCCGCATCGATCAGCCGGGTGACCGCGGACGCGGGCACGTCGCGGTAGCGGCGCCGGTCGTTGCGCACAGTGGCCTGACGCCATCCCCGATCGGTGAGCCAACGCCACAACTCGTCGCTCATGCCTGCCTGCACGGTCATGCGCAGGTCCTGTCGGGTGATCTTGGCGCCCAGCGGCGGCTTCGGTCCGGGTGACGGCAATCCTCGCCTCTTGCGAATGCGCAACAAGGTACGAAACTGATCGCGGATCACACCGAACACACTTTCCTCCTCACCCAAACGGGCTGCGCGCCCATGGTAGCAAGAGCTCAGCGCGCCGAATCGAGCAGACCTTCGATTTCGCTGGGCAAGAACCCTGCGGCGAGCCGTGCCTCGACGTTGAACGGTCCACGCAGGCGCGGTGCACGGTGGCTGCGCGCGAGATCCTCGTAGGCCTGTGCCGGGTCCAGGCCGCGCTCGACACAGAGATGGCGGAACCAGCGGTTGCCGACCGCGACATGGCCGATCTCGTCGCGCAGGATCACATCGAGCACGGCGGCCGAGGCGGCGTCGCCCGCCCGCGCGAACTTGGCCCGCACCGCCGGCGAGGCGTCAAGCCCGCGCGCCTCGAGCGTGCGCGGCACCAGTGCCATGCGGGCCAGCGCATCGCCCTGCGTGGAGCGCGCCATCTCCCACAGGCCGTCGTGGGCGTCGAAGTCGCCGTAGTCGTGACCGTGTTCGGCCAGCCTGCCCAGCAGAAGGCCGAAGTGCGTGGCCTCCTCGGCCGCCACGCGCAACCAGTCGGTGTAGTAGTCGGGCGGCAGACGGGGGAAGCGCCAGATGGCATCCAGGGCGAGGTTGATTGCGTTGAACTCGATGTGGGCCAGCGCGTGGAGCAACGCGGCGCGCCCTTCGCGTTTGTCGGGTGCGCGCCAGGGCACTTGGGCAGGCGGCACCAAGCGCGGGCGCGACGGGCGCCCCGGCAGACCAGGCGGCTCGGCAAGCTCGGCCTGCACATCGGGCAGCAGGGCTGCCTTGTAAAGGGCCTGCGTGGCCGCGCACTTTGCGCCCGGCTCCTGAAGGCGCAGGGTATCGAGCGCGGCGCGGCGCAGTTCGGAGTGCCGCAGTTCGGATTGCCGCAGTTCGGATTGCAATTGAGGGTGCAGTTCGGACACTGGACGACGGTGGCGGGCAGACTGAAGCGGCCGCGAAGCGATGTGACCCGCAGCTAGAATCGCTCGCATTCTATGCGGGCAGCGCCCGCCACCGGGACCAAGACATGGCGATCTATCGACTGGGCGAGCGCGTGCCCGACATCCACGAGACGGCCTACGTGTTCGACTCCGCCACCGTGATCGGCCTGGTACGCCTCGAGGCGGGTGCCAACCTCTGGCCCTACGCCACCGTGCGCGGCGACAACGAACTCATCGTGATCGGCAAGGACTCGAACGTGCAGGAGGGCTGCGTCCTGCACACCGACCCCGGCTTCCCGCTCACCATCGGCCCGCGCGTCACGGTGGGCCACCAGGCCGTGCTGCACGGCTGCACCATCGGCGAGGGCAGCCTGATCGGCATCCAGGCCGTGGTGCTCAACGGCGCGCGCATCGGGCGCAACTGCCTGATCGGAGCCGGCGCCCTGGTCACCGAGGGCAAGGAGATTCCCGACAACTCGCTGGTGCTGGGCAGCCCCGGCAAGGTGGTGCGCATGCTCGACGAGGCAGCCATCGCCCGCAATCACGCCAACACCGACGGCTACGCGCGGCGCGCCCGCGAGTACCGACTGTCGCTCACCCGCATCGCGTGATGCCCGACCGTCTGATCAAGCTGCTGTTCGCGGCCGCGCCGGTGCGTGGCGAACTGGTGCGCCTGGGCGAGGCCTGGCGCGCGATGAGCGAGCACCACGACTACCCTCCCGCCGTGCTGCGGCTGCTGGGCCAGATGGCAGCGGCAGCCCCCTTGCTCGCGGCGAGCATCAAGTTCAACGGGGCGCTGATCCTTCAGGTGCACGGCGACGGTCCGGTCAAGCTGATGGTCGTCGAAGTGCAGCCCGATCTGTCGATCCGCGCCACCGCCAAGCTGCGCGAGGGCGCCGTGGTGCCCGACGACGCGGGGATGCGCGTGCTGATCAACGCCGCTGGCCGGGGCCGCTGCGCGATCACGCTCGACCCGCTCGACCGCCTGCCCGGGCAGCAGCCCTACCAGGGCGTGGTGCCGCTCGAGGGCGAGACACTGGCCGAGGCGCTCGAGGCCTACATGCGCCAGAGCGAGCAGCTCGACACGCGCCTCTGGCTGGCTGCCGACGCGCACGGCGCCGGCGGGCTGCTGCTGCAACGCCTGCCCGGGGAAGGCGGCCACAGCTCGCCTGCCGATCCCGACGCGTGGCCCCGCCTGCAGATGCTGGCCGGCACGGTCAGCGACGCGGAACTGCTCGGCCTTGACTCCGAGGCGCTCGCGCACCGCCTGTTCTGGCAAGAGCCGCACGAGCTGGCCAGCGTCCTCGAGCCGCGGTTCGCCTGCACCTGCTCGCGCGAGCGCATCGGGCGCATGCTCGTGTCGTTGGGCCGCGCCGAGGTGGACGACATCGTGCGCGAACTCGGCGCGGTGCACGTCACCTGCGACTTCTGCAATCAGACCTACGAGTTCGACGCGGTCGACACCGAGCAGCTCTTCGCCGGCGGCGGCGCGCTGCGTCCGCAGGCCGACACCCAGCACTGAGCGCCCGGCGCGGGCCGGCAGTCAGCCCGCGTCGAGCCGCCCTCGGCCCTGCTCGAGCGCGCGGCGCGCGCGCACGGCGAGGCTCGACTCGTCGATCTCGACGTCGTCCCAGCGTACCGCCTCGCCCCGGGCCACCGGCCGCACGAGCCGCACGCCATGCGCCAGGCCCAGGGGCAGCGCGCCCAGGGCAAGCGAGCGCGCCGCCGGCAGCAGGCGGCCGTAGACCCGATGCCCGCCCTCCCCGTCCAGCACCTCGCCTGCGGCCAGGTCGCGCTTGGCAGTGGCTGCCACGTCGCCCGCGAATCCTTGCGGCTGCCCCGTGGGCTCGGCGCGCAGGCCCACCGAGGCAACGCTGATGCCCAGTTCCAGGCCGATCAGGTGGTAGGGCTTGTACATCGCGGTGTATTCGCCGCTCGGGTCGGTCACCAGCCCGTACTCGCGGAAGCAGCGCTGCGCGTAGTTGCCGCCGGCGGCGAAGACCACGTACACGCCCCAGCGCAGATCGCGAAACACCGGGCGGCCGTCGCGCTCCAGGCTGCTGATGACCTCGACCTGGCCGCGGTGCGCCAGAGCCCCACCGTCGGCCTGCGGCCGCAGCACGCGCGCCAGATCGTCCACTCCGCAGGGCGGAAAGCCCAGTCCCTCCGGCGCGGCGAGTCCGGTGGCGTTGGCCACCGCGGCCATCTCGATCGCGCTCTTGGTGCCGTCGAGGAAGGAATTGAACATCTGCGGGTTCATGCCGCCGGCGGCGGCCTGCTCGGCGCTCAGGCCGTAGTGCTGCCACACCGTGTCGGGCGTGCTGGCGTGGTAGGCCGGCAGATACTTGGTGCCCTTGCCAGCGGCCACCACTTCGAATCCCGCCGCGCGTGCCCAGTCGACCATCTCGCAGATCAGCGCGGGCTGGTCTCCGTAGGCGAGCGAGTACACGATGCCGGCCTCTCGCGCACGCGCCGCCAACCAGGGGCCGGCCAGCGCGTCGGCCTCGACGTTGACCATCACGATGTGCTTGCGCGCCGCGCAGCACGCCAGCACGTGGGCGATGCCCGCCGCAGGCGAGCCCGTGCTGTCGATCACGATCTCGACCTCGGGGGCCTCGATCAGCCGACGCGCGTCGTCGAAGAAACGCAGCGCGCCGATCTGCGCGCCGCTCCAGCCCACGCGTTCGAGCGCGGCTCGGGCGCGCGCCGGGTCGAGGTCGGCGATCGCGGTCAGGCGCACTCCCGGCGTGCGCGGCAGCTGCGCGAGATACATCGAGGCGAACTTGCCCGCCCCGATCAGGCCGACGCGCAAGGGGCGGCCCTGGCGCTCGCGCTCGAGCAGTTGGGCGTGCAGGTTCATGGGCGCTCCGGCGGGGACGGGAGGACCAGCATAGCGGCGCGGGGCCGCGCGCGCCTCAGGGGCGGGCCGGTGGCGCGGGCGCTTCGCGCGGCGGCGCGGGCGGCGTGGCAAGAGCGGCTTCGGCCGCAGCGGGCGTCGGCGCAGGCGCGGCAGCGCCCGCTGCGCCCGGCTTGGGAGCCGCTGGCAAGCGGAACAGCAGTTCGTCGTCGCGCACCATGTTGAGGTCACGGCGGGCGCGTTCCTCGATCGCCTCGCGGCCCTCGCGCAGGCTGGACACCTCGGCGGCGAGCTCGGCGTTGCGCGCACCGAGCTTGGCGTTGATGGCGCGTTGCGCCTCGACCTGACGGTCGAGGTCGCGCACCCGCAGCCAGCCGCCCTTGCCGAACCAGAGCGGAATCTGGATCAGAAGTAGCAGCGCAGCGAGCGCGAGCGCCAGCAAGCGCACCGGCGGCGCCTAGCGCAGGTTGTAGAAGGCCTCGCGGCCCGGGTAGACGGCAATGTCGCCGAGGTCTTCCTCGATGCGCAGCAGCTGGTTGTACTTGGCGACGCGGTCGCTGCGCGACATCGAGCCGGTCTTGATCTGGCCCGCGCTGGTACCCACCGCGATGTCGGCGATGGTGCTGTCCTCGGTCTCGCCCGAGCGGTGGCTGACCACGGCGGTATAGCCCGCGCGCTTGGCCATCTCGATGGCGGCGAAGGTCTCGGTCAGGGTGCCGATCTGGTTGATCTTGATGAGGATGGAGTTGGCGATGCCGCGGCGAATGCCTTCTTTGAGGATCGCCGTGTTGGTGACGAACAAATCGTCGCCCACCAACTGCACCTTCTTGCCCAGCACGCTGGTGAGGTGCGCCCAGCCCTCCCAGTCGCCCTCGCCCATGCCGTCCTCGACGCTGAGGATGGGGTACTTGTCGCACCACGTGGCGAGCATCGAGGTCCACTCGACCGCGCTCAGCGCCAGGCCCTCGCCCGCGAGCTGGTAGCGGCCGTCCTTGTGGAACTCGCTGGCCGCGCAGTCCAGGCCGATGGCGATCTGGCTGCCCGCCTCGAAGCCCGCCTTGTCGATCGCTTCGAGGATCAGCTGGATCGCCGCCTCGTGGCTCTCGATGCTCGGGGCGAATCCGCCCTCGTCGCCCACCGCCGTGCTCAGGCCACGGGCGTGGATGATCTTCTTGAGCGCATGGAAGGTCTCGGCCCCGTAGCGCACCGCCTCGCCGAAGGTGGGCGCCCCGACCGGGATGATCATGAACTCCTGGATGTCGAGGTTGTTGTTGGCGTGCGCGCCGCCGTTGATGACGTTCATCATCGGCACCGGCATGTGCATCGGGCCCGAGCCGCCGAAGTAGCGGTACAGCGGCAGGCCCGACTCCTCGGCCGCGGCACGCGCCACGGCCATGCTCACCGCCAGCATCGCGTTGGCGCCCAGGCGACTCTTGTTGTCGGTGCCGTCGAGCTCGATCAGGGTCTGGTCGAGAAAGGCCTGCTCGTTGGCCTCGAGTCCCAGCACGGCCTCCGAGATCTCGGTGTTGATGTTCTCGACCGCCCTGAGCACGCCCTTGCCGAGGTAGCGGGTGGCGTCACCGTCGCGCAGTTCGATGGCCTCGCGCGAGCCGGTGGACGCACCGCTGGGCACGGCTGCGCGGCCCATGGCGCCGGACTCGAGCAGCACGTCGCACTCGACGGTAGGGTTGCCGCGCGAATCGAGGATCTCGCGGCCGATGATGTCAACGATGGCGCTCATGGGGGCTCTGGGTCAAAGTGAAGAATTTCAGGCGGGCGGCGGCAGGTAGCCTTCCACCACGATGGCGTTGAAGTAGTCGGTGGCGCCGGCGCGGTGGGTGCGCGCGGCACGGTAGCCCTCGCCCTCGTACCAGGCGCGCGCCTGCTCGAGGCTCGGAAAGCGCAGCACCGCCACCCGGGACGGCTGCCAGTCACCTTCCAGGACCTCGAGCGGCCCGCCGCGCACCACGTATTCGCCGCCCGCGGCGGCGATGGTGGCGGGCGCCGCGGCCATGTAGGCGCGGTAGCGCTCGAGGTCGGCGATCTTCATCTCGACGATCACGTAGGCCGCGGGCATGGTGGCTCGCCTCAGCGGAAATCGGACTCGAGGAAACCGACGCGCTTGACGCTGCGATCGAGCTCGACCAGGGTTTCGAGCAGCTCGCGCATGCGGTCCAGAGGCACCGCGTTGGGGCCGTCGCTCTTGGCCTCGGCGGGGTTGGGGTGGGTCTCCATGAACAGTCCCGCCACCCCCACCGCCACGGCCGCCCGGGCCAGCACGGGCACGAACTCGCGCTGCCCGCCGCTGCTCGTGCCCTGCCCGCCGGGCAGTTGCACCGAGTGCGTGGCGTCGAACACGACCGGGGCGCCGGTCTCTCGCATGATGGCCAGGCTGCGCATGTCCGACACCAGATTGTTGTAGCCGAAGCTCACGCCGCGCTCGCAGGCCATGAAGCGGTCCTCGGACAGGCCCGCCTCGCGCGCCGCATCGCGCGCCTTGGCAATCACGTTGGCCATGTCGTGCGGAGCGAGAAACTGGCCCTTCTTGATGTTCACCGGCAGGCCGCTCACCGCGCAGGCGCGGATGAAGTCGGTCTGACGGCACAGGAAAGCGGGCGTCTGCAGCACGTCGACGACCGCCGCCACGGCGGGGATCTCGGCCTCGGTGTGCACGTCCGTGACCACCGGCACGCGCACCTGGCGCTTGACCTCGGCCAGGATTCGCAGTCCCTCGTCGATGCCCAGGCCGCGGAAGCTCTTGCCCGAGCTGCGGTTGGCCTTGTCGTAGCTCGACTTGTAGACGAAGGGGATGTCCAGGGCCGCGGTGATCTCTTTCAGGCGCCCGGCCGTGTCGATCGCCATGGCCTCGCTCTCGACCACGCAGGGGCCGGCGAAGAGGAAGAAGGGCCGCGTGATTCCGACCTCGAAGCCGGCGAGCTTCATGCCGCCTCCTGGCGCGGCGCGCGCGCCTCGGCATGGCGCACCGCGGCCTCCACATAGGCGCGGAACAGCGGGTGGCCGTCGCGCGGCGTGGAGGTGAACTCGGGGTGGAACTGCACGCCGAAGAAGAAGGCGTGGCCAGGCAGCTCCATCATCTCGGGCAGGTTCTCGGACGGCGTGCGCGCCGAGATCTTCATGCCGGCGGCCTCGAACTGCGGCACGTAGGCGTTGTTGACCTCGTAGCGGTGGCGGTGGCGCTCGTTGACCGAGTCGCCATAGATGCGGTGCGCCAGCGTTCCGGGCTGCACCGGCACCTTCTGCGAGCCCAGGCGCATGGTGCCGCCCAGATCGGATTCCTGGCTGCGCCGCTCGACCTTGCCGGTGCGGTCCTGCCACTCGGTGATCAAGGCCACCACGGGGTGCGGGGTGTCGGGGTCGAACTCGGTGGAACTCGCACCCTCGAGCCTGCACATGTGGCGCGCGAACTCGATGGTGGCCAGCTGCATGCCCAGGCAGATGCCGAGGTAGGGCACGTCGTGGGTGCGCGCGTACTCGATCGCCTGGATCTTGCCCTCGGTGCCGCGCTTGCCGAAGCCTCCGGGCACGAGGATGGCGTCGAGCTCGGCCAGCATGCCCGTGCCTTCCTGCTCGATCTGCTCGGCGTCGAGGTACTCGATCTCCACCTTGGTGCGGGTGTGCAGGCCGGCGTGGGTGAGCGCCTCGTTGAGCGACTTGTACGAGTCGGCCAGATCCACGTACTTGCCGATCATGCCGATCTTCACGCGGTGCTGCGGGTGCTCGAGCGCGTAGACGAGCTTGTCCCACACCGTCAGGTCGGCCGGCGGCGGCGCGAGCTGCAGCTTCTCGCACACGATCGCGTCGAGCTGCTGCGCGTGCAGCATGCCGGGGATCTTGTAGATCGTGTCGGCATCCCAGACCGAGATCACCGAGTCCAGCGGCACGTTGCTGAACATCGAGATCTTGGCGCGCTCGTCGTCGGGGATCGGCCGGTCGGCGCGGCACAGGAGCACGTCGGGGAAGATGCCGATCTCGCGCAGCTTCTGCACGCTGTGCTGGGTGGGCTTGGTCTTGAGCTCGCCCGCCGAGGCGATGAAGGGCACCAGCGTCAGGTGCACGAAGCACGAGTTGCCGCGCCCCAGCCGCAGGCTCATCTGGCGCACCGCCTCGAGGAAGGGCAGCGACTCGATGTCGCCCACCGTGCCGCCGATCTCGATGATCGCCACGTCGGTGGCGCCATTCCAGGCCGCGCGCGGCGCGCGCTCGATGAAGTCCTGGATCTCGTTGGTGATGTGCGGGATCACCTGCACCGTCTTGCCCAGGTACTCGCCGCGGCGCTCCTTGCGCAGCACGGACTCGTAGATCTGGCCGGTGGTGAAGTTGTTCACCTTGCGCATCCGCGCGGAGATGAAGCGCTCGTAGTGCCCGAGGTCGAGGTCGGTCTCGGCGCCGTCCTCGGTGACGAACACCTCGCCGTGCTGGAACGGCGACATCGTGCCGGGATCGACGTTGATGTAGGGATCGAGCTTGACGAGGGTGACTTTGAGGCCGCGCGACTCGAGGATCGCGGCGAGTGAGGCGGCGGCGATGCCCTTGCCTAGCGAGGACACCACGCCACCGGTCACGAAGACGTATTTCGTCATCAGCTAGTCGCCGCGTGGGCGGCGGCGCTCCCGGTAAAACTGAATTATACCGGCGCGCCCTGGCGCGAAGCCTTGCTGCGGCGCGATTTCAGGACCGCCGCGCGGTCCGGGTAATCCGTGATCAGTCCGTCGACGCCCAGGGCCAGCAGGCGCTCCATCTCGGCCGGCTCGTTCACCGTCCAGGGGATCACCCGCAGGCCCAGGGCGTGCGCCTCGGCAAGCGATGCGGCGTCGAGGTTGCGCCACTGCGGGCTCCACACGGCGCAGCCCGCCGCCTTGGCGCGCCGCGGCACCGAGCCGTGCTCGCGCTCGGTGAGGCCGGCGTGCCAGGGCGAGGCGCCGCTGGCGTCGGCGCTCACCGTGTCCATGTTCGGCGAAACGATGCTCAGGCATACGGTCTCGACCGCCGGGGCCAGGCGCCTGAGCGCCACCAGGGTGCGCCAGTCGAAACTCTGGATCGTGGTCGCCGCCGCAAGCCCCTCGCGCTCGAGCGCCTCGGCCACCAGGCGGGCGAAGGTCTCGGGGTCGGGCGTCGCCGCGCCGCTGTCGGGCCGGATCTTGGTCTCGAGGTTCAGGCGCACTGGCCGGCCCGCGGTACGCACCAGGGCGGCCAGTTCCGTCAGTGTGGGATAGCGCTGCCCGTCGGCAGGCCGCTGCTGTGGCCACTGGCGCGCGTAGGGCGTGTCGGGCTTGAGGCGGCCGATGTCGTAGCGCTTGAGTTCGGCCAGCGACAGGCCGTGGATCGCCGGGCCGGGCGCCTCGATCCAGCGGCCGTCGAGCCGCGCCAGGTCCGGATTGACCTGCGGGTCGTGCGCCAGCACGAGCACCCCGTCGCGCGTGACCGCAAGATCGGACTCGAGCGTGTCCACGCCCAGGTTCAGTGCCAGCTCGAAGGCCGCCAGGGTGTTCTCGGGCGCGAGACCCCGGGCCCCGCGGTGGCCCTGCAGGTCGAAGGCCGAAGCAGCACCCGCGGCCAGGATCAGGGCGAGTGTGGCGGCGGCGCGCCGCGGCAGCGTGCAGACCCGCCCGGCGGGGTGGTGCTTCACTTCGCCGAAGCGATCGGCACGACCGGGCGCGGCCCCTCGGGCGCGTCGCGGCGCAGCCACTCGGGCTGGAGCGTGACGTGGTCGATGTCGAACTCCTGCTTGAGGATGCGTCGCGCGTTGTGCAGCACGATGGGCCACAGCTCGATGTCCTCGACCAGCAGGTGGGCCGAGAGCGCGCTGCGCCCCGGCACCATGACCCACACGTGCAGGTCGTGCACCGACACGATGCCCGGCACCGCGGCGAGCGCGCGCCCCACCTTGGCGTAGTCCACGCCGTCGGGCACGCCGTCGAGCAGCACCTGCGTGGTCTCGCGCAGCACGCCGAAGGTCGAGCGCAGGATCAGCCCGCCCACCAGCATCGACAACAGCGGGTCGATGATGGTCGGTCCGCCGAAGTAGATGATCAGACCGGCAGCGATCGCGGCGACCGAGCCCAGCAGGTCGCCCATCACGTGGATCAGCGCGGCGCGCGTGTTGACGTTGCCCTGCTCGCGCGACAGCGTCCATGCCACCAGCATGTTGATCGCCAGGCCGATGCCCGCCACGATGAACACCGTGCCGCCCCTGACGGCCTCGGGCTGAAGGATCCGCCCGACCCCCTCGATGAAGAGCCAGGCCACCACCGCCAGCATGGCGATGGAATTGACGAAGGCGGCGATCACCTCGGCCCGCGCCAGCCCGAAGGAGTGACGCGCCGACACCGGCCGGCGCGCGATCCAGTTGGCCGCCAGCGCAAAGAGCAGCGCCGCCGAGTCGGTCGCCATGTGGCCCGCATCGGCCAGCAGGGCGAGCGAGTTGGCCCACAGGCCCCCCACCAGTTCGACCAGCGCGTAGCCGCCGGTCAGGCACACCGCCACCAGCAGCGCCCGCGAGCCCTCGCGCGCCGACTGATGGGTGTAGTGGCTGTCGCCCTTGTCGTGGGCCGACAGCGCCGGGCCGTGATGGTGCCCCGCGCCCATGACGCGCCCCTTCCTAGCTATCCGGCAGGTGCGACAGGTGCACGTGGCAGCCCGTCTTGATGCGCACCTCGGCGTGACTGACGCCCGCCGCGAGTTCCACGGCCTTCAGCCCCTCGGGCGTGACGTCGAACACGCCCAGGTCCGAAATGATGCGGTTGACCACGCCGACCCCGGTGAGCGGCAGGGTGCAGTTTTGCAGGATCTTGTGCTCGCCGTTCTTGGCGCAGTGCTCCATCAGCACCACCACGCGCGAGACGCCGGCCACCAGGTCCATCGCCCCGCCCATGCCCTTGACCAGCTTGCCGGGGATCATCCAGTTGGCCAGATCGCCCTTCTCGGAGACCTGCATGGCCCCGAGGATGGCCAGATTGATGTGGCCGCCGCGGATCATGGCGAACGAGTCCGCGCTCGAGAAGAAGCTCGAGCCCGGCAGCGCGGTGACCAGTTGCTTGCCGGCGTTGATGAGGTCGGCGTCGACCTCCTCTTCCAGCGGGAAGGGGCCGATGCCCAGCAGGCCGTTCTCGGACTGGAGCATCACGTCCATGCCGGCCGGGATGTAGTTGGCCACCAGGGTCGGCAGGCCGATGCCCAGGTTGACGTAGTAACCGTCACGCAGTTCGGTGGCGGCGCGCTGCGCCATCTCTTCACGGGTCCAGGCCATCACTTGCTCCGCACGGTGCGTTGTTCGATGCGCTTCTCGGGACTGGCGTTGACCACGACGCGCTGCACGAAGATCCCCGGGGTGTGCACGTTGTCGGGGTCGAGCGCGCCGTTGTCGACGATCTCCTCGACCTCGGCGATCGTGACCTTGCCGCACATCGCCGCCATCGGGTTGAAGTTGCGCGAGGTCTTGCGATAGACCAGGTTGCCCTGACGATCGGCGCGCCAGGCCTTGACCAGCGAGACATCGGCGCGGATGCCGCGCTCCATCACGAACCGGGCGCCGTCGAACTCGCGAACCTCTTTGCCCTCGGCCACCACGGTGCCCACCCCGGTCTTGGTGAAGAAGGCAGGGATGCCCGCTCCGCCGGCGCGCATGCGCTCGGCAAGCGTGCCCTGCGGCGTGAACTCGAGCTCGAGTTCGCCCGCCAGGAACTGGCGCTCGAACTCCTTGTTCTCGCCCACGTAGGAGGAAATCATCTTGCGGATCTGGCGCGTGGCGAGCAGTTGCCCCAGCCCGAAGCCGTCCACGCCGGCGTTGTTGCTCACGCAGGTCAGGTGCTTGACGCCGGTGTCACGCAGCGCGGCGATCAGGGCCTCGGGGATGCCGCACAGGCCAAAGCCGCCGACCGCGATGGTCTGGCCGTCGGCCACCACGCCAGCCAGCGCAGCCGCCGCCGACGGATAGAGCTTGTTCATCGATTCATCCTCCAGAAAGCCTGGTCCCGATTCTACGAGAGCTTTTGCCGCACCGCAGCAGGCCAGGGCATGGCCTTGTTGGCCTGGTAGTCGAACCACACGATCACGCTGCGGCCCTTGGCGTAGACCACGCCCGGCTCGTCGCTGCGCTCGATGGTCAGCGCCAGTTCCACGCTCGAGTTTCCCAGCCGCGTCATCGACTGGCGCACCACGGCAGTGCCCGGGTAGACCATGGCGCGCACGAAGTCGCAGGACACGTGCGCCAGGATGGCCGCTTCGCCGGTGGGCAGGGTGGAAAAGCCCAGCGCGCGGAACCACTGGATGCGCGCCTCCTCCATCAGCCGGAAGTACACGACGTTGTTCAGATGCGCCATGGCGTCCATGTCGCCCCAGCGCAGCGGAATCTCGAAGGCGAAGTCCTTCATCCCTGCCCCCTGCTGTGTGAATCGCCCCGGTGGTGCTGCCAGGCGCCGCGGCTGCGCGCCCGCACCCATGCCGGGCGCGCGCTATTGCACCGCCAGGCCATCGTCGGCGGCGATGATCGCCCCATTGATGAAGTCCGAGCCCTCGCCCGCCAGCAGCAGCAGCAGGCCGTCGAGGTCGGCCGCCTCGCCCACCCGATGCCGCGGCAGGCGCTCGAGCAGCCGGCGGCCGGCCTCGGTGTCCCAGTGGGCCTCGTTGATCTCGGTGCGGATGTAGCCGGGGCAGATGGCGTTGACGTTGATCCCGAAGCGGCCCCACTCCAGCGCCTGCGCCTTGGTCATCTGCACCACGGCCGCCTTGCTCATGCAGTAGACGCCGATCTGCGGCAGCACCCGCAGGCCCGCCACCGAGGCGATGTTGACGATGCGCCCGCGGAAGTCCGGCCGGTCCTTGGCATGGGCAATCATGCGGCGCGCCACCTGCTGAGCCACGAAGAAGGCGCCCCGCACATTGGTCTGAAACACGCGGTCGAAGTCCTCCGGGGCGACGTCGACCAGCCGCCCCTGCTCGCTGATGCCGGCGTTGTTGACCAGGATGTCGATCGGGCCGCAGGCCGTGGCCACGTGGTCCACCGCCGCGGCGATCTTGCCGGCATCCGCAACGTCCATCTGCACGATGTGCGCCTGGCCACCGGCGGCTTCGATCTCGGCCCGCAGGTCCTTGAGGCGCTCCAGGCGCCGGGCGGCGAGCGCCACGGTGGCTCCCTGCCCGGCCAGCACGCGCGCAAAGCGCGCCCCCAGGCCGCTGCTCGCTCCCGTGACCAGCGCGATCTTTTCGGTGAGCGTCTTCTTCATGTCGGGTCTCCCTGATGCCAACAGGTGAATCCTCGCACACTCGATTGCAGCCTCTAGACGCGCCACGGACAATGGGACGGTTCAACCGCATCGAGGAGCAGATGGAGAACTTCCAGCGCGAGGCCATGGAGTACGACGTGGTCGTAGTGGGCGGCGGCCCGGCGGGCCTGTCGGCCGCGATCCGCCTCAAGCAGCGGGCCGCCGAGGCGGGCACCGAGGTGAGCGTGTGCGTGCTGGAAAAGGGCTCCGAGGTCGGCGCCCACATCCTCTCGGGCGCGGTGATGGACCCGCGTGCCCTGACCGAACTCTTCCCCGACTGGAAGGAGCTGGGCGCGCCGCTCGCCACCCCGGTCACCGAGGACCGCTTCCTCTTCCTGACCGAGACCGGCAGCCGCGCCATGCCGCACGCCCTGCTGCCGGGCTGCATGCACAACGACGGCTGCTACATCGTCAGCCTGGCCAACGTGGTGCGCTGGCTGGGCCAGCAGGCCGAGGCCCTGGGCGTGGAGATCTTCCCCGGCTTTGCCGCCGCCGAGGTGCTCTACGACGACACCGGCGCGGTGCGCGGCGTGGCCACGGGCAATCTGGGCGTGGGCAAGGACGGCGAGCCGACCGGCAACTTCCAGCCGGGCGTCGAGCTGATCGGCAAGTACACCCTGTTCGCCGAGGGCGCGCGCGGCCATCTGGGCAAGCAACTCGTCGCCAAGTACCGCCTCGACGAGGGCCGCGATCCGCAGACCTGGGGCATAGGCATCAAGGAGCTGTGGGAGATCGACCCCGCCAAGCACGTGCCCGGGCTGGTGCTGCACAGCGCGGGCTGGCCGCTGGACAACGCCACTTACGGCGGCGGTTTCGTCTACCACCTCGAGGACAACCAGGTGTCGATCGGCCTGGTGGTGGGCCTGGGCTACACCAACCCCTACCTGGAGCCCTTCCAGGAGTTCCAGCGCTACAAGCAGCATCCGGCGATCCGGCCCTTCCTCGAGGGCGGCAAGCGCATCGCCTACGGAGCGCGCGCGATCAACGCCAGCGGCCTGCAAAGCCTGCCCAAGCTCACGTTCCCGGGCGGCGCGCTGATCGGCTGCGACGCGGGCTTTCTCAACGCGCCGCGCATCAAGGGCTCGCACGCCGCCATCAAGAGCGGCATGCTGGCCGCCGACGCGGCAGCCACGGCGCTCGCCGCCGGCCGGGCGGCCGACGAACTGGCCGACTACCCCGCCGCCTTCGAGGCGAGCTGGCTGCACGACGAACTGCACCGCGCGCGCAACTTCAAGCCCTGGCTCGACAAGGGTCTGATGCTGGGCGGGCTGATGTTCGGGATCGACCAGATCGTGTTTGCCGGCAAGGCGCCCTGGACCCTGCATCGCAAGCTGGCCGACCACGAGAAGCTCAAGCCCGCGGCCGAATGCGCCCCGATCGCCTACCCCAAGCCCGACGGCGTGGTGAGCTTCGACAAGCTCTCATCGGTGTTCATGTCGAGCACCAATCACGAGGAGAACCAGCCGGTCCACCTCACGCTGCGCAACTCCAGCGTGCCGGTGGCAGTCAACCTGGCGAAGTTCGCCGGCCCCGAGGCGCGCTACTGCCCGGCCGGGGTCTACGAGTTCAATCGCGACGAGTCGGGCGCCGACCGCCTGCAGATCAACGCGCAGAACTGCGTGCACTGCAAGACCTGCGACATCAAGGACCCGAC
>DAOTEJ010000035.1:19950-24429 GCA_035454085.1 Burkholderiaceae bacterium | reverse complement strand
CTCGCGCGGGGCGCCCGGCCCGCGGCCTTGCGGGTGATCTCGAACACCGCCTGCTTCGACATCAGCCCCATGAACACGCCGCGCGCAATGGTGTGCGACAGGCCCATGCCGGCGAGCGAGGCGCCGGCGATGTCGGCCGCGCCGCAGGGCACGCGCCGCCAGTAGAGCAGCGGTCCCAAGGCCAGGCGCACCAGCAGGAACACCGCGAGCGGCACCACGAACACCGCCAGCGGCACCGCGAACCACTGCGGCGCCGCGAGCAGCAGCAGGGTCCAGGCAATCGCAGCCACGGTGAACACGAGGTGCAGCGCGTCGCCCAGCCAGGGCAGCCAGCCGGCGAGGAAGTGGTAGCGCTGGCCCAGGCTCAGGCCCGAGCGGCCGAACAGGGTGCTCGTGTGGCGGCACAGGATCTGCATCGCGCCCTGCGCCCAGCGATGGCGCTGGCGGCGGTAGGCGCCGAAGTCGGCGGGTACCAGGCCCGTGCCCAGCACCTCGTCCACGTACACCGCGCGCTGCCCCGCCTGCAGCACGCGCAGGCCGAGCTCGGTGTCCTCGCACACCGTGTCGGACGACCAGCCTCCCACGGCCCGCAAGGTGGTGGCGCGGATCAGTGTCATGGTGCCGTGCTGCACGATGGCGTCGCGCTCGTGGCGATGGTGCATGCCGATGCGGAAGAAGCCCTCGTACTCCCAGTTCATCATCCGGCGCAGCAGGGCGTTGCCCCATTCGCGATGCGCCTGGGGCGACTGCACGATGCCGTTGCGCGGATCGGCGAAGTGGCCCGCCACGGCGCGCAGCCAGCGCGCCTGGACCACGTAGTCGGCGTCGACCACGCCCACCCACTGAGCGCGCGCATCGGTCTGTTCGAGCGCGAAGTTGAGTGCGCCGGCCTTGTAGCCCGGCCACTGGGGCAGATGGAAGAAGCGCAATGCCGGGCCGGCGCCGCCGCGCCGTGCGCGCGCCGCGAGCACCGCCTCGACGTGCGCCTGCACCGGCCGCCAGCGCGCCGCGTCGCGCGTGTTGTTGTCGACCACCAGGATCTCGAAGTCCGGCCAGTCGAGCGCGAGCAGGCTGTCGATGGTGGCGATCACCATGTCGGGCGGCTCGTTGCAGCAGGCGAGGTGGATGCTCACGAAGGGCGGCTCGGCGCCATCGGGCAGGGCGCGGGGTCCCGCCAGGCGCCGCAGGCTGCCGTCCCAGAACAGCTCGGCGAACTCGAAGGCCTGGGCCAGCACGATCGCCGCCATCAGGGCCAGGCCCGGCACCAGCCACAGCAGCATCAAGCCGTCGACCGCGCGCAGATAGTTGTCGAGCGGCGCGGCGAGCAGCACCACGCCCAGGCTGGCCACGACCTGCGCGGCGAGCGCGAAGGCCACCCGACCCGCCAGGCGCATGCGCGCAAAGCGCAGGCCGAAGGCCAGGGCGAGCCCGAAGCCCAGCGCCGCGGCGAGCGCCGCGTGGGTGCGCCAGTAGGGACGCTCGTAGACCGGACCGGCGAAGGCGAACTTGGGCTCGCGCGCGGCGTCGAGCATCCCCCAATGCGCGCCCACCGGTCCTTCGGTGGCGCGCTTCCAGGGCTGGTCGACCGCCTCCATCAGGTAGTAGTCGAGGTCCGAGCCCGCGGTGCGCGCCAGGAACTCGCGCAGGAAGCGCGCCTGCGTATCCGGCGTGGCCAGGGCAACGCCGATCGCCTCGCCGCCACTGGGCCAGCCGATCTCTCCGATCACCACCTTGCGCCCGGGGAAGCGCGCCTGCACCTGGGCGTAACGCCGCAGGGCCTCGTCCACCGCGGCCTCCACCGGAACTCCTTCCCAGTAGGGCAGCAGGTGGATCGTGATGAAGTCCACGTGGCGTGCGAGCTCGGGCTGGCGCAGCCACACGTGCCACGGTTCGGCGGTGGACACCGGCACGTCCACCGCGGCGCGCACGCGATCGAGGTAGGCGT
The DNA here is from genome assembly GCA_035454085.1 of Burkholderiaceae bacterium. Lineage (GTDB taxonomy): Bacteria > Pseudomonadota > Gammaproteobacteria > Burkholderiales > Burkholderiaceae_F > DAOTEJ01. The sequence continues at coordinate 22,484 of DAOTEJ010000035.1, read as the reverse complement.
GCAGTTGCTGCGGCGTGAGCTTGCCGTGCAGCTGGGTCTCGTTGCCCACGATCACGCGCTCCACGTTGGCGTGGGTGCGGGCGGCTTCGATCGCCGCCTGGATTTCGCGCTCGTTGTTGTCCATGCGCCGGTCGAGCCAGGCGCCCGTGGCGATGCGCAGCCCGGCCCCGTCGGCCACCGCGGGCAGTGCAGGGAACTCCAGCGAGCTATAGGTGCGCAGGCGCCGCGTCACGGGCGCCAGCAAGCGCATGTCGGAGGCGATCTCCTCGTCGGTCGGATAGCGCTTGGCCAGCGGGCTCTCCCAGCGCTGATAGGCGTTGTAGGCCAGGCCGGCGGCGCGCATCGGCGTGTCCACCGCCGTCTGCGGCGGGTTGAACTTCCACCACGAGGCCAGGTTGGCTGCGGCTAGCAGCGTGGCGACCAACACGGCGGCCAACAGGGCGGCCATCGGGGCCGACACCGATCGCGCGCCTTCCGGGGCGCTCGCTACCATGTTCTTGCGCGCCTTCATGCGCCTGTCCTCGTTGCGAAAGTCTCTTGATGTCCCTTAAGCCCGCGTCCGCCCCGACGCCGCCCGGCGTCGCACGCCGCGGCGCGGCGCTGTTCTTGCTCGCCGCGCTGGTGGCGGCGCTCGCCGCCTGGGCGTGGCAGCTGGCGCGCCCCCTGCCTCTGCCCGAGGTCGCCGCGGCGCGCCTGCCCTGCGTTTCGTACGCACCCTTCCGCCGCGAGGGTCACACGCCCTTCGACCCGGCGCTCGTCGTGCCGCCCGAGCAGATCGAGGCCGACCTGCGCGCGCTCGCCACCGTCACCCATTGCGTGCGTACCTACGGCCTCGATCACGGCATCGACGCCGTGCCCGAGATCGCGCGCAAGCTGGGCCTGCGCGTAGTGCTGGGCGCGTGGATCGGGCGCGACGCGCTCGCCAACCGCGCGCAACTCGAGCGAGCACTGCAGCTTGCGCGCACGCATGGCGACGTGATCGACCTGCTGGTGGTCGGCAACGAAGTGCTGCTGCGCCGTGAGCAGACGCCCGAGGCGATGGCCGAGCTGCTGCGCGAGGCGCGTGCCGCCTCGCCCGTGCCGGTGGCCTATGCCGACGTCTGGGAGTTCTGGCTGCGTCACGCCGCCGTGCTCAAGCCGCACGTGGACGTGGTGGCGGCGCACATCCTGCCGTACTGGGAGGACCACCCGGTGGGCGCGGTCGCGGCGGTCGATCACGTGCACCAGATCGCCGGCGAATTGCGCGTGGCCTTCGCGCCGCTGCCGGTGTTCGTGGGCGAGACGGGTTGGCCCGCCGCTGGCCGCCAGCGCGGGCCGGCGGTGGCCGGCACCCAGGAGCAGTCGCGCTTCGTGCGTGAACTGCTGGCGCGCCAGGCCAGCGCACCGCTCGCCTTCAATCTGATCGAGGCCTACGACCAGCCATGGAAGCGCCGCCTCGAAGGCGCGATGGGCGGCCACTGGGGCATGTTCGATGCGCAAGGCCGGCTGCGCGTGGCGCTGCACGGCCCCGCCCCCGGGGACGCGCTTGGCAGCACGATGCTCGCCGCCGGCGCCTGCGGCGCGCTCGCCGGTCTTGCCTTCGGGCTCGCGACGCGGCGGCAGGCCCGCGCTCGCGTCGCCCGAGGCCTGGCCTGGATGCTGGCGGCAGCCGGCTGCGCCGCGCTCCTGCCCCTGATGCTGCGCGAGATCGAAGACTGGAGTCGCGATCCCGTCGAATGGCTGAGCCACGCGCTGATGAGCGGGCTCTCGCTCGGGGCGGCGCTGCTCGCCGCCGCGCGTCTGGCTGCCCTGGCCGGCGGCGCGCCAGCGGCGCCAGAGAGCGGAGCCGTGCAACTGTGGCGCGAGCGCGCGCCCCTGCGGCTGCGCTTGGGCGCGGCCGTGCAGCTGGCCTACCTCTTCGCCATGGGCGTGATGGCCCTGGGCCTGCTGTTCGACCCGCGCTACCGCCCGCTCGGCTGGTGGTGGCTGGCGGCGCCCGCCGTGCTCGCGGCGCTCGCCGCGTGGCTCGGAGCGCGCAGCGCACCCGAGGCGCGCGAGGAGCGCCTGCTTGCTGCCGTGTGCCTGGCCGTCGCGCCCCTCATCGCCGTGCAAGAGGGCTGGGCCAACGGGCAGGCGCAACTGACAGCCGCGCTGCTTGCCGCGCTGGGCCTGGCGCACTGGCTTCCAAGCGCGCTTCATGCCGCACCCCTTGCGGGGCGCACCAGCACCAGCGCACAGAGCAGCACCGCGGGGGCGGCCAGCCACACCGAGTAGAGCACGAGCGCGGCGCAAGCGGTGGCCAGGCCCGCCAGTGCCAGCGCACGGCTGCGCGTTACCGTGGCAAGCACGGCGCAGGCCAGCGCAAAGATCGCCAGCCGCTGTGCCGCAAAGGCCTGGATCACGAGCGTGCGCAGCGTGCAGGTGAGGTCGGCCCAGGGCTCGGCGTCGCAGGCTGCGGTGAGATCGGCCGGCTCCACCAGGCCATGGCGCGCGAGACTGGCGAGCAGCAGGCTGGCGCCCGCCAAGGCCAGTGGCCACCAGGCGCGGCGGTCGAG
>DAOTEJ010000035.1:0-19850 GCA_035454085.1 Burkholderiaceae bacterium | reverse complement strand
CGGCCCGAAGCCGTCGAGCAGCAAGCCGGTGAGATCGTTCATGTTGCCCAGGCGCCGCGTTCCCGGGTCGAGCCCGCGCACAAAGCCCAGGGCCTCGAAGCGCGCCAGCAGGCGCTGGTCGCTCGAGACGATGTGCACCGGCACGTCCCAGGAGACGCCCGCGCCGCTCACGTTGGTGGTCGGCTGGTGATCGCCGAGCAGCACGAACACGGTCTCGCGCGGCTCGGGCCGCAGCATGAAGCCGCCCAGCCAGCGCCACGTGTACTCGATCGTGCGCAGATAGTCGGGCCGCATGTCGAGCCAGTTGGGCGAGGCCGCCAGCGCGCGCTGCGTGGCCTCGGGATCGAAGGGCTGGGCCTCGAGCACCCGCTCCCAGTCGGGCTGGTAGGGCGGGACGGGACTGAACGGGAAGTGGCTGCTGATCGTCGGGAAGAACACGAAGCGCGGCGCAGCGTCGGTCGCGCGCGGGTGGCGTTGCTCGAAGCGCGCGAACGCCGCCTGGTCGGGGATCTTCCAGTAGCCCATCGCCGGGCCGCGGTAGTCGAGCGAGCGCCCCTCGAGATACACGTCGAAGCCGTAGTAGGCGCGCTCCGGCCACTCCCAGAACACCGCGGGATAGAGCCCGAAGGTCTGGTAGCCGCGGGCCTTGAACAGCGAGATGAGCGTGGGCCGGCCGGTGGTGAGCAGCAGGTCGTGGCGGCGCGGGTCGGCCAGGTCGATGCCCGAGAGCAGCGACAGGTGCGCGAGGTCCGAGGCGCCGCCGATGGTGGGCGAGCCCACGCGCGCCGAGACCACGCCGCGGCCGCTGGCGGCCAGTTCGGCGGCGAAGCGCCCGCGTGCCTCGGCCAGTGCCGGCGCGGCCTGCGCATCGTCGAAGACCATCGCGCCGTAGGACTCGAGAAAGAGCAGATACACGTCGCGCCCCGCCAGGCCGTCCAGCGCGTCGGGCGCCGCGAGCGCCGCGTCGAGCCGGGTCGAGGGCGGCAGGAGCTGGGTCATGCGCTCGGCCGACTGCGCGGTGGCGATCAGCTCGGCCTGCTTGAGGTAGGTGGGCAGCACCGGCTTGGACACCAGCGGCCAGGTGGCGCGCACCCCCGCGTAGTTGGCGACCACCAGGGCTACGGCCAGCGCGCTGAGCGCCCAGGTCCAGGGGGTGCGCAGCGCGTAGGGCACGGCCTCGCGTGCGGTGGTGAGGATCGCCCAGCGCAGCAGCCGGTACAGCGCCCAGAAGACGGCGAGCACTACTGCGGCGATTGCCAGGCTCAGCGCCCAAGGCAGCTCCTGAGCGCTCACCCAGAGAAAGCGCGGCACCTGGGGCGCGTCCCAGAAAAGGTTGATCGCGCGGCCGAAGAGCGCGGGCGCGGTCACGTCCAGATAGCGGCCCAGCACCAGCGCCAGGTAAGCCACGGCAAGCACGCCCGCGGCGCGCACGGAAAGCGCGCCGCGCAGGCCGACGATCGCGAGCAGCGCCACCCACAGCCACACGAACTCCGGCGCGAGCCGGTGGTCGGGCACGATGCCCGGCGTCGGCCACCAGGTGCTGAAGCTGAGCAGGCCGTTGAGCAGCAGCAGGGCCGCCAGCGCGACCAGGGTGCGCCGCCAGGGGCGCGCGGGCGCCTGCGGGGCGTAACTCACTGCACTCATGACGCGCCCCGGGTCGCGCGGGCGGGCGTGCTCACCGCACTGCGCGCGGTCTGGGCGCGCTGCGCGCCGGCGGGCAGGCAGCCGTGGGCCAGATAGCCCATGCCCCATTGCGTTGGCTCGAGGTGCCAGTCTGTGAGGCGCGGCGCGATGCGGTCCCAGGGTGAGCGCAGTTCGCCTGGCGCGCCGTTGTATCCGTGGTTCTTGAGGTAGACCCACAGATTCAGGGGCTCGAGCCAGCGCGGGAAGAACTTGATCCCGGCGATCGCCACGCGCGCTCCGGGCCGCGCCAGCGCAAGCAGGTGGTCCAGCGCCTGCGGCGAGCGCAGGATGTCGTGGGTGTAGTGGAACAGCAGGGCGTCGACCGGCTCGCCCAGAGCAAGCGTCTGGGCGCTCGCCTCGAACAGGTGCACGTTGGTCCAGCCCGCAGCGGCGGCGCGCGCACGCGCCTGGGCAATCATCTCGGGGCTCTGGTCGAAACCGTAGACCGTGCCGTGGGGGCCCACGGCCTGGTGCAGCAGGGGCAGGCTCAGGCCGGTGCCGCAGCCGACGTCCAGCACGCGCTCACCGGCGCGCAGGCGCAGCGCGGCGATGGCATGCAGGCGGATCGGCCAGGTGGGGCCGCAGGAGGCGTCGTATTGGGCGGCGCGCCTTCGATACTTGGCGATCGAGCGCGCGCGCACCTGCTCGTCGCGCAGGGCGGGATCGTTCATGTCGGGGCGGTGCTTGGTCAACCGTTGGTCAACCCGTCGGCAAACCCCTGACTTTACGGGAGATTGCTCTCTCCAACCGCCCGGGATAGCACGGGTCTGCGCTCAGGCGCGGGCCGTGCGCCGCAGCTTCCACCATCGCAAGCCCGCAGCCAGCGTGATGGGGCCGAGTGCCGCGAGGATGCCGAGGATGAGGATCATGCTCAGGTTGTCCCGGATCACCGGGATGTTCCCGAACAGATAACCCCCGCCCACCAGCGAGACGATCCACAGCACGGCGCCCGCGATGCTGAAGAGCTGGAAGCGCGCCGCGGGCATGCCCGCAGCGCCGGCCACCAGTGGCGCGAAGCTGCGCACCACCGGCACGAAGCGCGCGATCACGATGGTCTTGCCGCCATGCTTGTCGTAGAAGTCGTGGGTGCGGCGCAATGCCCCCTGGTCGATCCAGCCGATGCTGCCGTCGTAGATCTTCCGGCCCAGCCACACGCCGATGTAGAAATTGAGGGTGTTGCCGAGGATCGCCCCGAGGATCACCACGGGCATGAGGATCCAGACGTTCATCGCGCCCGCGGCCGCCACCGCACCCGCCACGAAGAGCAGCGAGTCGCCTGGCAGGAAGGCCATGAAGACCAGCCCGGTCTCGGAAAAGAAGATCGCGAACAGCGTGAGGTAGATCAGCACGCCGTAGGTCTGCGCCACGTGGATCAGGAACTTGTCCGCGTGCGTGAACAGATCCGCGAACATCTGCAGGAGATCCATGCGAGCTTTCCTGGGAAGGCCGCCGCGAGCGGGCGGCGGGCGACGAGTGCAGTCATCTTAGCGGAGCCATCGCGCCGCCTCAGGCGCAGGCCTGCCGGGCGCCCCTTCGTATACTGATCCGATGAACGCCCCGCTCACCGCGCCGCACCGACCGATCCGCGCCCTGCCAGACCAACTGGTCAGCCAGATTGCCGCGGGCGAGGTGGTCGAGCGCCCGGCCTCGGTGGTCAAGGAACTGGTCGAGAACGCCATCGACGCCGGCGCCACGCGCATCGAGCTGCGCCTGGAGGCGGGGGGCGTCAAGCGCATCCTCGTGGCCGACAACGGCCGTGGCATCGAGCGCGACGAACTTGCGCTCGCGCTCACGCGCCACGCCACCAGCAAGATCGCCAGCCTCGAGGAACTGGAGTCGGTGCTGAGCCTGGGCTTTCGGGGCGAGGCACTCGCGGCGATCGCCTCGGTGGCCGAACTGGCGATGAGTTCGCGCACCGCGCAGGCGGACTCGGCCTGGCGCATCGACGCCGCGGGCATCTCGCCGGCGCCCGGTACGGTGGGCACGCGCGTCGAGGTGGCGGACCTGTTCTTCCGCACGCCGGCGCGGCGCAAGTTCCTGCGCTCCGAGGCCACCGAGCAGGCGCACTGCCTCACCCAGGTGGAGCGCGTCGCGGCCGCGCATCCGGCCATCGAGTTCGTGGTCGTGGCCAACGGACGCACGGTTCGCGCCCTGCCGGCCGAGCCGGCGCGAGAGCGCGTGCTGCGCCTCATGCCCGAGGAGTTCGCGGCGGCCTGCCGCGAGGTCCATGCCGAAGTGCCGGGCGTGCGCCTGTGGGGCTGGGTCGGGCTGCCTACCGCGGCGCGCGCGCGCGCCGACCAGCAGTACTTCTACGTCAACGGCCGCTACGTGCGCGACAAGCTGCTCGCGCACGCGATGCGCGCCGCCTACGCCGACGTGCTGCACGGATCGTCGCAGCCGATGTACTGCGTGTTCCTCGAGATCGATCCGCAGCGCGTCGACGTGAACGTCCACCCGACCAAGAGCGAGGTGCGCTTCCGCGACTCGCAGGCCGTGCACCAGCTGGTGATGCGCGCGGTGCTGGCTGCGCTCGCGCCGGCCGCGCAGTCCGCCGCCGCGGCGCCTGCCGAACACTCCACGGCGGCCTGGCCGGCGGCCGTGGCACCGCCTGCGCCGGGCGCCTGGCCACGCCAGGCGACTCTGGGCGTGGCGCAGCCCCTGGCCGACTACATGGCCTTTGCGGCGCGCGACGCGCAAGGATCGGCGAGCGTGGTGACGCACGGCGCGCGGCCCGCCCTGCCGTCCGCCGCCGATGAAGCCCAGCCCCTGGGGCGCGCCATCGCGCAGATCGGCGGGGTCTTCGTGCTGGCTGAAAACGCGCGCGGCCTGGTGCTGGTGGACATGCACGCCGCGCACGAGCGCATCGTCTACGAACGCTTGAAGCGGCAGTACGACGCCCGCGCCGTGCCCCAGCAGCGCCTGCTGATTCCGCAGGTCTTCTCGGTCGAGGCGGCCGACATGATCACCGCCGAGGAACAGGCCGGGACGCTGGCCGAGCTCGGCCTGGAGCTCTCGCCGGCTTCGCCCACGCAACTGGCGCTGCGAGCCGTGCCGGCCGTGCTGGCGGTGGGCGTCGACGCCTCGGGGCCGCAAATGGTGCGCGAGGTGCTGGCCGAGCTGCGCGAGCTCGGCGGCTCGCGGGTGATCGACGAGCAGCGCAACCAGATCCTCGCCACGCTCGCCTGCCACGGTGCGGTGCGCGCCAATCGCCGCCTGACGCTCGAAGAGATGGACGCCCTGCTGCGCCAGATGGAGGCCACCGAGCGCGCCGACCAGTGCAACCACGGTCGGCCCACCTGGGTGCAGCTGAGCCTCGCCGACCTCGACCGGCTCTTCCTGCGTGGCCGCTGAGCCGCCTGCCGCCCGCTAGCCCGGCGCGGGCTTCCAGCGCGCGAGCAACTCGTTCACCGTCTGGTAGATCAGGCGCTGGGCTTCTTCCTGGCCCAAGCCTTCCGTGGCGCGGGAGCGCACCACGTAGTGCATGCGCAGCAGGGACACCAGCTTGTTCCAGGCGATCGGGTTGTCCTTGGTGCACACGCTCGCATCGGCGCGGACCACGCGGGCGAGGTTCTCGGGCTCCAGGATGTCGATGCCGCACAGCGAGGCCATCTTCATGATCTCGGCGTCGATCTCGCCAAACTGGCGTTTGTAGTGCTGCTGCTCGCTGTTGTCAGGTGTCTGGCTCATGGCGGACTCCTCGGGTGAAGCGCCTTCCTACAATAGGCGCTCCGCGCCGCGAGGCCTTGCCACAGCGCACGCGCCGGCCACCTAGTCCATGCCACTTTCGTCCCCTCAAGTCCACGGCGCCGAAGCTCTGCTGCTGCTCGGCCCCACCGCCAGCGGCAAGAGCGCGCTGGCCATGCGTCTGGCCGATGCCTTGCCGATCGAGATCGTGTCGATCGACTCGGCGCAGGTCTACCGGGGTCTGGACATCGGCTCGGCCAAGCCCAGCCGCGCCGAACGCGCCCGGGTGGCCCATCACCTGATCGACATTCGCGATCCGTCCGAGCCGTACTCCGCCGCCGAGTTCGTGAGCGACGCGGTGGACGCAGTGCGCGCCATCCGCGCGCGCGGCCGGCTGCCGCTGATCGTGGGCGGGACCATGCTCTACGCCCACGCCCTGCGCCACGGCCTCTCGGCCCTGCCGGCAGCCGACCCCGCGCTGCGGGCGCGGCTCGAGGCCGAGGCCGCGCAACTCGGCTGGCCGGCCTTGCACTCGCGCCTCGCTCGTCTGGATGCCGCCACCGCGGCGCGCCTGGCGCCCCTGGACCGTCAGCGCATCGGCCGCGCGCTCGAGGTGATCGAACTCACCGGCCGTCCTTACTCGGCGCAACTGGGTGCCGCCGCGGCGCCGCCCATGCGTCTGGACGCGATCGCACTCATGCCCGCGGACCGCGCGCTTCTGCACGCGCGCATCGAACAGCGCTTCGACGCCATGCTGGCTGGCGGATTGCTGGATGAAGTGCGCCAGCTGCGCGCGCGCGGTGACCTGCATGCCGACCTGCCCGCGCTGCGCTCGGTGGGATATCGCCAGGCCTGGGCGCATCTGGCCGGCGAGACGGATTACGCGGCGTTTCGCGCGGCTGGCATCGCCGCCACGCGCCAGCTGGCCAAGCGCCAGCTGACCTGGCTGCGCTCCATGCCCGAGGCGCTGCGGCTCGATCCGCTGGCCGAAGACATCGTCGCCCCGGCCCTGGCGCGCGCGCGCTTGCACGCGCCGCGCGCCCACGACGCGCCAAGCGAGCGCGGCGTCTAGACGACCAGGCAGCCGTGGGCACCCGCGGGGCGGGCGACGATCTCGCCGATGCGCCACGCGGTCTCGCCCTGGGCGGCAAAGGCGGCCAGCGCGGCCGGTGCGTCGGCCGCGGCCACGACCACCACCATGCCGATGCCGCAGTTGAAGACGCGGTGCATCTCGTCCTCGGCGATCCCGCCGGTGCGCTGCAGCCAGTCGAAGATCGCGGGGCGCGTCCACGCGCCGCGCGAGATGCGCGCCTGCACCGCCGAAGGCAGCACGCGCGGCACGTTCTCGGTGAGCCCGCCTCCCGTGATGTGGGCCAGCCCCTTGATGCCCACCTGCTCGAGCACCGCGAGCACCGACTTGACGTAGATCCGGGTGGGCTCCATCACGTGGTCCACCAGCGCGCGGCCCTCGAGCGGCGTGTCCCAGGCCGCGCCGCTCACCTCGACGACCTTGCGGATCAGCGAGTAGCCGTTGGAGTGCGGGCCGCTCGAGGCGAGCCCCAGCACCACGTCGCCGGGCGCGATGCTGCGGCCGTCGATGATCCGGCTCTTCTCGACCACGCCCACCGCGAAGCCGGCGAGGTCGTACTCGCCCTCGGGGTACATGCCGGGCATCTCGGCGGTCTCGCCGCCGATCAGCGCGCAGCCGGCGAGCTCGCAGCCGCGGGCGATGCCGCCCACCACCCGCGCGGCGACCTCCACGTCGAGCTTGCCGCAGGCGTAGTAGTCGAGGAAGAAGAGCGACCTCGCGCCCTGCACCAGGATGTCGTTGACGCTCATGGCCACGAGGTCCTGGCCCACCGTGTCGTGGCGGTCGAGCGTGAAGGCGAGCTTGAGCTTGGTGCCCACGCCGTCGGTGCCCGTCACCAGCACCGGCTCGGCATAGCCCTTGGGAACCTCGAACAAGGCGCCAAAGCCGCCGATGCCCGCCAGCACGCCGGGGATGAGCGTGCGCTTGGCCAGCGGCTTGATGCGCTCGACGAGCGCGTCGCCAGCGTCGATGGAGACACCGGCGGCGGCATAGGACAGGGATGGGCTCATGTTTGGGCAGGGAGGTGGGCGGTGGGGCCGCGCTAGACTGCGCGGCGCGCGGGAGCAGGCCGCCATTTTATTCGATGCCTGCCGCCCCCCGTCCGCGGCCGCGGCGCAACCGGCGCATCACCTTCTCTGCATGAACTCCCCCGCACAGCTCGCGCTGGACCTGATCCAGCCGCTGACCCCGAGCCTCGACAACTTCGTGCCCGGCCGCAACGCCGAGGCCGTGGCCGCCCTGCGCGCGCTCGCGGCAGGGCAGGGGGCGCAGTTCGTCTACCTCTGGGGCGAGCCGGGCTGCGGCAGATCGCACCTGCTGGCCGCGCTGGCGGCCGAGGGTGGCTGCCTGGGCCGCGCCGGCGCGGTGCCCGAGTTCACCCCCGCGGCGCGGCTCTATCTGGTGGACGACGCCGACGCCCTGAATGAGGCGGGGCAGGCGCGCTTCTTTCGCCTGGTCAACGAGATTCGCGGCGTGCCCGACGCGCGCCTGGCCAGCGCCGGGGCGGCACCGCCCGCGCGGCTGGACCTGCGCGAGGACGTGCGCACGCGCCTCGCGTGGGGGCTGGTTTATCAGCTCCACGCGCTGTCGGATGTCGAGAAGGCGCAGGCCCTGCTGGCGCACGCCGGCTCGCGCGGCATCGTGCTCACCCCCGAGGTGCGCGCCTGGATGCTGGCGCACCTGCCGCGCGACATGCGTACCCAGGTGGCGGTGCTCGACGCGCTCGACGCCTACGCCCTGGCGCGCAAGCGGCCCATCACGCTGCCGCTGCTGCGCGAGTGGCTCGCGGCGGGCGGTCGGGGCGACGCGTAGAATCCGCGCCGATGCGACTGGCCCTTTTCGACCTCGACCACACCCTGCTGCCGATCGACAGCGCGGATACCTGGTCGCACTTCCTGGTGCGCGCCGCCGGGCTGGACGAGGCGCACTACGGCGCGCGCATCCGCGAGTTCGCCCGCACCTACAAGGCGGGCTGCTTCGACGTCGAGGCCTACCTCGCCTTCCAGATGGGGCTGCTCGCCCAGTTCCCGCGCCGCCGGCTCGAGACCTGGCGCGCCGAGTTCTTCCGCACCCACGTCGAGCCGGCCCTGCGCCCCGAGGCGCTGGCCCTGGTCGAGCGGCACCGCGCCGCGGGCGACGTGCTGGCGCTGGTGACCGGCACGCACCAGTTCGTCACGCGCCCGGTGGCCCTGGCCTTCGGCATCGAGCACCTGCTCGCGGTGCGCCCCGAGGAGGACGCCTACGGCGAATTCACCGGCCGCTACAGCGGCACGCATACCTACCTCGAGGGCAAGGTGCGCGCGGTGGACGAGTTCCTCGCCGCCCGCGGCGAACGCTGGGACGGCCTGGAGTCGCTGGTGTTCTATAGCGACTCGATCAATGACCTGCCGCTGCTCGAGAGGGTCGCCGCCGCCGGCGGCCGCGCGGTGGCCACCCATCCCGACGCGCAGCTGCGCGCCCAGGCGCAACGCCGCGGCTGGCAGTTGCTCGAACTCTTCGAACTGGTCCCCTCCCATGCCTGACGCCCGCTGCCGCCCCGCCGCCGGAGGCCAGCCTTGATCAAGCGCCTGGTCGAACGCGTGCAGACCATGCTCAGCCGCAAGCCGCGCCTGCGCAAGGAGCCCAAGCGCTACCCCGTGGCCGAGCACGGGATCGATCCCGCGCGCGTCTCGCGTGCTGCGCTGCGCACCTGCGAGAGTCTGCACAAGGCCGGCTACAAGGCCTTCATCGTGGGCGGCGCGGTGCGCGACCTGCTGTTGGGCATCATTCCCAAAGACTTCGACGTGGCCACCGACGCCACTCCCGAGGAGGTCAAGCGTCACTCGCGCCGGGCGATCATCATCGGGCGCCGCTTCCGCCTGGTGCACGTGATGCACGGCTCCGAGACGATCGAGGTCTCGACCTTCCGCGCCCTGGGCGGCGACAAGGTCGATACCGACGAGCACGGCCGCGTGCTGGCCGACAACGTGTTCGGCGAGCAGTACGAGGACGCCACGCGGCGCGACTTCAGCATCAACGCGCTCTACTACGACCCGGCCAGCGGCGAGGTGCTCGACTACCACGACGGCGTGCGCGACATCCGCAAGCGCCGCCTGCGCATGATCGGCGACGCGGCCACGCGCTACCGCGAAGACCCGGTGCGCATGCTGCGCGCGGTGCGCTTCGCGGCCAAGCTCGGCTTCGAGATCGACCCGGCCACGCGCGCGCCCATCGCCAGCCTTGGCGGCCTGCTCGAGAACGTCCCGGCGGCGCGGCTGTTCGACGAGATGCTCAAGCTGCTCACCAGCGGCCATTCGGTCGCTTGCATCACCCGGCTGCGCGTCGAGGGACTGCACCACGGGCTGCTGCCGCTGCTCGACATCATCCTCGAGCAGCCCGCGGGCGAGCGCTTCGTGATGCTGGCGCTGTCGCGCACCGACGAGCGCGTGCAGGCGGGACGCCACATCGCCCCGAGCTTCCTGTTCGCCACGCTGCTGTGGCACGAGGTGCTGGCGCAGTGGAACGCACGCTGCGCGCGTGGCGAGCACCGCATCCCGGCGCTCAACACGGCGATCGACGAGGTGCTCGCCACCCAGACCGAGAAGCTCGCGATCCAGAAGCGCTACGCCTCGGACATGCGCGAGATCTGGGGGCTGCAACCGCGCTTCGAGCGGCGCACCGGGCAGGCGCCGGCGCGCCTGGCGGAGCACCTGCGCTACCGCGCGGGCTTCGACTTCCTGGCCCTGCGTGCCGAGGCCGGCGAGATCGACCCCGCGCTGGTCGACTGGTGGAGCCGCTACGCGCAAGCCGGCGAGGAGGAGCGCGCCAGGCTCAGCGCCGAGGTTCTCGCGGCCGAGCGTGCGGCGCGCAGCGCGCCCGATGCTTACGCCGCCGACTCGGCGCCCGGCGCGCCCGCTTCCGGCGCGCGTCGCCGCCGTCGGCGCGGCGGCAGCGGACGCGCGCGTCCTGCGCCCGAGGCAGCATGAGGCGGCCCGCCTACGTCGGCCTGGGGGCCAACCAGGGCGAGGCGCGCGAGACCCTCGAGGCGGCGCTCGAGTCGCTGCGCGTGCTCGAGAAGTCCGAGCTCGTCGCCGTGTCGCCCTACTACCTCACCGCGCCGATCGACGCCGAAGGCCCCGACTACCTGAACGCGGTGGCGCGGCTCGACACCGAACTCGAGCCCTACGCCCTGCTGCTGCACCTGCTGGACCTCGAGCTCATGCTCGGGCGCAAGCGCCGCGGTGCCAAGCGCAACGCGCCGCGCTCGGTCGATCTGGATCTGCTGCTCTACGACGAACTGAGCCTGCAGTCGGCGCCGCTGACGCTGCCGCACCCGCGCATGCACCAGCGGGCCTTCGTGCTGCGTCCGCTGGCTGACCTGGCCCCCGGCCTGATCGTGCCGGGGCAGGGCAGCGTCGAGTCCCTGCTGGCCGGCGTGGCCGACCAGCGCGTCGAGCCCTGTCCTCACCCCGCCTGAGGCGCCGTGCCCGCGATTCCGGTCGTCGTCCAGACCACGGGGTTGCTGATCGCCTCGAACGTCTTCATGACCTTCGCGTGGTACGCACACCTCAAGAACCTCAACGACCGCCCGTGGTGGATCGCCGCGCTGGTGAGCTGGGGGATTGCGCTGTTCGAGTACCTGCTGCAGGTGCCTGCGAACCGCATCGGCTACACGGCGATGAGCCTGGGGCAGCTCAAGATCCTGCAGGAGGTCATCACCCTGTCGGTGTTCGTGCCCTTCGCGGTGTTCTACATGCGCGAGCCGCTCAAGCTCGACTACCTCTGGGCGGGGCTGTGCATGGTGGGCGCGGTCTACTTCATCTTCCGTTCCCCATGAAGCCCTTGCCCGCGCACGTGGTGATCGAAGGGCCGATCGGGGTGGGCAAGACCACGCTCGCGCGCCGTCTGGCGCAGCGCCTGGGCGCGGAGCTGCTGCTCGAGGCGCCCCACGACAACCCCTTCCTGGCGCGCTACTACCGCGAGGGCGCGCGCCACGCGCTGGCCACCCAGCTGGCCTTCCTCGTGCAGCGCGCGGCGCAGCACCGGGTGCTCGCCGGGCGGCGCGCCGCGCGGCCCCTGGTGGCCGACTTCCTGTTCGAGAAGGACGCGCTGTTCGCGCGGCTCACGCTCGCGCCCGACGAACTCGCCCTGTACGAGGCGCTGGCTGCTCGCATGGCGTTGGACGCGGTGGTGCCCGACCTGGTGATCTACCTGCGCGCCGAGCCGGCGACTCTGGCGGCGCGCGTGGCGCGCCGCGCCGATCCTGCCGAGTCGGGCCTGTCGCGTGCCTATCTGGAGCGCCTGAGCGCGGCCTATGCCGAGTTCTTCCACCGCTACGAGGCCGCGCCGGTGCTCGAGGTCAATACCGAGCATCTCGATTTGGCCGATGCGCCGGCCGACCTGGACCTGCTGTTGACCCGCGTTGCGGGGATGCGCGGCCGGCGCGAGCATTTCAACCTGGCCGCCTGAGGCCAGCCCACCCGAGTCCCACGGAGACCGCCATGTATGCCAACGCGCCCGCCGAGGCCGCCCGCAAGCCCGTGACGCTGCACACGCTGGCCAGGATGCGCGCCGAGGGCCAGCCCATCGCCGTGCTCACCTGCTACGACGCCTCGTTCGCCGCGCTGCTCGACGCCGCCGGCGTGCACTGCCTGCTGGTGGGCGATTCGCTCGGCATGGTGGTGCAGGGGCACGGTTCCACGCTGCCGGTCACGCTCGAGCAGATGGCGTACCACACCGCCGCGGTGGCGCGCGGCAACCGCAGCGCCTGGGTGATCGCCGACCTGCCTTTCGGCACCTTCCAGTCGGACGCGCGCGCCGCCTACGACAACGCCGCGCGCCTGATGCAGGCCGGGGCGCAGATGGTGAAGGTCGAGGGCGGCGACTGGCTGGTGCCGGCCGTCGAGATGATGGCCTCGCGCGGCATCCCGGTGTGCGCGCACCTGGGGCTCACGCCGCAGTCGGTCCACGCCCTGGGCGGCTACCGCGTGCAGGGCAAGACCGAGGCCGCGGCCGAGCGCCTCAAGGCCGATGCGCTGGCGCTGCAGGCCGCGGGTGCCAGCATGCTGGTGCTGGAGATGGTGCCCGCCGCGCTGGCTGCCGAGCTGACCGAGATGCTCACCATGCCCACCATCGGCATCGGCGCCGGCAAGGACTGCGCCGGCCAGGTGCTGGTGTTGCACGACCTGCTCGGGGTCTATCCGGGGCGCGTGCCCAAGTTCGCGAAGAACTTCATGGACGGCGCGCCCGGCATCCGCGCGGCCATCGAGGCCTATGTGGCTGCCGTACAATCGCGCGCCTTTCCGGCGCTCGAGCACAGTTTCTAGTCCGCCCGCGCGCCGTCCACCCGGCGCCGAGGCCCATGAAAGTCGTTCACACCATTGAGGAACTGCGCGACCAGCTGCGCGGCCAGAACCGCATCGCCTTCGTGCCGACCATGGGCAACCTCCATGCCGGCCACCTGGCGCTGATGGAGATGGCGCACCGCCACGGCGACCCGGTGGTGGCCTCGATCTTCGTGAACCGGCTGCAGTTCGGCCCCAACGAGGACTTCGACAAGTACCCGCGCACCCTGGCCGACGACATCGCCAAGCTGCAGGCCCAGAACCGGGTGTACGCGCTGTTCGCGCCCAACGAGGGCGAGATGTACCCCGAGCCGCAGAGCTACCGCGTGCAGCCGCCCAACGACCTGGGCGACATCCTCGAGGGCGAGTTTCGGCCGGGCTTCTTCACCGGCGTGTCGACCGTGGTGATGAAGCTCTTCTCCTGCGTGCAGCCGCGCGTGGCCGTGTTCGGCAAGAAGGACTACCAGCAGCTGATGATCGTGCGCAACATGTGCCGTCAGTTCGCCCTGCCCACCGAGATCGTGCCGCATGAGACGGTGCGCGATGCCGACGGCCTGGCCCTGTCCTCGCGCAACCGCTACCTCAGCGCCGCCGAGCGCGCCGAGGCGCCGCGCCTGCACGCCGTGCTGCGCGAAGTGCAGGCCAAGCTCAAGGCCGGCGCCACCGACCGCGCCGCGATCGAGGCCGAGGCCGTGCGCGAGCTCGGCGCGCGCGGCTGGAAGGTGGACTACGTGGCGCTGCGCCGCCAGGACTCGCTCACCGCGCCCAGCACCGAGCAGATCGCCGCGGGCACGCCGCTGGTGGTGCTGGCCGCCGCGAAGATCGGCCCCACGCGCCTGATCGACAACCTCGAGATCTAGGAGCCGGCGTGCAACGCAACCTGCTCAAGTCCAAGATCCACCGCGCCACCGTCACTGCCGCCGAGCTGCACTACGAAGGCTCCTGCGCGATCGACCTCGACCTGCTCGAGGCCGCCGACATCCGCGAGTTCGAGCGGGTGGAGATCTGGAACGTGTCCAACGGCGCGCGCCTGAACACCTACGCCATCGTGGCCGAGCGCGGCTCGGGCACGATCTCGCTCAACGGCTCGGCGGCGCGCCAGGCGCAGGTGGGCGACCTGGTGATCATCGCCACCTTCGCCGACTACACGGAAGACGAGGCGCGCAGCCATCAGCCGCGCCTGGTGTTCGTGGACGAGCGCAACCGGCAGAAGGAACTGCGCCACCACGTGCCGGTGCAGCAGGGCTGAAGCCGCGCAGGCGATAATCGCGATCGCGCCCGGGTGGTGGAACGGTAGACACAGCGGATTCAAAATCCGCCGCCTAAACAGCGTGAGGGTTCGAATCCCTCCCCGGGCACCAGACTCACTTTGAAGGCACGCGAGCCCTGCGGGAGCGCACTCGCATCCAAGGTGCTGCAGACCTCGCTGCGCGAGGCCTGCTCAAGCCAGAACCTTCGCTTTCCTCGGGCTCCGGACGGGGAGCGGTCTGCGATTCCCTCACTCCTGGCCGGTCAAGCCATGAACGCCGATCTGAAACTCTCCGACTTCGATTTCGAACTGCCGTCCGAGCTGATTGCTCAGAGCCCGCCCGAGCGCCGCGGCGACTCGCGCCTGCTGCACCTCGCGCCCGACGGGCTGGCGGACCGGCGCTTCGCTGAACTCGAGACCCTGCTGCGGCCCGACGACCTGCTGGTGTTCAACGACACGCGGGTGATCAAGGCGCGGCTGCACGGCGAGAAGGCCACGGGCGGGAAGGTCGAGGCGCTCGTCGAACGCGTGACCGGGCCGTGCACTGCGCTTGCCTTGCTGCGGGCGAGCAAGTCGCCCAGGGCCGGCACGCGCCTTTCCTTCGGCAGCGGCGCGGCCACGGTGGGCGCCACGGTCAGCGGTCGCGACGGCGAGTTCTATGCGCTCGAGTTCGACGAGCCCGTGCTCGCCACGCTCGATCGCCTGGGCGAGGTGCCGTTGCCGCCGTACATCACCCACGCGGCCGACGCGCAGGACGAGCGTCGCTACCAGACGGTCTATGCGGCCAAGCCCGGCGCGGTGGCCGCGCCCACGGCCGGCCTGCACTTCACGCCCGAGATGATCGAACGCCTGGCGGCGCGCGGCATCGAGCGCGTGTTCGTGACCCTGCACGTGGGCGCGGGCACCTTCCAGCCGGTACGGGTGGAAAACCTTGCCGAGCACAGGATGCACGCGGAGTGGTGCTGCATCACCGACGAGGCCGCGGCGCGCATCAACGCCGCCAAGGCCGCCGGCCGGCGCGTGGTCGCGGTGGGTACCACCAGCCTGCGCACGCTCGAGTCCGCCGCCGTGGCTTCCGGGCGGGTGCAGGGGGGCGCCCGCGACACGGCGCTCTTCATCACGCCCGGCTACGCCTTTCGCGTGGTCGATGCGCTGATCACCAACTTCCACCTGCCCAAGTCCACCCTGCTGATGCTGGTGTCGGCGCTGGCCGGGCGCGAGCGCATCCTGGCCGCATATGCGCACGCCGTCGCACGGGGCTACCGCTTCTTCAGCTACGGCGACGCCATGCTCATCGAGAGGAAAGCCTGATGGCCCTGAGCTTCGAAGTCCTGGCCACCGAAGGCCGCGCCCGCCGCGGCCGGCTCAGGCTCAACCACGGCGTGGTCGAGACCCCGATCTTCATGCCCGTGGGCACCTACGGCACGGTCAAGGCGATGGCGCCGCACGAGCTCGAGGCCGACGGCGCACAGATCGTGCTGGGCAACACCTTCCACCTCTGGCTGAGGCCGGGGCTCGACGTGATCGAGGCCCACCAGGGGCTGCACCGCTTCATGGGCTGGGAGCGGCCCATCCTCACGGATTCCGGCGGCTTCCAGGTCTTTTCTCTGGGCAAGCTGCGCAAGATCAGCGAGGAGGGCGTGCGCTTTGCCTCGCCGATCAACGGCGATCGGCTGCTGCTCACTCCCGAGGAGTCGATGCGCATCCAGAAGGTGCTCGACTCCGACGTGGTGATGGTGTTCGACGAGTGCACCCCCTACGAGATCGACGGCCGCCCCGCGACCGAGAAGGAAGCCGCGGACTCGATGCGCCTGTCGCTGCGCTGGGCGCAGCGCTCGCGCGACGAGTTCGACCGCACGGGCAACCGCAACGCGCTCTTCGGCATCGTGCAGGGCGGCATGTTCGAGCAACTGCGCGATGAGTCGCTCGCCGGCCTGACCGAGATCGGCTTTCACGGCTACGCCATCGGCGGCCTGTCGGTGGGGGAGCCCAAGCCCGAGATGATGCGCATCCTCGATCACCTGGCCCACCGCCTTCCCGCCGAGCGCCCGCGCTACCTGATGGGGGTGGGTACGCCCGAGGACCTGCTCGACGGCATCGGCCACGGTGTGGACATGTTCGACTGCGTCATGCCCACCCGCAACGCGCGCAACGGCTGGCTCTTCACGCGCTACGGCGACGTCAAGCTGCGCAACAGCCGCTACCGCGCGGACACGCGCCCGCTGGACGAGAGCTGCGCCTGCCACACCTGCCGCCACTTCAGCCGCGCCTACCTGCACCACCTGCAGCGGGTCAACGAGATCCTGGGCGCGCGCCTCAACACCATCCACAACCTGCACTTCTACCTGGACCTGATGCGCCAGGCGCGCGAGGCGCTGGAGGCGGGCCGCTTTGCCGCCTTCCGCGCCGAATTTGCCGCCGATCGGGCGCGCGGGATCGCGTAATCCCGGTGCCGGGGCGGGTGCGGGCGGCTGGCTATAATCGCGCGGCTTTGCGGCGGGGCCCCGTGGGTCTCGCCGCCCGACCGAACGACTGGAGATGCCCGTGTTCCTGATTTCCGACGCCTACGCCCAGGCCGCGCCCGCCGCGCAGGCCGGCCCCGAGTCCATGCTGACCTCGCTGGGCTTCATGGTCCTGATCTTCGTGGTCTTCTACTTCCTGCTGATCCGTCCGCAGGTCAAGCGCCAGAAGGAGCACAAGGCGCTGATCGACGGCCTGAACAAGGGCGACGAGGTGGTCTCCGCCGGCGGCATCACCGGCAAGATCACCGAGCTCTCGGACCAGTACGTGACCCTGCAGATCGCCGCCGTGGACGGCAAGCCGGTCGAGATCTCCATGCAGCGCATGGCGATCCAGACCCTGTTGCCCAAGGGCACGCTCAAGTCGATCTGATGTCTGCACCGGGCGCCCGCGAGGGCGCCCGGATCCGTTTCACACCCCGCCGTCCAGGCGCCTCGCCTGTCCCACCGGGCAACCCGCCAGGGTTCTCGCCATGAATCGATATCCCCTCTGGAAGTACGTCGCGATCGGCATCGCCCTGTTGTTCGGCCTGGTGTACACGCTGCCGAACTTCTTCGGCGAGTCGCCCGCGCTGCAGGTCTCGGGCGCCAAGTCCACGGTGAAGGTCGATCCGGCCCTGATGGGCCGGGTCGAGTCCATCCTGAGCTCGGCCGGGATCAAGCCCGAGAACGTCTACTTCGACGCCGGCGCGCAGAGCAGCAGCGTGCGCGTGCGCTTCCGCCCCACCGAGGCGGAGTTGCAGCTCAAGGGCCGCGAGGCGCTCGAGCGCGCGCTCAACCCCGACCCCGCCGATGCCGGCTACACCGTGGCGCTCAACCTGGTGCCCAACACGCCGGCCTGGCTGCGCGCGATCCACGCGCTGCCGATGTACCTGGGCCTGGACCTGCGCGGCGGCGTGCACTTCCTGATGCAGGTCGACATGCGCGCCGCGGTGGACAAGCGGCTCGAGACCTTCACCAGCGACATGCGCACCCTGCTGCGCGACAAGAACATCCGCCATGCCGGCATCCGGCGCGACGGCGACACCCTGGTGATCGCCTTCCGCGAACCCGAGGCGCGCGCCCGCGCCGAGGACCTGCTGCGCGACTCCCTGCGCGAGTTGCAGTTCCGCGAGGAAGGCACGGGCTCTGAGCTGAGCCTGGTGGTGAGCCTGACGCCGGCCACGCGCAAGGAGGTGCAGGACAGCGCGCTCAAGCAGAACATCAGCACCCTGCACAACCGCATCAACGAGCTCGGCGTGGCCGAGCCGGTGATCCAGCAGCAGGGCGCCGACCGCATCGTGGTGCAGTTGCCCGGCGTGCAGGACGTGGCGCGCGCCAAGCAACTGATCGGCCGCACGGCCACGCTCGAGATCCGCATGGTGGATACCGCGGCGCAGCCCGGCTCGGCGGCGCTGACGGTGCCCGAGCGCCGCGCCAACGGCGGCACCGGCCAGGTCGGCCTCAAGCGCGAGGTGGTGGTCACGGGCAACCAGCTCAACAACGCCGCCGCCACCATGGACCAGAACCAGCGTCCGGCGGTGTCGGTGCGGCTCGACGAGGCCGGCGGGCGCGCGATGCGCGCGATCACCCGCGACAACATCGGCAAGCCCATGGCCATCGTGCTCTACGAGAAGGGCAAGGGCGAGGCGATCTCGGTGGCCACGATCCAGGGCGAGTTCGGCAACCAGTTCCAGATCACCGGCAACTTCAGCGTGCAGGAGACCACCGACCTGGCGCTGCTGATCCGCTCGGGCTCGCTGGCCGCGCCCATGGAGATCATCGAGGAGCGCCTGGTCGGCCCCAGCCTGGGAGCCGAGAACATCAAGCGCGGCTTCTACTCCACGCTCTACGGCTTCGCGGCGATCGCGGTGTTCATGATCCTGTACTACCGCGTCTTCGGCCTGATCTCGGTGGTGGCGCTGGCGTGCAACGTGATGATGCTGATCGCGCTGCTGTCGCTGCTGCAGGCCACGCTGACCCTGCCCGGCATTGCCGCCATCGCGCTGGCGCTGGGCATGGCCATCGACGCGAACGTGCTGATCAACGAACGCGTGCGCGAGGAACTGCGCAACGGCCGGCCGCCGCAGCAGGCGATCACCGAGGGCTACGACAAGGCCTTCGCCACCATCCTGGACTCGAACATCACCACGCTGATCGCGGGCGTGGCCCTGCTGATCTTCGGCTCGGGTCCGGTGCGCGGCTTCGCGGTGGTGCACTGCCTGGGCATCCTCACCTCGATCTTCACCGCCGTGTTCGTGTCGCGCGCGCTGGTCAACCTGGTCTACGGCAGCCGCAAGAAGCTCGCGGCCATCTCGGTGGGCCAGGTCTGGCGGCCCGACACCGCCGCGGCCAAGTGAACGCCTCGCGCCAGGAGAAGTAAATGGAGTTCTTCCGCATCAAGCGCACGATTCCCTTCATGCGCTACTCGCTGATCCTGAACGCGATCTCGCTGATCTCGTTCCTGGTCGCCGTGTTCTTCCTCGTCACCCGCGGCCTCGCGCTGTCGATCGAGTTCACCGGCGGCACGGTGATGGAGGTGAGCTACGCGCAGGCCGCCGAGCTCGAGAAGATCCGCGGCGCGATCACGCCCAAGGTGGAGGGCGAGTTCTCGGTGCAGAACTTCGGCACCGCGCGTGACGTGCTCATCCGCCTGCCGCTGCGCGACGGAGGCAACTCCGGCCAGCAGGCGCAGCAGATCATGGAGGTGCTGCAAGCGCTGGACGCGAGCGCCAAGCTGCAGCGGGTCGAATTCGTCGGGCCGCAGGTGGGCGAGGAACTGGCCCACGACGGCGGCCTGGCGCTGCTGCTCGTGATCGTGGGCATCATGATCTACTTGGCCCTGCGCTTCGAGTGGAAGTTCTCGGTGGCCGCGATCGTCGCCAACCTGCACGACGTGATTCTCGTGCTGGGCGTGTTCGCCATCTTCCGCTGGGAGTTCTCGCTGCCGGTGCTGGCGGCGGTGCTGGCGGTGCTGGGCTACTCGGTCAACGAGTCCGTGATCATCTTCGACCGGGTGCGCGAGCACTTCAAGAAGATGCGCCGCGCCGACACCCAGGAGGTGATCAACTCCGCGATCACGGCCACGATCTCGCGCACCATGATCACCCACGGCTCGACGCTGTGCATGACGCTGGCGATGTTCTTTTTCGGCGGTCCGGCGCTGCACTACTTCGCGCTGGCGCTGACCATCGGCATCATCTTCGGCATCTACTCGTCGGTGTTCGTCGCCGCGGCGATCGCCATGTACCTCGGCGTCAAGCGCGAGGATCTGGTCAAGCCCGCCCGCAAGGACGAGACCCAGGAGATCGTGCCCTGAGCCA
>DAOTEJ010000034.1:21935-25035 GCA_035454085.1 Burkholderiaceae bacterium | reverse complement strand
GCTACTTCCCGCCCCAGGAGTCCTTCAAGCCCACCGCGAGGTTGAACACCGGCTTGCCCGGAGCGTGGTCCTTGCGGTCGGCGACGAAGTAGCCGGTGCGCTCGAACTGGAAACGCTCGTCGGGCTGGGCCTCGGCCAGCGCGGGCTCGACGTAGGCGGTGAGCACGGTCTTGCTCGCGGGGTTGAGCAAGTCACGGAAGTCGCGCTCGCTGGCGTCGGGCTGGGCCTCGGTGAAGAGGCGCTCGTAGATGCGCACTTCGGCCGGCACGGCACGGCTCACCGGCAGCCAGTGGATCGCGGCCTTGGTCTTGACGCTGGAGGCGCCCGGCGTGCCGCTCTTGGTGTCGGGCAGGATCTCGGCGTGCAGGGCGATCACCGCGCCACTGGCGTCGCGCTCCACCCGCGTGGGCCGGATCACGTAGCCGTAGCGCAGCCGCACCGGGGCGCCGGGCGCGCCGTCGGGGCCGAGCGCCAGACGATGGAAGCCCGGCGGCGGCACCTCGGCGAAGTCGTCCGCCTCGATCCACAGCTCGCGCTCGAAGGCGATGGCGCGGGTGCCAAGCTCGGGGCGCTGCGGGTGCACCGGGGCGTGGGTGTGCTCGGTGTGGCCCTCGGGCACGTTGTCGAGCACGAGCCTCAGCGGGCGCAACACGGCCACGGCGCGCGGCGCACGGGCATCGAGGTCGTCGCGCAGCGCCTGCTCGAGCACCGCATAGTCGATCCACTGCGGGCTCTTGCTCACCCCGATGCGCTCCGCAAAGAGCTGCAGCGACTGGGGCGTGTAGCCGCGGCGGCGCAGCCCGACGATGGTGGGCATGCGCGGGTCGTCCCAGCCGTCGACGCGGCCCTCCTCGACCAGGGTGATGAGCTTGCGCTTGCTCATCACCACGTAGCTCAGGTTGAGGCGGTTGAACTCATGCTGGTGCGGCAGCAGGAAGAAGTTGGGCTTGCGCGATTCGAGCGCCCTTTGCAGCAGGGGCGTGAAGTGCTCGGTGTGGCGCTCGAGCAGGTCGAAGAAGGCCGGCAGTTGGGCGAGCACGCTCTCGCGGTCCCGCTCCCAGGTCTGGAACAGACCTTCGACGTGGCGCTCGTGGATCGAGTCGCCCAGCTTGTCGGCGGCGTTGAAGCAGGCCAGGGCGAATTCCTTGGCGCCCTCGATGCCGCTGGCGCGGATCTGTGCGATCAAGGCGCGTGCCTGCTCGAATTGCGGCGCGCGCAGCACGGGCACGATGCGCTCGAGCACCCAGTCGTAGAACGGTCGCTGATCCTCGAACTCGAGAGTGCAGATCGAGTGGGTGATGTTCTCGAGCGCGTCCTCGATCGGATGCGCGTAGGTGTACATCGGGTAGATGCACCAGGCGTCGCCGGTCATGTGGTGCTCGGCGAAGCGGATGCGGTAGATCGCCGGGTCGCGCAGGTTGATGTTGGGCGAGGCCATGTCGATCCTGGCCCGCAGCACCATGCTGCCCTCGGGGTGCTGTCCGGCGCGCATCTCGCGGAACAGGCGCAGGTTCTCTTCGGGCGCGCGCTCGCGGTAGGGCGAGTCGCGGCCGGGCTCGGTGAGCGTGCCGCGGGTGGCGCGCATTTCGTCGGCGCTCTGCTCGTCGACGTAGGCGTAGCCGGTCGTGATCAGGTGCTCGGCGAACGCGTACATCGCGTCGAAGTAGTCGCTGGCGTGATACAGATTGCGCTCGGCGCCGTGCTCCCAGTCGTAGCCCAGCCAGCGCACCGCGTCGAGGATCGAGTCGACGTACTCCTGGTCCTCCTTGACCGGGTTGGTGTCGTCGAAGCGCATGTGGCAGCGCCCGCCGAAGTCGCGCGCCAGCCCGAAGTTCAGGCAGATGCTCTTGGCGTGGCCGATGTGCAGGTAGCCGTTGGGCTCGGGCGGGAAGCGGGTGCGGATGCGGGCCGGGTCGAGTGCGCCGCGCGCCTGCTCGGAGTAGACGCCGGGCCGGCCGATCCAGTGGCGCGGCTCGTAGGCGCCGCGTGCCAAGTCCTCCGCAATCAGGGTGCGGATGAAGTTGGCGGCCGGGGCCGGCGTGTCCTTGCCTGCCTTGGGCGCAGGTCGGGCGTCCTGGGTGCTCATGCGCGGAAACGATGTTGCGGTGCAGGGATTGTATCGGTCCCGCGCGCAGTGCCGAGGGCGGCCTGCCGGCGATGCTCGGGACTCGCGCGGCGCATGCCGCACGGGATGGGGCGCCCGCGCGTTGACGCTGCGCGGCGCCGGCGACACAGTGTGCTCAAGCGGGCGCGGTTCGGCGAGGCAGGAGCAGCCAATGGCAGTCGAGGGGAAGCAGCAGAAGGACGGACGCGGCTTGTGCATCGGCACGAGCGGCTGGAGCTATCCCGAGTGGGGTGGCGGCTTCTATGACGGCGCGCCGCGCGCCGACTGGCTGAGCCGCTACGCCACGCGCTTCGACGCGGTCGAGGTCAATGCCACTGCCGACCCGCGTTTCGACCGCGAGCCCCTGGCGCGCTGGGCCCTCGAGACACCGCCGGGCTTTCGCTTCGCGATGAAGGGTAGCCGCCACGTGACCCACGTGCGCCGCCTCGCGGTGCAGCCCCACAACGTGGCTGCCGAGCGCGCGCGTGCCCAGGCCCTGGGCGACAAGCTCGGTGTGGTGCTGTGGCAGATCAAGCGCGCCTGGGCCTGCGACTACCTGCGTCTCGCGGGCTTCCTGCAGTTGCTGCGCGCCTGGCCCGAGGTGCGCCACGCCTTCGAGTTCCGCGACGAGTCCTGGTTCATCCCCGAGGTGGCCGAACTGCTCTCGGAGCACGGCGCGGTGAACGTGATTTCGGATGCGCGCAACTGGCCGCGCTGGGACGCCGTCACCGGGGGCACCGTGTACGTGCGCCTGCATGGTCGCGAGCGCACCTATGTCTCGCGCTACGGCGACGCGGAACTCGCCGAGTGGGCCGGCCGCATCGAAGGCTGGCGCGCCCGGGGTTGCGCCGTGTGGGTGTTCTTCGACAACGCCGCCGCCGGCCACGCGCCCCAGGACGCACTGCGCCTGCTCGCCCTGTGCGAGCGCTTCGAGCCCAACCTCGCACCGGCCACCCGCGCCGCCTGAGCGCGCACCGCGGCGGCGGCTAGCCGCGA